>NZ_CP033968.1 GCF_003854935.1 Cupriavidus pauculus
CAATATGCTCAAGTACATTCGTATGACGGCCAGTTCCAACTTTGGCAACGTGTTTTCGGTGTTGGTGGCAAGTGCGTTCTTGCCCTTCTTGCCGATGCTTCCACTGCAGTTGTTGGTGCAAAACCTGCTCTATGACGTCTCGCAGATTGCAATTCCCTTTGACAAAGTGGACGACGAACTGGTGACGCGGCCGCTGCAGTGGAATCCGGGCGATATCGGGCGCTTCATGGTGTTCTTTGGGCCGATCAGCTCGATTTTCGATATCACCACATACCTGGTGATGTGGTTTGTGTTTGCCGCAAAGACAGGTGCCGACCAATCGCTGTTTCAATCCGGATGGTTTGTGGTCGGCCTTCTCACGCAAACGTTGATTGTGCACATGATTCGCACGCCTAAGCTGCCTTTTGTCGAGAGCCGGGCAGCTTGGCCATTGATCGTGATGACTGCCCTGATCATGGCTCTTGGGGTGTTCTTGCCGATGGGGCCGTTAGCGGGCTACTTCAAGTTGCAGGCATTGCCATGGGCATACTTCCCTTGGATGGTCGGCATCGTGGTCAGCTATGCCTTGTTGACCACCGCGATGAAGCGTTTCTATGTTCGCCGTTTCGGTTGGCAGTAGGACTGCTACGGTCGATAACCCTCATCTGTGTGCTGCCAACTGCTTGTAACAATGGCATGACATGATCCGGCCCCCTCGGGGGCCCAAAACCGATACTTGATCAACGCGAATTTTCCCATGGAAGCTGTTACCAATATCAATCTGGAATCATTGCTCGCCACCTGCATCAGCCTGGCCGCGGCATTTGTCCTGGGCACAGTAATAGGCTTCGAGCGGCAATATCGCCAGCGCACGGCGGGCTTGCGTACCAACGTACTGGTTGCCGTCGGCGCGGCCATTTTTGTGGATATGGCGAACCGACTGGCGGGCCACGATGGGGCTGTGCGGGTAGTCGCCTATGTGGTTTCGGGAATCGGCTTTCTCGGCGCCGGCGTCATCATGCGGGAGGAAGGGAACGTGCGCGGGCTCAATACCGCGGCAACCCTGTGGGGATCAGCCGCTGTTGGCGCGAGCGCGGGTGCGGGGTTGATTCTGGAGGCTGCGCTTGCTTGCCTGTTCGTTCTTGCGGCGAACACGCTGCTGAGGCCAGTGGTCAATCGAATCAACCGTCAGCCTATTGATACCCACGCTGTCGAGGTCACTAATACGGTCTACGTCATCGCCCCGCGGCAACGTCAGAGGGAGGCGATGCGCTTGCTTGAGGCGGCCCTTGAAGCTAGCGAGCACCACACTCGCGATCTGGTTGTGCACGCTTTTGGCGTACACGACGTCGAAATCGAGGCGGTGCTGATGGCAACTTCCGTGGATGGCGACGAACTTGATCGCATTGTCGCGCAATTGGCCAGTTCAGACGCCATCAATCAGGCCTTTTGGAGCCCGAGTACGACAGAGTGAATTTGCCGCTCGTCGCCCCTGAGTGCTTGCGTCGCAATTTGCTCTTGAACGACTGCAACGTTTGTCGTTGCGCGCCGGCACTTGGGAGGAAAGTGAAATCTTGGCAGGCATTGAAACCGATACGGATCACCTCGGTCGTTAAGGCGCCGAGACCGGAACGCGGCTGACCTCATTATCGGCGTCCACGATGCGATTTAGCGTCTCGATGAATGCCTGTTTCTCGGCCTTCGTTAGACCTGTCAGCATTCGCTCTTGGGCGTGTTCAGAGCCCACATACATCTGTTCCAGCTATGATTCGACCAGCGCCGTGAGATAGAGCAACTTGGTGCGGCGATCCGTACCGGTCTCCCTGGAAATCAGTCCCTTCGTCTCGAGCCGTTCTACGCGCCCGAAGTTGTGTTGCTGTCAACGCCGATGGATTACGCTACCCTAAGCTGGTCAATGCCTGGGTGGGCGCGGATTGCGGCCAATGCCGCGTAACCGGAGTGGTATCGAACTCTGCGGTTTCCTTCAGACAAACGGTTGTGGCGATCTGCTGAAGCCGGCGGATCAGGTGTCCCGGTTTGTTGTACAGCACCTGCGTTTCCACGACAGCAGCAACAAGGCATGGCTGTTTGCGGCGCGCGCCAACCATGCGTTCTCCAAGCGCACCACTGCCTATGGCACTGTGGGGTATATCGATAGTCGAGGGACGCTCAACTACTCTGTGAGCTCTGCCGCGACTGGTTCGAGTCCGACGCCAGGAGGCAACCAGTTTGGCGCGATGCTGGGTCTCAAGACGATCTTCTGGCAATGGGGCCGCATCGAGTCTCTTGGCCGTACACCCAATCCGGAACTCAAAGAGGTCGAAAAAAGGGCTAAGTAGGAAGCCCGTACTTAGCCCATGGTTGCCTAACTTACCCGTCTGCCGCATGGGATCGGTACGCCTGCGCGTCGATTCCATTGGCGGCGCGTCTGCTGCTTACGCAGCGGCTGATCGTCCTACGATCGTCAGTGAATCCCATTGGGCATCATAGGATGCGAAGCAGGTAACGAACGTGAACGAAGAAGGAATGAGCGCTAACTACCATCTCTTGCTCGAATTTGATCAATGTCGCTTTCGTCGCTTTCGTTTCGATCCGCGCCGTGGTGGCCTGTGAGCTCTCCTTTGAGTCTCTTTTTTGCATGGTCCATACCTCCACCGTAAGTAGAGGGCAAAGGCGACTATTCCGAGAACAGCCACGATGAAGAAGACGACTAGCGTAGTCGCATAATCGTCGGACATATAAGGTGCTCGGAGCCTCGTTACTTGTTTCATAAGAGTGCTATGAGATCCTCGGGTACACCTCCTCTTTCGGGTATGCCAGGTGTCGCGCAAGGGAGGACGATGTCCCGCGGGTACTTTGGGGTAACGTACGATTAAAGAATCGTGAAATGTGCATCACTTACCTAGCGGTTTCGGTAGGCCTGAACTGAGTAAGGAATACGATGTGCTTCAAGTTTCCTTGGCGGAACCCAGTTAGCAGTGCGCGTACGTCGTTATAAGTCACGTTCGGAAGTGGACGCGTGAGACTGCCGACTGGCGTCACACGCATCCTGCAACAACGTTGGGCGTAATGCGGTCGGCCCAGCACGGCTATCAGTCAGTGACGCCATAGCGGCCCAGATACGTGGCACTTCGTGTCGCATCTGGGCCCCGCTTGCTTACCTGAAGACCGAATCAAGCTGCAATTCGAGCTTCAGCTTTTCTTCTGCTTCCAAGGCGCTGACCACCGCGGTTCGGGCAGCGAGGGTGGTTTCGGCAAGGCTTCGCCGAACCACAAGCAGTTGGGCGACGCCGATCTCGCCAGCGGCGTAGGCCTTCTGACTCCTTGCCGCGGCGCTAAGATCCAATTGCAAAGCCGAAAACTGAGCTTTTGCCGCAGCATTAAGTCCACTAAAGGACTTCGCCAGAACATCGTAGTCGGCTCCTGCAGCCTGCTCCGCGCCATAGCGTCGTTGCGCGGCACTCCCTGCGTCCGCTGCAGCAGCTACCGCAGACGCGCGCCGATACGATGAACCCAAGGGCATCGAAATCGAAATGCCGGCAATTCTCTCTGTACCGCCGCGCTCAACGGTCACGAAGGCGCCGACCGTCGGATCTGGCTTGCGCTCGAGGTCGGTCCGATGAGCGACACGTTGGGCCATCGCCTCTTCCGCCAGGGCGAGGCGCACTGCATAGCTTGAGCCTATGTAGCGGGCTCGGGCATCGTCACCAAGCAGTGTCGATGCTGGCAGGGCCGTTTCGACGGGCAGCCCTCCCGGCATACCTAGCAGTGGATAGCGGGCGTGCAGGTCTGCCTCGGCGGCAGATTGCGCAGAACGCGCACCTGCTGCCGCCGCTTCCGCACGGGCAAGCTCTGCTTCGATAATCTCAAGATCCATTCGAGACGCATCTTGTGCACGAGCACGCTTTCTCGTCGAGGAGACCAGTTCTGCGGCCAATTCGACGTTTCGATTCGTTGCCTCAGTGGCTTCGCGTGCGCGTATGACATTGAACCAAAGCGCCAGCATTTGTCGGGACGCCTGGTGCCGGGCATCTGCCGCTGCTAGCGCACCGGCATCGATGGCTGCGTCCGCAATCGCGGCATCGGCATCCGCTTTCCCCCAAAGACGTAGCGGACGCTCGATTGCAACCTGGCCTTCTGCGAAGTTTGCAGAAGGATTGGTCACATTCCGGTTCTGCCCCGTAGCACGTACGACAAACTCCGCCGTTCCGGCACGGATGCCGACGGCTCGGGCGTTGGCGCTATCTTGCCGAGCGATCGCCGCCGAGACGGACGGGGCTGCATTCAGCGCGGCTTCGACCGCACCGGGTGCGGGCAAGTATCCCGCAGCCGCCCGTGAAAGGGTGGGGTTGCAGAGTAGGGCTGTCAGGAACAGCGCGTAGCTGCCAAATACAATTCGATTTTCCATTGCAAAGTTCTCGCGCTGGTTCATTATTCAACCGAGGATCCGGCAGGCGTCCGGATGCTCGCCCGCTGAGAGCGTGCGGTTCCAAACCGCTCAAATAGCAGCGGAAGGAGTAGGAGAGTAAGCGCGGTCGAAGTCACCAGGCCGCCGGTCACTACGATGGCCAGAGGACGCTGAATCTCTGATCCTGGGCCGGTCGCCAGCAACAGCGGAATCATGCCGAGTGCCGTGATGCATGCCGTCATGAGCACGGGGCGTAGACGATCCCGCACGCCACGTGTGCATAAGCAGCTTTCGTGATGCCGAAAGCGTGGGGATTTGAGCAAGAACGGTGATGGACGCTGGAGGGGTTCCCTCAGGGAGCGTGCATGCACGCGCCTGAGGGAAGATGTCGCCTTTATTGTGTCGAGCAATGAAGGAGACCTCAGCAGTGTGCCATGCCTTGCTACAAACGCCAGCGTTTTTTGCCCTGTTGCGCCGGATCGACGAAGACTTGATGAAGGTGGCGCGAGACAGGGGCTGCTGCCATTGCGGCTCTGTGCTGCACAGTGCCAACTATCCGCGTAAGCCGCGCGGATGCCCACCGGCAGCACACCCGGACTGCAATACGCGCCTGAGCCTGTGCTGTGCCGGATGCCGCAAACGCATGACGCCCGATTCGGTGCGCTTTCTCGGCCGGCGTGTCTGGCTGGCCATTGTCCTGGTACTGCGATCGAGCCGTGCCACTGGCGCCTGCCTGGACGGCCTGCCGGCGATCAGTTGGGCCACGCTCAAGCGCTGGCGTCAGTGGTGGACCGAGACCTTCCCCAAGACCCCCGTCGGTCGGTGGCTGCGTGGCCTCATCCCGCCAACGCCCGAGCCGTTCATCTATCCCGACTGCCTGCTGCAATCGGTCGAGCACGACAGCGAAGACGAGCGTCTGGCCGCGGTGTTGCTTCTGCTGCTGGGCCCGGCCTGACCACGCTGGCTGAGGGATGCGCCAGATAGGGGAATCTCCCGCAGAACATGTCGATGGCGGGTCACCCGCACTGCCCGTAGCCTGCTCCCGTTATCCCCCCAACGGAGAGTCATGTCACTATCGATTGATCATCGCAACCGATGGGCGCGCTTGCGCTTCTCGGTCATTGGCCCTTTGCTGGCTTCGCCGCCTGCCAAAGGAGAATTGCAGCAAGCGTTCCAGGCACTGGCCGCCAAGGTCTGGCGGCACCCCATCACCGGCGCCGACGTTCAGTTCGGCGCGTCTTCCATCGAACGCTGGTATTACCGGGCCCGTCACGTCCAGGATCCGGTCGATCAACTCAAGAACCGACTGCGCGACGATTGCGGCCACTTCGTCAGTCTGAGCCCAGCCATCATCGAAGCGCTGGTCGAGCAGTACCGTCAGCACCCCGGCTGGACCATGCAGTTGCATTACGACAACCTGCGCGTCGCGACCAAGGATGGCCCGGACACGCTGCCGTCCTACACCACGGTGTGCCGGTATCTGAAGGCGCAGGGTCTGGTGCGCAAGCCAACCCCGCGCTCGAGCACGGATGGGGCCATCGCTGCTGCGGCTCGCCGCGAGGCACGCGAGGTGCGTAGCTACGAGGTCGACCACGTGGCCGCGCTCTGGCACCTGGACTTCCACCATGGTTCGCGCAAGGTGCTCACCCCCGATGGGCAGTGGCACAAGCCGCTGCTGCTCTGCATTATGGACGACCATTCGCGGCTGGTCTGCCACCTGCAGTGGTTCCTCGACGAGACCACTGCCTCGCTGGTGCACGGCGTCTCGCAGGCGATCATGAAGCGAGGGCTGCCGCGGGCCATCATGACCGATAACGGCGCAGCCATGATGGCCGACGAGTTCGTCGAGGGGCTGGCCAGTCTGGGCATCCTGCACCAGACTACCTTGCCCTACAGCCCATACCAGAATGCCAAGCAGGAACGCTTCTGGGGACAGCTCGAGTCCCGGCTGATGGCCATGCTCGAAGGTGAGTCGCACCTCACCCTGGAGCAATTGAACCTCGCCACGCAGGCCTGGGTCGAGCAGGAATACCACCACAAGGAACACGCCGAACTCGAGGCGACGCCTCTGCAGCGCTACCTGTCCTGTGCCGACGTCTCGCGCCCCAGTCCCGAGGCGCTGGCCTTGCGCCGGGCCTTCCGTATCCGCCAGCATCGCCGCCAGCGCAGAACCGACGGCACCTTCACGTTGGACGGCGTGCGCTTCGAGATCCCCGGCGCTTACCGCCACCTCGAGCAAGTCTGCCTGAGCTACGCGCGCTGGGATCTCTCCCAAGTCGACCTGATCGATGCGCGCATCGGCGCGATCCTGGCCGCCGTGTTCCCGCTGGACAAGTCTGCCAATGCCGACGCACGGCGCGCGCATCTCACGGCCAAGGGTGCCTCGCCTGCTAACGAGGAACCCGCGCAGGCTGGCACTGCGCCGCTGCTGCGTCAGTTGCTCGCCGAACACGCCGCCACCGGCCTGCCGCCGGCCTATCTCCCACCCGCACCCACCAAGCTATGAATCAACCCAACCTGCTGGCCTTGTACGGTCTGAAGTTCAACCCCTTCGCCCAGGACATCCCCGTCGAGGCCGTGTTCGTGCCACCCAAGCTCGATCACTTCTGCTGGCGCATTGAGAACGGTATGGCCCGCGAAGGCGGCTTCGCCATGGTGCATGGCGACCCCGGTTGCGGCAAGAGCGTCACGCTGCGCCTGCTCCATCAGCGCCTCATGCGCGTCCCCGATCTGATGGTCGGCTCGATCGCTCACCCACAGAGCAATCTGGCGGACTTCTATCGCGAGCTCAGCGACATCTTTACCGTACCGCTCAAGCCCCACAATCGCTGGGGCGGCTTCAAGGCGCTGCGCGAGCGCTGGCTCACCCACATGGAGGCCAGCCGCCGCCGCTGCGTGCTGCTCATCGATGAAGCCCAGGAGATGGCGGTGCCAGCCCTCTCGGAACTGCGCCTGCTCGCACAGGCACGCTTCGACTCGCAATTGCTGCTGTGCGTGGTGCTTGCCGGCGACGCTCGCCTGCCGGAGAAGTTCAGCCGCGAGGACCTGATCCCGCTGGGCAGCCGCATCCGCTGCCGTCTGGCGCTGGAGAGTGCGAGCATCGACGAGCTGCAGGCCTGCCTGGACCACTTGCTGGCCGCCGCCGGCAACGCCACCCTGATGACCATGCCATTGCGCCAGACCCTGTGTGAGCACGCCGCCGGCAATTACCGCATCCTGATGAACCTGGCGGGCGAGCTTCTGGCCCAGGCCGCGCAGCGGGAGCTACCGCAGATCGACGAGAAGCTCTATCTGGAAACCTACAGCGCAACCCTGAACCGCCGCGCCAGGCGGTGAGTGGCGCCGTTGGCCATCGCCGCCACGTCCATCAACACAACGACGACATCACCATGACCTTCCACCAGCCATCCGGCATCGCCCAGGGGCTGCCCCTGCTCATTGATGCCAACTGGACGCCCGCGCAGGCCTGGGCTGTGATCGAATTGCTCGACGATCTGCGCGACCGTCTGCATGCTCACTATCAATTGGCCTTGGCCCAGTGGCTGGCCGAAGATCGGCAGGAGCATCCTGATGGCCTTGGCGATCTCGCAGATAACGACTTCTGATCCAGTAACAAGGGGCCCGCCGGGCCCCTTGTTACATCAGTGCCGCTGCTCCGCATCCGGTCCACCGCGATAGATCGCCACGTCCATCAGCGTTGCCCGACGGCACGCAACATTGGTGATGGACGGTGCCGCAGCCGACCATCAATTACCGTGCTCGCGCATCCATCGAATCTCGTGCTCACGCACACGCCGAGATCTTCAACGCCACGCATGCCCCAGCGCGACGTCGACATATTGCCCGAGGTCATGCGGACCTGGCTTGAACCACCAGGCGAAGCAGACGGGACGTTGCTCAGATACTCGATACCAGCATCGGCGACACCGTAGAGCGTCACGGTGGATTGAGCGAAGGCTGTCGTGGCGAACAGACCAAACGATGCAACGGCAATGCGACTAATCTTCATGGATTCTCCTCAGTAAGGCCAGAATGAATTTTTGTTGAGGGCGAGTATAGAAATCCGCAGATGACGCTCAGATTGCTTTGCAATTACACGGGGGAACTTCGTGGTTCAGCGACGACAGGTATGCAAGCACTATGGATTGCACGTGTTGACAAGGCTTCCAGCAAGCGCCGTCCTTCGACGTCGACGCGAACATTGCGAGTTGGTAATGGGAAACTCATGAAAAAGGGTCGTTGCTCTAACCACAGTGTCGAATGCCGCTGACATACGCTGCGCGCTCCGAACTAGTTGGAGAGTGGAAATGGATACCCCATACATCGCAAAGTGGGCCCGTAGTGAAGACAGCGTTCACGAGCAGGCGCTGAGGCTTCGGACGCGGAGGTTCGAGCTGTTATCTGCAAACATCGCGAACGCGGACACACCGAATTTCAAGGCGCGTGATCTCGACTTCAGTGCCGAGTTGGAGCGGGTGATGGGGAGTGGGCAGAATTTCGCCGGCATGACGATGACCTCGCCGCGACATATCGAAGCGAGCAAGTCGGCGCTGGAGGAGGACCTTATGTATCGGGTACCGCTTCAGTCGAGCATGGACGGCAACACCGTCGAGATGGACGTCGAGCGCGTGGCGTTCGCGGAGAATGCGCTGCGTATGCGATTCTCCATTCAAAAGACCGCCGACGAGTACAAGGATATGCTCAAGCTTTACCAGGACATGCGGCCGTAGTGACAGACGTCAGTCGCCGTCAGATTACCTGAGATTGATGGCGGCGCTCGACGCGTCTCGAGATGATGCTTCTGGTGCGCTCGCCGGGGACTGCTTCTTCGGCGGATGCGTGGCCGTTCGATGTCTGGGGTTAGCGGCCTTTGCCTGAAGTTGAGCAGGTGCGGCGCATTTGGTGTAGGACTGGTTGGCCGGGACGACGCTGTTCTCGACAAGATCCGGGCAGTACCTTGTATCGGACAAGGGGCCTGGCGATGGGGACAGCAGCAAGGCCAGGTAGGCAACGACACTGAGCATCTTGTAAATTACTAGAGTCTTCCGCGGTGGAAGCGTGTCCGTACGATAGACGCGCGAGATGACTGGCAGATTGCGAAGTAATTACGGGTCGGCAATGTTTGAGGTGATGGGTCGATTGGGAGTCAAAGGCAAGGCACACTGATTGCTAGTTGTGCGAGTCACTGCCGTCTCAGACCAACTGGAGCCCGTAACAATGACCGAAAAGCTGCGCTTGGACATCCCTGTTTTACTTCCAGGCATCCCTGATTCCTCGGACCCCTGCGTCGAGCGGCTGCTTGCGGAACTGCGGGCCAAGGATGGCGTCGATGCGGCACATCTCAAGTCCGGCAGTCCGGGAGATGATCCCCAGCTCTGTGTGCATTACGATCCCGCGATCATTTCTCTTTCCCGTATCCGCGAACTGGTGACGAGCACTGGCGCGAAGCTTTCGTCTCGCTTTGGCCATGTTGTCTGGAATCTTAAGGGTATTACGCACGCGCGGCGGGCGAGGACGGTTGCAAGTCAGTTGCGTGATTTTCCGGGCGTCATCGAGGCAGAGGTCAGTGCGGCCGGCATGGCGCGCGTCGAATTCGACAACGAACGGACGTCGGCGGCGAAGATTCGGGAGGCGTTGGCACAACGGGGCCTTGCGCCGACGGACAGCAGCGCGCGGGGTGATCGTAGCCATGCCGGCCATGATCACGGCGAGGGTGCCGCGTCCCATGTTCATGGGGAGGAAAAGGGGCATGCCGGGCACGAGCACGGCGGAATGTTCGGGCCGAACACGGAACTGATTTTCTCCGTCATCTGTGGTGCCTTGCTCGGCGTTGGCTTCGCCATCGAGAAGCTGGTCGCCTATGCGCCTGGCTGGCTGCCGACCTCGCTCTTTGTTGTTGCCTACGTCTTTGGCGGCTTCTACACCGTACGCGAGGCAATCGAAAACCTTCGGTTGAAAAAGTTCGAGATCGATACGCTGATGCTAGTCGCCGCGGCGGGTGCGGCTTCGCTCGGCGCATGGGCTGAGGGCGCGCTACTGCTGTTCCTGTTCAGTCTCGGTCATGGACTCGAGCACTACGCGATGGGGCGGGCGAAGCGGGCCATCGAAGCCCTTGCCGAGCTCACGCCTGCTACGGCCAGGGTGCGCCGCGATGGCGATGTGAGCGAAGTACCGGTAGAGGAGTTGCGGGTCGGTGACGTGGTTGTTGTCCGACCAAATGAACGTTTGCCCGTCGATGGATTCTTGGTGAGTGGGACGTCCTCGATCAATCAGGCGCCAGTGACTGGCGAGAGCATTCCCGTCGACAAGCAGCCGGTGGCTGATGTGCAAGCGGCTAGAACGAGGCCGGACGGTGTAGAGGCCAGCTCACGCGTGTTCGCCGGAACCATCAACGGGGCTGGGGCCATCGAAGTAGAAGTGACGCGTCTTTCCAGTGAGAGCGCATTGGCGAAAGTCGTCAAGATGGTCAGCGAGGCCGAGGCGCAGAAATCGCCCAGCCAACGATTCACCGAGAGGTTCGAGCGGATTTTCGTCCCGGCTGTACTTGTGCTGGCGGTATTGTTGCTGTTTGCAGGTGTGGTCGTCGATGAGCCGTTCAGCGCTAGCTTCTACCGCGCCATGGCGGTGTTGGTGGCTGCTAGCCCGTGCGCGCTTGCCATTGCTACACCTAGCGCGGTCCTCTCCGGGGTGGCACGGGCGGCCCGTGGAGGGGTACTCATCAAAGGCGGGGCGCCGCTCGAGAATCTTGGCTCCCTCAAGGCGATCGCATTCGATAAGACTGGAACGCTCACCGAAGGGCGTCCTCGCATCACCGACGTGTTTGCTGCCGATGGCGTTTCCGAACAGGATTTGCTAACGGTGGCCGTGGCCGTGGAGTCTCTCAGTGACCACCCGCTGGCCGCCGCCATTGCGCGCGATGGCCGCAAGCGCCTGGAAGGAAGCCCCGTCCCGGAAGCGACGCATCTCCAAAGCCTGACCGGGCGCGGTGTCACGGCGACGTTGGGCAATGAAACCGTGTGGATCGGCAAGCCGGACATGTTCGGTGCCGAGGGCATGGCCCCGCTGAGTGACGCGATGACGAAGGCCGCCCAGACGCTGCGGAGCAATGGTCGCACGACGATGATCGTGAGGCAGGGGGACCGGGACCTTGGCGCTATTGGTCTGATGGATACACCACGCGCGTCGGCGCAATCCGCACTCCAGGCGCTGCGCGGTCTTGGTATTACGCGCATGATCATGATCTCCGGCGATCATCAGCGCGCGGCGGAGGCAGTCGCTAAGGAAGTGGGCATCGACGAAGCTTGGGGCGATCTGATGCCCGAGGACAAGGTCGAAGCGATTCAAAAACTGCGCGCGGAAGCCAAGGTGGCAATGGTAGGGGACGGCGTCAACGATGCGCCGGCGATGGCAAATGCCACCGTGGGTATTGCTATGGGCGCTGCAGGTTCCGACGTGGCACTGGAAACGGCCGACGTGGCACTGATGGCCGACGATCTCAAGCACCTGCCGTTTGTGGTCGGGCTGAGCCGCCACACGCGGGCCATCATCCTGCAGAACGTCTATATCAGTCTGGGTGTCGTGGCTTTCCTACTGCCAGCGACGATCCTTGGTCTCGGCATCGGTCCCGCCGTCGCGATGCATGAGGGTTCGACCCTCATCGTCGTATTCAATGCACTTCGGCTGCTTGCTTATCGCGACAAGTCCAGATGATGCAAAGGTCGCGTTCAGGCAAGGATGCCGGACGCGACCGCCCTCACAGTTTTTCCTTACTTGGCTTTGCCGCAACTGCCGCAGAACTTGGCATCTTGCGCAAGGGCGGTGCCGCATTGCGTGCACGGCGTGGGAACCAGCGAACTACCGCATTGTTGGCAGAAGCGTGCACCATTGACGCCCACAACACCGCAGGTTGGGCAGGGATGCCTGGCGTAGCTCTGCGGCGGCGCAGGGGGATTGCCGTAACCGTTGCCGGAATCACCATAACCATTGCCGTGATGGCCTCCGCCGTGACCGCGCCGCATTCCCTTGCCATGGTGGCCGCCGCCGTGACCGCTCAAGAGTCGTTCCAGGAAACCCATCTATTCTCTCCTTAGTGGATATGTGTCGTCGCGTTTGCGGGGCGCTCGGGACCTTCGCTTCGCTGTCCCGTAGCGCATCGCGTTGCCAATGACTGCAGTAGATAGTCTGTAGTAGCTACAGGGTCAACGGATGAAAATGGCGAGGGGTGGTGAAAGTTGCTGGTATTTCACATTCTGTCAAAGACGTCATGATGCCGACGCTTGCTCGCCATCTGCGGGCGTCGCGCACGTCTTCAGCCGGCTAACGAACCGAGGCCAGCTTCTCGGTTAGAGCGGAGGCTTGGTGCCGGCCGTCCGCCAGATCCGGCTCTTCACCCTGAGATCTACCCGGTGCGTGGAAGATGGCTGCAGGCGCCATTGGGGTCCTTGCTGGCTGCCGCGGTTCCTGAACTACGCCGCTGACGCTAGGCTCGGTGCCTGCGGGCGCTGCATAGCTCGCAACGAGATACACCGGGCGTCGCTTGACCTCATTAAACAGCCGCCCGACATACTCCCCCAGTATTCCGAGAAAGACGAGTTGCAGCCCGCCAAGCATCAGCAGGACGGTCATCATCGATGGATAGCCGTGTACAGGGTCGCCATAGAGCAGCGTCTTGCCGACGATGTAAGCAGCCATGCCAAATGCAGGGATGGCGACAAGCAGGCCAATGGAGGTCGCGAACTTGAGCGGGACAGTGGAAAAGGCGGTAATGCCGTCCACCGCAAAGCGCAGGAGCTTACGGTAGTTGAACTTGGTCGTTCCCGATGCCCGTGCGTCGCGCCGATACATGACCGCGGTCTGACGGAATCCGATCCAGGAGTAAAGCCCCTTCATGAACCGGTGTTGCTCTCGAAGCTGCCCCAATGCAGCCACAGCACGCCGGCTCATGACACGGAAGTCACCGGTGTCGGCCGGGATCTCCGTGTCGCTGAGTTTGCCCATCAGTCGATAGAACCAGTGCGCGGTGAACTTCTTGAGGAACGACTCGCCGTCCCGAGAGGTACGCGTGGCATAGACCACGTCGAAGCCCTCTCGCCATTTGTCGACCAAGGCGGGAATCAACTCCGGCGGATCTTGCAGGTCGGCATCGATGATCACCACGGCGTCACCGCCTGCCACATCGAGGCCTGCGGTCAGTGCGGCCTCTTTGCCGAAGTTGCGACTAAGTTCGACAATGCCCACGCGCGCTTCATCGGCCTTCAGACGGTGCGCCAGTTCCAACGATCGGTCTCGGCTGCCATCGTCGACATAGATGACTTCGTAGTCGGAACCCAGTCCCTCCATGACGCGGAGGAGCCGGAAATGAAACTGGGGCAGGACGGCCTCTTCATTGAAGAGCGGCACGACGACCGAAATCTTCTCGGTCGGCAGGGTGGGATCATTCATCGCATCGCTCCATTCATGAACGTCCAGTTTGCATGGAGTACGTAGTTGACCAACATGACTAAAAGGGTCGAGGCGATCTGGGCAATCAGGTAATGCAGACCGACGGCCAGTCCTGCCCACATCAGAATTGAGTTGAGCAGGAATGCCAGGACCGAGACCAGGATGAACCGGACGAAGGCGGCGCGCTCCGAGTGAGCACGTACGAACACCCATCGGCTGCTGATGAAATAGTGGCTCAGCAGTCCGACGACGCTACCGGCTGCCGACGCCGGTAACGCAGGCGCACCAAAGCTGACGAGCGCGATCAGCGCGGCATAGTGCAACGCAGTAGCCGTCGCGCCAGCGCCAAGAAATCGTACAAAACGCGCCGGGATGGTCATGGCTTCTGCACGAGAACGTTGACGCCATGTCGGCTGAGCACGGTCGTATCCGCTCCGAGCAACGCCTTCAGTCGCTCGAACGTGTCCTTGCGCATGACGGCGAGCTTGTGGCCGGGGGCTGTCCATCGCTGTACAAACGCAGCTTCATCGGCGATCCACTTGTTGGGTTCGACCGTGAAGCCAAGATCCAGCTCGGATCTGGCCCCCACAATGGTGGGCTCCCGCTCGGCATAGAATGCCAGGCCCCGGTCAATCTGCCCGACGTTGAACAGTTCCGTGTTGATGCGGGCCGCAGCTTTGGCTTCAATGCCGATCGGCTTGATGGAAAGCGATTCAAATGCTCGCGACGCCAGCAGTCCCGTCTGTAGGCCGGCAAGTGTCGCCAGGGACGCGACGGCGACCGCGCATAGCCTGCGGCCACGCATAGCGATGCCAAAGGCCAGGAAGCCCCCCAGCACCAGGATCGCCATGGTGACGGAGCCCCATACCTGGAGCGATGCTGGGTCAGTGACGTCGCGCTTTAGCACCGCACCCGACAGTGTCGGGTGCCACAGCAGAAACGCGATCGCTACGCCAAGCAGCGGCAAGGAGAGGAAGCTCGCGGCAAGGGTGGGGCGACTCACGGCCATTGCCCGATGGGCAAGCAGTACGGCCGCCGGCGGAAAGGCGGGGAGGATATAGAGCGGCAGCTTGGAGCGGGAAATCGAGAAAAATCCAATCACCACGATCACCCATAGCGACAGAAATAGCTGGGAATCGAAGCTCCGCGTTGTCCGGGCCAATCCCGGCCGAGGTGCGATGGCGCCGGGAATCAGAGCGATGAACGGCAGGACGCCGGCGGCACCCACTGCAAGGAAGAACCAGACGGGCTTGTCTCGCTCATGCACCGAAGACGAGAACCTTGCAAAATGCTCGTGGATGAAGAAGTAGTTTAGAAACTCCGGGTTGCGTACCGAAACCATGATGATCCACGGCACTGCAATCGCAACGGCGAGCAGGCTCCAGCGCCAGAATTTGGTGCTCAGGAAGCTGAAGATCTGCCCGGTCAGCAGTGCATAGAGCAACAACGTGATTGCTGGCAGCACCACGGCGATCAAGCCTTTGGCGAGGAAAGCCAGTCCAACCAGCAACCAGACGGCTGGGAACAGGCGAGGCTCTCGCTTCTGGTAGGCGACCGTGAACATCAGGGCTGCGCTTCCGAGAAGCGCACCGACGCCAATGTCCGTCGTTGTCAGATTCGAGCCAAGAATCCAGAGCGGGGCGCCAACAAGTGCTAGTGCAGCAGCCAGGCCCATCTGGCTTCCGTAGAGCAATCGCGCCGCCCACCATGCGGCAGCGACGCCCAAGAGTCCTGCGAGGGCACTCCAGATCCGGGCGGTCCATTCGGAAGGGCCAAAGATCTCGTAGGCGGTAGCGGTCGCCCAGTACTGGAGCGGTGGTTTGTCGAAGAACTTGACGCCGTTCAGGCGTGGTGTGACCCAATCACCTGAGACGTACATCTCGCGGGGAACCTCGGCGTATCGCCCTTCATCGGGCTCATACAGCGGGCGCATGGATAGCGTGGAAATCCAGAGGACCACCGTGATCGCGATGGTCAAGGCCAAGAGAATCTTTCGCTTCAAGAGACTGCCCATCAAGGTTTCGGCGACAATCGCCACCGATATTCGTCAATTACTGTCAGCCCCAGCGAAGGGCCAGGGCCTCGGAGGTGTTGCGTTGCTCTCGTGACGTTGTGCGTGTGGCAGAACACGTGGCGCATTCTTGATCTCCGCGAGGAGTAGATGCGACTTGCACTGGGAGTCGATTGGGTGGCGGCCGGCCGGAGTGTCGCTGGGCGTCCGAGCCCTCGATCCCTGGAAGCGAACAGGGGGATTCTAGGGGGCTTACCTGTCGGGGGGATTACGAAATGATGACGGCGTAGCCACTGACGAGTATCTAGCGAAAAGAAGGCGGAACGTCGCAGCGTTGGCCCCATACCAGTCGCAGGGGCTGTAATCGCTTCGCAATGCGCAAGCAATCTTTCTCATAGTAGACTCGCGCCGCTCCCGCTTTGACGTTGAACTTTCACGAAGGTCGACAGACCGCTCACAAGACTAGGTGCGGACCGTTGCGGACTGCGATGCCTGGTGGTTTCCTCCACGCAGCAGAATGGCGAAATATTTCGGGTCATGCGGTCGATATTGACATCCGCTCTGTTGATGATCTCGGCCTATCAGGCGTGGGATTTCTACCATCTCGCTACCAAATCCACTGATTCCCATGCATTTGCGGAGGCAGGTGTCGGCGCGGCAGGGATAATGGCAATGGCCTGGCTCGTGATTCGTGAGCGACGGCGTCGCTCCTTACAGAAACTGCGCGCGGTTGCCGCCAGTGCGGCGGCGCGACAGCAGGCGATGATCGAGCGAGACGAAGCGTCCATCCAAGTCACGCGGAATTTCCTTCAGTCGATGCGAATTCAGTTCCAGCTGTGGAAATTGACGCCATCCGAGATGGATGTGGCAACGCTTCTGATGAAGGGGCTTTCCGTCGAAGAATGTGCGCATGCGTTACAGTGCGGTGATACGACCGTACGGGAGCATGCTGCCAGCCCGTACAAGAAGGCGGGCCTCGCCAATCGCCATCAGCTTGTTGCCTATTTTTGGGGCGATTTGTTGGGGTGAACCGATGATTACTGCGTCCCCGCTCATAGAGCGTGCTCTGTAGATTCGATACGGTTTGGCACGCCTTCGCACGAACGTGCGAGGTTGAATCAGGCAGCACCAGACTAACAAATTAGATTACCGGCACTGCGTCGCCGCGTGAGCAGGTTTTGTGTCGTGAGCGTATGAACAGACTTCTTCAAGCTATACACGATAGCCTTCCCCCGTGGATGGCAGATTGGTTCGATATTCTGGTCCCGGCAGTTGAGGTTGTTCTGATAGGCGCGGTTGCATGGCTAGCGGTGCGCATCGCAAGTCGGTTGCTCCGGAAGCTGACAAAAACGTATTTACTACCGGCCAAGGTCGCCGCGCTTTCGTTGCGTGTCGTCGCGGCGATCGTCTACGTGGCGGCCACCCTGTGGGCTTTGGAGCGATTGGGTGTATCCGGTACCGTACTGTGGACGGCATTCACGGGCTTCGCGACCGTCGGTGCTGTCGCGTTCTTCGCGGCGTGGAGTGTGCTGTCGAACTTGTTCTGTGCGCTGCTGATCTACTTTACCGGGGCATTCCGCATCGGGGAAACGGTTGAGCTGCTCGAGAATGGAGAAAAGCCAGGGATAAAGGGACGGGTACAGGACATCAACCTCGTCTATACGACGTTGCTGGAAGCTACCTCAGACGGACAGGAGGTCGTGCTACAGCTACCGAATAGCTTGGTGTTTCAGCGTGTTCTTCGACGATGGAAGTAGGATCGGACGATCACTCCGCACGACGATATATTGGAACTGGGAGGAAGGCCGACCGAACGCAAATGGTGACGCACTTTGGTCGCGCGGACTGACGGGTCGAACGTGTCTGCTGGCAGGATTCGAGGCAGCCCCCTTGCTTGCCAGATACCGTCACGCCTGGCATTTCCTTTGGCGCGGAAGGACAATGTGCTTACTCGGTTTGAGGTTCTACGGCAATGTCTCTGCGTACCGCTTCCCCAGCACTATTGGCGGCACTCCTCTTCGGTGCCAGTACACCCCTTGCAAAATCCCTGACCGGCGCGGTCTCACCGATCCTGCTTGCGGGACTCTTGTATCTCGGGAGCGGCGTCGGGCTTGCCTTGGTGATCGTGGCGCGACGGCTGTGGCACCCACCCGCCTTGTCGAGTGAGCAGCTCGGCATACCTAAGGCTGATTGGACCTGGCTATTGGGCGCCATCCTAGCTGGTGGCGTCGCTGGCCCAGGGCTTTTGATGACCGGGCTCGTGTCAACCAATGCCGCGTCGGCATCACTCCTCTTGAACGTAGAGGGAGTGTTCACCGCGATGATTGCCTGGATCGTGTTCAAGGAAAACGCCGACCGGCAGATTGTGCTCGGCATGATTGCCATCGTTGCGGGCGGTATGCTGCTCTCCTGGCAGCCAGGAAGTCTGCAGTTGTCGATGGGCGCATTATTGATCGTCGCGGCTTGCCTGTGCTGGGCAGTGGACAACAACCTGACGCGCAAGGTGTCGAGCAACGATGCGCTCTTGCTGGCTTGTATCAAGGGGCTGGTCGCCGGGCTCTGCAATACAGCGTTGGCCCTGGCGCAGGGGGCGGCATTGCCTTCGCCAACGGTCCTAGCCGGTGCGATGTTGGTCGGATTCGCCGGCTATGGCGTTAGCCTTGCGCTGTTCGTGGTAGGGTTGCGCGTTCTCGGCACCGCCAGAACGGGAGCTTATTTCTCGGTAGCCCCGTTGATTGGGGTCGTGATCTCGTTCGCGATTTGGCCAGAGGTGCCGAGCGTGGCGTTCTGGCTCGCCGCAACGTTGATGATGCTGGGGGTGTGGTTGCACTTGCGGGAGCGGCACGAACATGAGCACACCCACGAGCCGCTCGATCATATTCACGCGCACCGGCACGACGAGCACCACCAGCATACGCACGACTTTCCCTGGGACGGCCGAGAACCCCACCGGCATCGGCACCATCACGAAGCGCTTGTGCACAAACACCCGCACTATCCAGACCTCCACCATCGCCATTCGCATTAGGAAACCGCACAATTCCGTTGGCGATAGCTATCGCGCGAAAACAGGGAGCCGCGCCACCAAGCTGCATCTGCTCGACGAACTGGTCGACGTCGTTACGCTAGGCTGCCAAGCGCGTCGCGAGCGTGGCCCACTCAATTTTATGCCCCGTGGATGAAAGAAACGCCTCCAGATCCAGCCTGGAAATTGAGAGCGTCGCTGCGCTATCCAAAGGATGAAAGAGGAAGGTCGGCTCGCCTTGCAGTTCGGCATCGACTACCAGGTCAATGGATGGCTCGACATCGTTGATCAATGCCAGAGGGCTAAGCGAACCTGGGAGCACGCCCAGCATGCCTTGCATACGTTCGGCAGACGCGAAAGACAGCCTTTTGCTGCCGATGCTCTTTGCCGCGGCGGAGAGATCCAAGGCCTTCTCGGAGGTTGTCACAACGAGGTAGACATGTCCCTGTTTGTCCTGCAGGAGCAGATTCTTGCAGCGAGTGCCCTCCAATGAAAGTCGGAGTTCACTGGATTCCGCCATGTTGAGCACGCGCTCATGATCTTCGTAGGCAAAGGGAATGTTCCTTGCCTTCAGAATCGAAAGTAGTTCTTCCTTTTCAACCATTCTTCTGTCGTCAAAATTCATTAAAAACCCGCCGCCATTTCTAGCCTGGCGGCGGTTACACCACTCAGGGGTTGAAGACCGGATGCGAGGCCTTCTTGATCGCCTCGAGGGTTTCCTGTTTTGAAAGCAGGCCGGTTTCCTCGAGAATGCTCACCAGTGGCCGCCCTTCGGCCACGGACTGGCGGGCAAGTTTGCTGACCTTTGCGTAGCCAATCGTCGGGACGAGCGCAGTGGCGACTGCCATGGATTCGAGCAGATGCTTCTCGTTACGGGCCACATCTGCCTGGATGCCGACGACGCACTTCTCACCAAATCGCTGGATGCCGTTCTTCAGAAGCGTGATGCTATCAAAGACGCGGGATGCCACGACGGGTTCAAAATGATTGATTTCCAGTTCGCCATACTGCACGGCTTGCGCGACTGCGACGTCGTTACCGACCACAGCAAAGCTCAGTTGGATCATCGCCATGGGTAGGACCGGGTTCACCTTGCCGGGCATGATGGACGAACCCGCCTGCGCTTCGGGAAGGCGCAGTTCACCGACACCACCAACAGGCCCGGAAGACAGTACGGTAAGGTCTGCTGCCACCTTGGCCAGCGAGGTCGCACAGGTGCGGAGTTCTGCCGACACACGGGAGAACACGTCCATGTTCTGCATCGCGTCGAACGGGTCCGCAGGCGGCTGGTATTCCACCCCGGTAACGCGGCTGAGGTGCGGATATACTGCAGCGCGATAGCCTGCCGGGGCTCCGAAGCCCGTGCCGATAGCGGTGCCACCAAGGGGCAGAGTGCGAAGCTTGTCGCGCACTGCGACCAGTTCCTCCGCGAGGCGATGGGTCAGGGAGGCATATCCGCCAAAGAGTTGGCCGAGACGCATAGGCTGTGCATCCTGAAGGCACGTTCTGCCGAGGTGCAGAATGTCGGCGAACTCGTACGCCTTGCGATCGAACAACCGTGCCAACATCCTGACTTCATCGATCAGCGGACCAAGCATCGCGTAGGTCGCGATCTTCATCGCTGCCGGATAGACATCGTTGGTCGACTGGGACCGATTGACATGATCATTCGGATGGATGAGCTCGTAGTTACCCGGCTCGCTCCCCATGAGTTGCTGAGCGCGATTGGCAATCACCTCATTGAAGTTCATGTTGGTCGAAGTGCCGCCCGATCCTTCCATCAGGTCGACGATGAGCGAGTCGGAAAACGCGCCGCTAACAATGTCATCGCACGCACGCGTGATGGCATCGCATTCCTCAGCGGTGATGACGCCCGTGTCGCGATTGGCCAGCGCGGCCGCCCACTTGCACTGGGCAAATGCCGTACTGAACTCAGGAAAGTGAGCGACGTTCAGAGGCGAGACCGTCAGGTTTTGGAAGCCTCGCACCGTATTCACACCGTAGAGCATGTCGGCGGGGATGCTGACCTCGCCGACATAGTCGCGCTCGGTACGGCCGTCGTTGTTGAGGGTATTACTCATGGTTTGTCCTCTCATTTAGAGTGATCAGTTTGTCGACCCCACTTCCAATATCCCGCAGTCGGGGTAGAAGGGAGGTCTCGATGACTTCGCGCGCGATCGTGCACGCGTCTTCGAAAAAGGTGGTGTACTCGTCGCGACGGGCGACCAGATAAAGAGACCGTTCCAGGCCCATACCTTCCACCACGTGGATCGAGACGCGATCGGCATAGGCGACGGCCTGCAAAAGGCACATGGGGGATGTCAGCGCCCAGCCGATTCCCTCGGCCACCATTGAGGTGAGGGCGTCGGCGTTGTCGAGCTCCAGTCGGTTTGGCATCCGCAAGTCGATCCGACGGAGATAGCGATCGACCTGCATTCCGACCTGCGAGTTCCGGTTGAACCGGACAATCGGCAGGGCGTTGGCAAGGGGTCGCAGGTCGTCTAGCGTCTTGATCGGATGCCGTTGGTCACGCGGCGTAATTACCAGATAGCGCTCGGAAAACAAGCGATATCTGACTACCTCGTTGGCGTCCATCAGCGGGTCGCTGGTGACAACCAAGTCAAGGTCTCTTCGCAACAGCGCCTCGCCTTGTTGGGGACTCAGACCCGTGCGGATCGAGAGCTGGGACGTCTTGCCGAGCAATCGCTTAATCAGAAGAGAGCCACAGGTTGCAGCGAATGAGTCCACCAGACCGATACGGAGATCCGGGTTGATGCCGCGCCCCGCTTCGACAACCTGTGCCTTGAGATTTGCGATCTCCTCAGTGAGGATCGCGCCACGGTTCTTCAACGCGATACCAAAAGGCGTCAAGGACAACGGACGTCGCGTACGGTTCACCAGAATGACGCCCAGGTCGTCCTCCAGTTGCCGGACCATCTGGGAGACGCCCGACTGGGAAATGCCCAGGCGGGTTGCTGCGCCGGACATGCTTCCTTCTTCGGCCACTGCTACGAACACCTGCACCGCGTTCATGTCGATGGGCTTGCTAAAGGACATTTGGTCTCCTTGCAACCGGAAGTGTCGTGTCAGCGCGCGACGGAGTGGTTCAGGGGCGTGGTGGATGCGACTGGGCGAGGCTCTTCGGAGTCGTTCGCACCGCCTACGTCCGACAGGTTGTCATTGCCGGTCTCGGGAGCGAGCATGTGGCAGAACACCCCGCCGAACACCAGCACCGCCACGCACGCGCCAAGCGCTGCGTGAATCCCTACTTGCTGAACGGCAATCGGCAGCAGGAAGGTGCTGATTGCAGAGCCGAATCGGCTGGACGCCACAGCGAGGCCGACCCCGGATGCGCGCAGATGAGTGGGAAACAGTTCCGGCGGGTAGACGAATTCAAGGTTTGCCGCTGCGGAAAGGACACACGCGAAAACACCGAAGACGAGCATTGTCCCGATCGGGCCAAAGTGTCCGAATGCGAGGAGAGCCAGCGCGATCGCCGCAAGATAGAACGTCCCGATCAGGAACGCACGGCGTGACAGACGATCGATCAGGAGCAGACCAATGATGGCTCCAATGAAGAGCAGGACGTTGTACACGACGCCACCGGCGAAGCTGTCCTTGACCTGGAGGGCCTCAAGAACACGCGGTGAGAATGTGCCGAGCGCAAAGAACGGAATGACCTGGCACGTATAAAAGACGCAACCCACGAGGGTGTTGCGACGCCAACGAGGCGAGAACAGTTGCGCCCAGGCGCCCTTTCGCTGCTGCATTGCCACCGGTTCGGGTTGAACGAGGTCAACCTCCGGTCCGAGCTTGCGACGGACAATTTCCAAGGCTTCGTCGCGACGGCCCCGCTTCATCAGCCACAGTGGCGATTCGGGAACTCCCATGCGCAACGGGAAAATAAGCAGCGCTGGCAATCCGCTGGCAACGAGCATATAACGCCAGGCATCAGGACCCAGGTCGCGCATCATGAAGCCGACAAGGTAAGCGCCCACGTAGCCGGCGGCCCATGCTGCCGCCAGCACGCTCAACAGACGCCCCCGATAGCGGCGCGGTGCGTATTCGGTGACGAGCGATTTGCTGACCACGTAGTCGGCGCCAAGAATCAGACCGAGCAGCAGCCGCAGGATAAGCAACTGCGTCGGGGAGGTGACAAAGAACTGCGCTGCCGAGATAGCGGCGAACAAGACCATGTCATAGGCGAAAATCGAGCGTCGGCCATGCTTGTCGGCGAAGGGACCCGCAAAGATACTTCCGAGGAAGAGGCCAGCGAGCGATGCCGCGCCAAGAAGCCCCATCCACATCGCGTCGAGTTGCAGCGGGCCGGCGGCCATGCTTACCGCGATACCGATAATCCCAAGGACGAAGCCGTCGCTGAACTGACCGCCCGTGCCACTGAATGCGACTTGCGCATGAAACCTGCGCAAGGGCAGGTCTTCCAACAGAACCTTATTACTCACAACTGTCTCCTGACTTTCTTCGTAGAGCTGCTGACGCTTGCCGCTGTCGATGCAAGCTTGGAGATCAGTGTAGTCAGCGAACTTCAGGAAAACAGCATGTGTGATGACACTATTACTCAACGTGATAGTAGTTAGCGCTGGACGTAAAGTTGCGCGTCCAGTATCAGGGTTTACGCATGTGTCAGGCGTAAAAAGAAGAAGGGCCGCCTTGTTTGAAGCGGCCCTTAATGCCCTTTGGATTTGGCGCGCTAGCGCGGTCAATAGGTGTGGAAGTACTCCTGGATGCGCTTCGGATCCTTGGTAAGAGTCAGTGCCAGCATCAGCAGAATGCGGGCCTTCTGCGGGTTCAGAGGGTCGGCCGGAATTCGTGAAATTTTCGCCAAAGTGATCTTAAGTATTTGATCCGAAATGAGAAAGCCATTCTCCACCTCGGGCCAAGGTGCCGTTCCCTAGTCTTACTTCGCCTAATCTGACGGTGTGGGTATCGTGAAAATCCGCCACACCTCCACATCTCAGCTAACCCGATAATTGGAAAGGAAACTTCGGTTCCGATGCGCGCTAGCGGGGCAGACGCCGGTGGCTGTCAAGGCAGGGCGGCGTAGCAACTTTGCCGCCGACACCAAGAGCCGAGCAGTGCAGCGCTAGAGTGGCCGTAGTAGCAGCAGCGCGTTCTTGGTAATCCCATCAAGCTCTGTACATTGTGGGGATTCGACATCAAAATATTTCAAGATCCACTCTCATCCGGACGAAGGTGAGCATGCTGTTTAGTGCTCCATAATTCGGCCCAAGATTGGACTTGCTCTGCTGGCATGGGCTTGGCGACAAAATACCCTTGTGCAACGTCACACCCTATAGCTCCCACGTAGTCCCAGTCTGCCTGATCCTCTACACCTTCGGCAACGATGCGCAGGCCGAGTCGGTGAGCCAGAGATACTGTAGCCTCTATGATTGATTGGGAAATCGCTTTGCCTTCATGGCCGGCATTACGCACGAAACTTCGATCTAATTTAAGTTCAGTGAAAGGGATATCTCTTAATTTGGTCAAAGTCGAATGACCAGTGCCGAAATCGTCAATTGACAGGGTTACCCCCATGAGCTTAAGTCGGGCCAGCACTTCAAGCGATACAATCGGGTTAGCCATTATCTGCGATTCGGTAAGCTCGATCGTCAAACATGAGATATCAGCTCCTGCCGCGGCGGCATCCTCCAAGTCATCAAGAAATCCGAATGTGCTAAGGCTTTCCATCTGCACGTTCAGTGCAATCGGCAAGTCGAAATCCAAGTCCTGCCAGCTTTTCGCCTGAAGGAGCACTTGGGCAAGCATCGACTTGTCCAGTAATCTGGCATGGCCATGAGCCTCAACAGCATTCATAAATTGCGAGGCTGGCAAAACGCCACCGTGTGAGTGCTTCCATCGTGCCAGCGCCTCAACGCCAACCAGCGTCGCATTCGCCAAGTCGACCTTTGGCTGGTAATACGCGACAATTTCAGACTCTTCAATCGCGGCCTCCAGATCTGCACTTGTAAAGCGGGGTGCTGGTATCTTGGGCGGACGCCAGGCAGGCCCAAGCCTTCTATCGCGCAGGACCCTCTCCAACGACGCCTTAGAGACTGTTTCAAAAAGACGGCTCAGCGCGCCTGAAGATGTTCCAGCAGACGAGAGAGCAGCCGAGTTTTAGGAACGCTTCGTGAATGTCGGCTCGACGTTCGAAGCGAATGCGAAGACGACGAAAGTTGTGAAGCCACGCGTGAGTACGTTCGACAACCCAGCGGAATTTGCCCAAGCCACTGCCGTGTTCTGTCCGGCGCTTGGCGAGCACCGGTTTGATGCCGCGCTCGCGAAGCCGCTGACGATGCGGCTCGGAGTCGTAGCCACGGTCTGCGTAGATGACTTTGGGCTTTTGAAGCGGGCGACCGCGCACGCCGCGAATTGGCGGGATCGCGTCGACGAGCGGCAGCAGTTGGGTGACGTCGTTGCGGTTCGCCCCGGTCAGGATTGCGCTGATGGGGACGCCATTTGCGTCGACGAGGATGTGATGCTTGGAACCTGGTCGCGAGCGATCCGTGGGGTTCGGACCAGTTTTTCGCCCGCCCCAACGGCTCGCACAGACGATGAATCGACGGCTGCTCGGGAGAAGTCGAGTTCGCCGGCCTCGCGTAACTTCGCCAGCAGTAGCTCGTGCAATCGCTTCCAAACGCCGGCCTTCTGCCAATCGCGCAAGCGCCTCCAGCAGGTCGGCCCCGACCCGAATCCCAACTTGGTCGACAGGTCGCACCAGCGTATGCCAGTCTTGAACACGAACAGGATGCCGTTCAGTGCAGCCCGGTTCGAAACCGGGAGCCGCCCTGGATATTTCTTGCGTCGCGGTTTCGGCGGCGGCAGCAAAGGTTCGATCAGTGCCCACAGTTCATCATCAATGATCGGCGCGCTCATCCCCTCGGTTCCAGTTGTTCAGATGGCCAAGGTTAACAGCTTGCCGAAAAGGTTAACAGCCCCCCGGGGCTCTTTTTGAAACGGTCTCTTAGTAACCGGCTTTGGCAAGCTGGCGATAACCTGTAGTCCGTGCAATTTGGCAAGCTGCTCCGCAGTCTGGAGAATTCCCGCGCCTTCACCGCTGACCAGTAACAGGGCACCGGTATAACCGGCGGCGGAAAGGTGGCGGAGGAATTCGATGCCGTCCATTTCGGGCATCTGCAGATCTGCGATCACTAACCGAAATGCACGTGGCTCTTTTTGGATCAGCGCGAGGGCACCATTGGCCCGTTCAAATGTAGTAACCTTGTCGTAACCAATCTGCTCAAGCTGCCGGCTCAGCAGTCTGAGGCTGAATACATCATCGTCAATAAGAGCAACTTCCGCGGCAAGCGTGGTTTTCATTGTAAGTTCCTTCCTTCGGCTATCGCTATGCTAGCCTGAATCTCGTGCTGCAATGTTGAAAGTGCATGCGTAACTCGTAATGCCTCGTCCTCGAACGATGCAAGAAGCTCGCCCAAGTCCAAATCCTCCTTGCAGGCGCGCTCTATTTGCGTGCAAAGCTCGCCCAAGGACAAAGCGCCAACCGATCGCGAGGAGGACTTCAACCGGTGAGAGAGGTAGCTGGCCTCGTTGCGGTTATCGTTTCTCAGTGCCTGATGCAGTCTGGGCTGCATCTCTCGCAGTTGTTCAGCATAGGCAGATAGCAATTCAGAAACGACCTGGGGATCGTCGCCGATCATCTCATGAAGAACAGACACATTCATGGAGCGGTCGTACCCTCTTTGCTCTTCCTGAGTCAGTACAGCGCCCCGTGACGCAGGCTTAAGCCATCGTTCGAGAGCGGCTTTCAAGCTATTGAGATGCAGTGGTTTGGTCAGGTAGTCGTCCATGCCTGCCGCTAAGGCACGTTGTTTCTCGCCAAGCATGGCATTGGCTGTCAGTGCCACAATTGGCGTCTCCCCGCCATTGCCCTCGGCATCCCGGATCGCCCCAACTAGCGCGTAGCCGTCCATGATTGGCATGTGTATATCGGTCAGGATCAGTCCATAGTGGGACCGTCGCCACTCCTCAATCGCTTCGGCACCGTTGTTCACCAATTTGGCTTGGTAACCGAGAAGCTCCAATTGAGCACATATCACTTTCTGGTTGATAGGATCGTCTTCAACAACCAGGATCTTGCTAGATTCGGCGGCCGATGTCCGATGGTGTTTGGCGGTCATTTCATCGCGCTTGGCAGCAGCGGGTGCTATCGGGAACGAAAGCATCGCTGAAAAGGCCGAACCGATCCCGACCTCACTTGTCACCGAGATCTGTCCGCCCATGGCTCTGACTAAACGCTGACAGATCGCCAAGCCCAGGCCTGTACCGCCGTAGCGCCGCGTGGTCGACGCTTCGGCCTGCGTAAACGGCTCGAACAGATGAGGAATCGCATCGCCTGCGATGCCGATGCCGTTGTCCGTCACAGAGAAAGTGATGGTTTGCGCGGCAGGTTCTCCTTCGCTGGCTCCAATAACATCGACGCTGATCTCTACAGATCCCGCTACCGTCGGTCGGCCGGTCGAAAACTTGATGGCGTTGCCGACCAGGTTATACAGCACCTGACGCAAGCGCGTTTCGTCTGCAAGTACCCATTCAGCCACGTTGTCTGAGACACCACAATGCAGACTGACATCTGCTGCATTGGCCACAGGAAGCAGGGCAAGATACACTCCCTCCACGACTTGACGCGGTGACACGGGGTTGCTTTCAATTTCCATTCGCCCCGCTTCAATCTTGGAGAAATCGAGGATGTCATCAATGAGACGAAGCAGCGTTGCAGCAGACTGGCGGATCGTCGAAGCGATATCGGATTGATTCTCGCTTAGCCCACTGCGACTTAACACCTCGATCATGCCGACCACTCCATTCATTGGTGTCCGAATTTCATGGCTCATGGTCGCTAGGAAGGCGCTCTTCGCTCGCGACGCGGACTCTGCCTCGGCTTTGGCGAGCAACATCTGGTCACGCGCGGCGCGGATGTCGGTGACGTCACGCGCAATCGCATAAATATACCCATCCGGTTCTCGTACTGCATTCCAGGCCAGCCAACGATATGTGCCATCCTTGCAGACGTAGCGGTTCTCAAAATGCTCAGCTAGCACTCCGACATTGCTCGAGGCCACAATCTCAAAGGTTCGCGGGCGGTCTTCCGGATGGACGAAATTAATATAGGGCTGGCGGGCAATTTCGTCAGATGTCCACCCCAGAACTTGGGTAAAGGCACGGTTCACACGTTTTAGATAACCGTCTTCGCTCGCGATGCACTGCAAGTCTATCGATAGTTCGAAAAACCGATCCCGCTGGGTTTCGGCCATTCGGCGGGCACTTATATCCTGCAGGAGCACCAGTGCTGAAGATTCACCGTCCCAGTCATAAGGCACCGCTGTTACCTCACATTCCAGTAAGGAGCCGTCAAGGCGTATCCAACGCTCCGCGGTGGTTGGCACACTGATGCGCTGCTTGCGTAGCAAACTAATGCGTGATTTGACCAGGTCACGGTCCGTGCAATGGACTAGTTCGAGGATGTTTCGATCCAGCAGTGCATCAACGGAAGACGCCCTGAGCATACTGACGGCCATTGGGTTGGCGTAGCAGATCTTGTCGTTGCGTTGCACGATGACGGCATAGGGCAAAAACTCGATGAGTCTGCGATAACGATCCTCGCTTGCTTGAAGGGCCTTCTCCGCAGCACGTTCGACGCTGACATCGCGCATCACCAGCACGGTGCCCTGGAAAACCCCGGCATCATTGCGCAGAGGCGCCGCGCCAAGAATGATGTCAACTGGTGTCCCTCTTGCTGCGCCATGCAGCGTCAAGTCTGAGCGGTTAAGCGGTAGCCCGGTGCGCGAGACCTCGCTGACGGGATCCACGAAGGTCCCACCATCGTCTGCGCATGTCAAACGCAGTACTTCGGTCACCTGTCTGCCTACCGCCTCGCCCCATCCCAGACCGATGAGTTGGCTGGCCATGCCGTTTATACGCTTCACGTTTCCCACTGCGTCCGTGGAAATGACCGCATCGCTGATGGCATGCAATGTGATGTGAAGATCCCGCTCGCTTTCCTGTAAATCGGCGTGGCTGGTGATATCGCGGATGAGCAGCAACGTTCCGCCATCACGGCGCGAATCGACCTGGATTTCATACACAACAGTCGTTTGATCGGCGATAGGGAAAATCAGTGTTTGTTTTTCTTCTCCTTGCAGAGCCTCGCAAAGCGACTGTACCTTGGATGTTCGATCGAGGCTGCCGTCATGCCGAAAGAGCGTTTTGGCAACGCTCTCAATTCGAGTCCCTATCAGTTCTGCCCGGCTAGCCTCTAGAAGCAGCAGCGCATGGCTATTGAGGCCGTCGACGCACCCGCCCCTGTCAAATCCCATTGCCGGATAGGGAATCGCCTGGAAAAGTGCATCAATGCGCTCAGCCTTTCCCATTTCACGGTCTCTGGCGGCGTTTGCGGCGAGCGTGGCGCCGAGCATGCTATCCATCAGGGCGGTCTGCTTTGCACGGGCTGACCTTGCCCCTGTTCCACGAATCCCATAACCGAGGGAATTAGGCAGCCCGGTGTTGCTGAGCTGCGGACCAGTTTTTCTCGAACGTCATGGGGCTGACGTAGCCCAGCGTCGAGTGGAGTCGGCTGGCATTATAAAAGCCAAGCCAGTCAATTACCTCGTCCATTGCGGCGCGGCGGGTAGCGAACTGGCGACCGTGCAGGCGAGCGACCTTCAACGACCCCCACAGACTCTCAGTCGGCGCGTTGTCCCAGCAATCGCCCCTGCGGCTCATTGACGAGCGCATGCCATACGCCTTCAGGGCGTCTTGAAACAGATGGCTGCAATACTGGCTTCCCCGGTCGGTGTGCACAATCACACCGGCTTCCGGGCGGCGCCGGAACCAGGCCATGCGCAGCGCGTCCGTGACCAATTCGGCCTTCATGTGTGGTTGCATCGACCAGCCAACCACCTGCCGGCTGAACAGGTCGATGATGACCACCAGGTAGAGCCAGCCTTCGGCGGTCGCCACATAGGTTATGTCGCTCGTCCAGACTTGATTGGGTGCTGCTGGGCTAAAGTCGCGTTGCAGCAGATTGGGGGCCACCGGCAAATCGTGGTTCGAGTTGGTTGTCGCGATGTACTTGCGCTTGTGGCGGGCACGGATGCCGTGCAGCGCCATCAGCTTGCGAACACGCTCCTTGCCCACCCGCACCCCACGCGCCAGCAGTTCCTTCCACATGCGCGGCCAGCCGTACTCCCCCTTGACCCCGGCGTGAATCGCCTTGATGTGGGCCAACAAGGCATCGTCACTGAGTCGGCCTCTATCTGGCCTGTCGGTGCTTACTGTGCGTTGCTTGCGCTGGTGATAGCCGCTGGGGCTGACCCCTAACAGCTCACACAGGACCGAGACCGGCCAGTAACGTCGGTTTCGCTCGATGAACGCATACCTCACACCGACTCCTTCGCAAAGTATGCTGCGGCTTTTTTTAAAATATCGCGCTCCATCTTCAAGCGCGCCACCTCCGCCCGAAGCCGGGCCAGCTCCATCTGCTCCGGGCTGACCGGCTTCATACCCGCACCAGTCAGCTTGCCTTCCCGCTCCGCCTTGACCCAGTTATGCAGCGTCTGCGCTCTGATGCCCAGGGTCGCGCTAACCACTGCCATGCTCTGCCCGCTCTTCACCAGCCGTACCGCTTCCAGCTTGAATTCCAGCGTGTACTGCGCCCGCTTTGTCTTGCTTGTCATCACATCTCTCCTTGCTTCAGTTTAACCTCAGCAAGGGATTCGTTTTGCGGGGGCAAGCTCAGGCATATAAAATCAGCGCCGTCATCAAGATTCCTACGATGAGCAGAAAGGTGCGTCGCGCACGATACCCGGCAAGGTACTCTGGTTCGGAGAGGCCAACTGCTACAGCGAGCGGGTAATCTTTGATCGATCGGAAGGCGATGGCCTGGGTCGTACCGTCCACGAAACTGGGACCCCGAAAATTTCCAGCGGTGGAAGACGCCGCAAATGCCCGTCCTAAAGCGCTAGTTAATGGGATTTTCGCGCCGAAGTGCGAGTCCGGGTACGAGCGTTCTGCCCGTATGATGAAATCCCTTGCACCAAACACCAGTACCTGGCCATGTTCTCCCACTCTCAACTGATCGAACAACTGTATCAGGTAGGCCGGGTCCAGGGAAACCACTACCACGCCGAGGAAATCGCCCTCACTGTCTTCAATTCGCTTGGATAACTGAATGGATGGTTTGCCGCTCGCGCGGCCAATGAGAGGCTCACTGATATACAAGCCGGATGCCGGAGCATTAACGTGCGCGCGAAAATGCGGCCTGTCACTAAGATCAACTGGCTTGAATCCTGGGACGGTGGAGGCTCGCAAAATGCCACGCTGATCGATTACTGCAACTTGCAGAAATAGGCCTAACTGGACCGCTTTTGCCTGGACATAAGGGACCAAGGCTATATTAGGCCCAGATTTCAGCACTTCCTGCGTGACCATCCAGGCCAGTTGATCCGCTTGTCGCAGCACACGGGTTGTGTGTGCTGCTAAGAGATCGCTTAGTGCAGCAGCCCGTTCTTCAGCAGCATCCCGCTCCGAGTCCTGATCCCACATCATGGCCGACGCAAGGGCGACCCACAATGCCAGTACGAGCATCCCTCCCCGTCCTAGGGCTCTAAAGTGTTTCTTGTTTAACAATTGATCGTGTGGTCCGCTGGCGGACGGTCGGTGGTGCCAGACTGTTGGCAGTACTTTGAACTTTAGAGTGATTTTACTAACAATGCGTGGTGGTGACCAAAACGGTGCGGAGGGCAAAGCAGGACGGGGAGGAAGGGCATAAATCCACTCCAATAGCCGCAAATGATGCAACCAAAAGCGTGCCATGAGCGGTGCCGCCCGCGGCCAGAGCAGTATCGCCAGCACCGTGGTGACGTTGAATGTGGCGTCGTTGTCACTGTGCAGCACGGCTTAGCCGCCATGGCGTCAATACTCTCGGCCTGCGCTGTGTGCGTTTGACCGGATGCGTGGCATAGTCCGCGTCGTCGCGATGAATACCCACCGCGCTTCCGCGCCGACGTTCCAATTGGTCACAATACCCGCCGGCGAAAACATGAAAATCGCGTCGTCAGTGACGCCCTGAACCAGAATCCGGAACTGCCCCTCTGTTTCGCGGGTGCCGACCTGGCTAGTGTCTTCTCTACATGTTTGCGCCTACAAGTCCCCCGAAGACTCAGTTCCGGTTTGACGCTTCGGAGAGTTGAACTGTCCCACTAAACTGCCTGTGTGGTGCAATGTGCATCTACGAGCGCCAGGTTACCGGTAGCGGAACTGTTTCTTGGTAAGTCTTCGAACTACAGCTTCATTCTTAAGCCCATCGACCGATGTCCCTATGCATCGTCGCCTGCCGTTGCGTGGCCCATTTGCACGGTGTGGAACCGCGACTCCGCTTCGCGGAACAGCAACTTAACCTTGTCGACGTCCCAGGGCCGTTCGGCCAAGGTCTCATGATCCCACTGACTGCGGGGCTCGGTCGGATGGAAGAAGTCACCACCATAGACGTGGATGGCGCACGTCATCTTGCCGATCGGATTCAGCACAGAATGGATCGCCTCCCGGTCGAGCACAGCGACGTCGCCCACTCCAAGAGATCTAGCTGTCGTTGCCTCGATACCCGATGCCGTCCGCCGCCAGAAGACATTATCCTCGCGTCCCGCATAGATGCCCACTGCCGAGAACATCCGGTGATTGTGGGGCATGAGGCTCATGCACGGTGCCCAGACGAAATTGATGACCGTGACCTCGGGCGAGGTGTAGAGCGGTAAGAGGCCGGCGTGTTCCGGCTCGCCGAGCCCGGCGAAGATACCGGCGCCGTCGGCAACAGCTTCTGCCACCACCTCGCGCACGGCCTGCGAGCCTTCGGCGACGGCCTTGACGCAATCCTCGATGAAGCGGTCCTTATCGAACACGATCCTAACCTCCTGCGCTGAGTTTTTGGTCCGAGATCGTCCCGCATTCGAACCGCGCGCTCGGAGCGGAATGATGGCATTCCCGCGTTCGTCGATCGGGTACGCATATTTGAAAAAGGCGGCCGGGAGCCGTTCCTGTCCTCCAGGAGGGCGACAGCCAAGGCCGAGTTGCAAGAGCAGGCCGGCGGACAGGTTTCGGAGCCCTGCCTTTGCTCGAACGACTGGGATGCCAGGCCAGCGAACGACAACTCTTGGCTGGGAAGCGGCCTTCGAGGTTCGAAGTGGCCATCGATCTGCGACGACACAAGTCCCGGGTCATGCTCGCAGTATAGATGTGCGGGGAGACCAATGGGTTCCGACATGAGCTTTGGCGCGCCGTGATCGATGAGCGCCGCATTGGGGCAACGGCGGTGCGTACGCCTGTAGGTAGTCGCGCAAGCGCGGCGCTTTGGGCAGTGCGCATGGCGGCGGCGCCCTCCAGCGCAAACCGGCGAGGCCGATCCATTCGAGGCCGATGGTCCGAGCGATTCACGAACGCCAGGGCCAATACGCGCCTACTGTGGCGGGGCGGGCGCGGTGGGTGGTTGAGCTTGTTGCTCGCCCACGGTGTGCGCATGCCGCCGGTCGTCCTCGGCGTGCAGGTAGATGCCGGTCGTCTCGATCGAGGCGTGCCGCAGGTTCTTCTGAATAAAGCGGATATCGGTACCCGCGTCGGCCTGGTGCGAAGCCGCGGAATGGCGCAGCCAGTGCGTCGAGGCACGCGCCAGCGTCGCCGCGCCGGCCGGATCGCTCGCCTCCAACACGGCGGCCGCCCGCCGGAACACTTCCTTCGCGATCAGATAGACCGCCGTCGGCGTGAGGTGCCGCTGCGCGTCCCCGGCGACGCTCAGGATGGCCGGGCTCAGGTCACCGGGCCCCGGCATCGGCGGCAGGCCGTGGAACGCGCGATAGCGAGCAAACTCGGCCATCAACGCGTCGCTCACTGGTACCTCGCCCTCGGCGCCGCCCTTGCCGACAACGTACAGCCACCAGCGCCCGCGCCGCTGGACAAAGTCGGCTGCCTTCGCGTGGGCGGCTTCGCTCGCGCGCAGCGCCGTATGGTAGAGGAAGCGCATCACCCAGCGGCTGCGCTCGTAATGCTGGCACTCGCGCGGCGTGCCCTGCGGCCAGCCCTCCATCGACGCGAGCACCACCTGCCACAGCGCATGATCGAGATAGCGCTCGACGCGTCGCGCGCGCGAGCCACGCGTTGAACGGCTGCGGCGCAGGGCAAGCGGATTGCCTGCGAGGTAGCCGGCCGTGACAAGGTAGTCCAACAGACCCGAGAGGATGCCGAGCGCTTGACGGCGGCTGCCCTCGGCGAGCGGCCCCCCGAACAGGCGCCGAGCGCCGCCGCGGCGCGGCAGCGCCGGGTCGATCCAGTCCGCCGTTGGCGCGGCAAGGAAACGTTCGTACAGGAGGAAATCCTCGCGCGTGAGGCTAGAGAGCGGCTTGCCCAACGTGCGCGTTGCCCAGATGAGCAGCCGTACTACTTCCTTTCGGTAGCTGCGCAGCGTGTGCGGCGAGCTGGCGTACTCGGCAAGCCACAGGCGTACGGCCTCGATATCGGTGTCGGCGGCGATCTGGCGGTGGCCGCCGCGCGCGCGGTTGGTACCGTCATGGCCGTCGAGTGCGGCGGGCAGCGCGACGAGCAGAAGCGATTCGGGGGCTGGGGCAGGCAGGTTCATGGGGTTCCGCATCGTACACCTAGTAACCTTACGATTATGCGCGTTATCGTAAATTTCTACGGCTTGTGATTACAGATATAACGTAATACGATCATATACATCAGTCAGATTCACGAAATTCCACCCTCTCAGCCCGCTTCCGCCCATGAGCCGTATCAGCGATACCCGTCTACGCACCCGCGACGCCGCCGCGCGCTTGGTTTCCGCGGGCCGGCACCCGCATGAACTCACCGTCGACCTGATCTACGCCGAGATCCGCCAGGGCAGCCGCACCACCATCAACGACGAGCTGAAGCTGTGGAAGGACGAGCAGGCGCGCAACGACGCGCTCTCCGCCGCACTGCCGCCAGCAGTCGCCAACGCCATGCTGTCGGTCTGGGCGTTGGCCGTCGAACAGGGGGAACAGGTCTTCGCGCAGCGCAGCGGGGAGTTTGAGGCCGAAGCGACCGCCGCCATCACGCGCGCCGAATCGCTGCAGGCCGCCAACACAGGGTTGCAGGCGGAAGTGCAAACGCTTCGCGCCCAGGTTGACGACCTGCAGGCGCGGCTCGCTACCGCGCTGGCCGCTCACGCCCGGGGCCAAGCCGAACTGGAGGCTGCCATCCGACGGGCCGAAGCCGCCGCGGCTGAGGGCGATGCCGTGCGCGCGCAAGCAGAGCAGGCCTTGCGCGAAGCGCAGTCCGCCCATGCCCGCGAACTGGAAGCACTGCGGACCGCCCGCGCCGAACACGAGGCCGCCCTGCGGGTGGAGGTCGACCAGGCTACCGCCCGGCTCGAAGGCGTGCAGAAGCTCGTCATGCTGCAGACCGAGGAAGCGCGCGAAGCCCAGCGTCGCGCGGAAGCTGCCCTTGCGAAGACCCGCCAGCGCAACGAGCAACTTGTGGCTGACGGGCAGCGGCTCAGCGCCGACGCTGCTGAACACCGCCGGCTGGCCGAACGGCATGAAAAACAGCTCGCCAGTGTCATGGAAGAGACGCGCGAACTGCGGCGTGAGCGCGATTCCCTGACCCAACAGGTCGCCCTGCTGCAGGGCCAGCTCAAGGGTCGCGACGAGTCTGCGCCAGCGCGTACAGCCAGGCGTCGCGCCGGCTGAGCCAACAGCGAGCAACGGTTTTCGGACTACCGCGGAGCGCGTCAGCGCCCGCGCTACAATCGGGCCTTCGGTCATCGCCTGCGGGCGCTGGACCGATGCAGTGCCATGAGCAACCGCCCGACAGGAAACCGAGCCTCATGAACACGAACGAACCACAGCCACCAGCCTGGCAGCCGATCGCTGCGCTGCCGGTCATTCTGGATCTCGCCGGCGCGCAGATTGATGAGGTACAGGCCACCTTCGACGCCCTGACCCGGTGCCGGTCGCGACCCCATGTGCTTGACGACGCCACCCTGGCCCGGACGCGCCAGGTCTACGGCGAACAACGGGATTTTCTGCCGATCCAGCGCGAGCAGGTGGCACGGTGGCGATCCGGGCCGCTCACACCGCAGGAGCGCGAAGCCCTTGCTCATCTGAGCGCGCGGATCGACCGGCTGGCGGCGCTGCTCGACGATCTGCTCGCGCTGGCAGACGAGCTGTCGCACGGCACGATCGACCGGATCATGGGCATGAGCGATGCGGACCTTGCCACTGCGGTGTTATCGGGCGCGCTCAGATTGCCGCAACGCTGACAGGCGGAAAATGCAGCAACGGTACCGGCTGGCTCGATTCGCGCGGCACCTATGAACCAGATTTCCGAAACCGCGTACCCGTTACTGCCAGCGGAGATCACCGCAGACGAGTTGCGGGCAGTCTACACGCCCAGCGCCGCCGAAATCCGCTTCGTGTATGGCCAGTTCCGGCAAGCGCCAACACGCGTGCTGATTCTGACGCAGCTCAAACTGCTTCAGCGTCTGGGATACATGCCGCCAATGTCAGACGTGCCACCCGAAATCGTCGCCCATATTTGCTCGGTGCTCAAGGTCCGATCGCCGCCCCGCACGACAATCAAGCGCTATGACAGGTCGGGCAGCAAGTCTCGGCACCAGAAGGTGCTGCGCGAATTTGTCGGCATCCGCGTCGTTGATGCGCTTACCCATGAATGGCTTGCTGTCGTCGCGGCCATCGCGGCGCGCACGAAGGCAGAGTTGCCGGACATCATCAACGTTCTGCTCGAAGAGCTCATCAGGCAGCGCTACGAACTGCCGCCGCTGGCAACCCTCTCGCGCATTGCGGCTTCCGCCCGCAGCCGGCTTCACGAGACCATCTACCAGGCCTTCTCCGACGCGTTGGACGAACCGCTCAGAGCCCGCCTCGACGCTCTCTTCAGCAACCGGGCGGGACGCACGCCCTGGGACGAACTGAAGCGGGAACCAAAACGGCCGAGGCCGCGCGAGGTCGCAAGCTTCCTCAAACACATTCAGGCCTTGAACGAGCTGGCCGACGGCCTACCGCCGCCGCCGGAAATGCTCTCGGTCCCCAAGCGCATGCAACTCGTCCTTGAAGCACGGGCCCTCGACGTCCATGAGATGCGCATGCTCAAGCCGGCGAAGCGCTACACGCTTGCTGTGCTATTCATCCTCGCGCAGCTGCAGAAGGCACTTGATGACGTCGCGGAAATCTTCATCAAGACGGTCCGCAACCTGGAAGGCACGGCGGAACTGCGCATGAAACAGTATCGGCTGGCGCACGCTGACGAGCTCGAATCGCTCGTCAGTCAGTTTCGCGATGTGCTCCACATCCTGCAAGACGACGAGGCGCCGCCCGCCGAGCGCATTGCGCGCATGAGGGCATCCCTCAATGACGATCCCGGCAACGCCCTGAGCCGATGCAACGAGCACATCGCATATACCGGCAATCACGCCATCCCGTTTCTGCTGGCCCCATACAGGAATCTGCGGTCACTGCTGTTCCAGTGCCTCGATCTCCTGTCACTGCGCTCGAGCTCCCAGGACGATGCCCTGCTCGGCGCGCTCGCTTGGGTCCAGCAATACCGGGCCTCACGTCGCGAATACCTGCTGCTGGGCGACGCCGACCTCGCAGAGCTGCCGCTCGACTGGATGCCAGAGAAGTGGGAGAAATTTGTCTTCCCGGACGGGCGGACCGCCCGACTGCTGCACCGGAAATATTTCGAGTTATGCGTGTTCAGCCAGCTCAGGCGTGAACTCAACTCCGGGGACGTTTACGTCGAGCACAGCGACCAGTACGATGATCCCCGCGAACACCAGGTATCGTGGGACGAATTCCGCGAAGAACTGCCGCGCTATGGCGAACTCGTCGACTTCCCGGTCGATAGCCGGGCCTTCGTCCAGCAACTGAAGGACCAACTCAGCGCACTGGCCGACGAGGTCGACGCTGCCTTTCCGGAGAACGACTACGTCGAGATTGGCGACCAAGGTCTGATTCTCCACAAGCTCGAGAAGAAGCCCGACCCGCCAAACAAGATGTTAATCGACCAGGCCATCACGGCGTCGATGCGGCCGGTCAGCATCCTTGACATCCTGACCGAAACCGAACAGTGGCTCGACCTGCACCGGCTGTTTGGCCCGTTATCCGGCTTCGAGGCGAAGATCGACGAGCCGCGCAAGCGCTTCATCACGACGCTGTTCTGCTATGGGTGCAATCTCGGACCGGCGCAGACGGCGCGCTCGGTAAAGAACCTCAGCCGCAAGCAGGTCGCCTGGCTGAATCTGCGCCACGTGACCGAAGAGCGCCTGGACAAGGCCATCGTCCGGGTCATCAACGCCTACAACCAGTTTGCGTTGCCGAAGTTCTGGGGTTCCGGAAGCCGAGTTTCGGCCGACGGCACGAAATGGAATCTCTACGAGCAAAATCTGCTGTCCGAATATCACATCCGGTACGGCGGCTATGGCGGTATTGGTTACTACCACGTGTCGGACAAGTACATCGCGCTCTTCAGCCACTTCATTCCGTGTGGCGTGCATGAAGCCGTCTACATCCTCGACGGGCTGATCAAGAATACCTCCGACGTGCAGCCGGACACGGTCCATGGCGATACCCAGGCGCAGAGCGCGCCGGTCTTCGCACTCGCACACCTGCTCGGCATCAAACTAATGCCCCGCATCCGCGACATCAAGGAACTGCGCTTCTACAAAGCGGACCGGCGCCGTCGCTACACCAACATCGAATCACTGTTCCGCGGCAACGTCGACTGGGCCCTCATCGAAAGGCACTTGTCGGACATGCTGCGCGTCGCCATCTCAATCAAAGCCGGCCGGATGACGCCATCGACGATCCTGCGGCGCCTCGGCTCCGAGAGTGTCAAGAACAAGCTGTATTTCGCGTTCCGCGAGCTCGGGCGGGTAATCCGCACGCTGTTCCTGCTGCGCTACATCAAGGACCCCGAAATGCGCCGGACGATCCATGCCGCGACGAACAAGAGCGAACAGTTCAACGATTTTGCGAAATGGCTGATGTTCGGCGGTGACGTCATCGCGGAAAACGTCCGGCACGAACAGCGCAAAGTCATCAAGTACAACCAGCTCGTCGCGAACATGGTCATCCTCTACAACGTGCAGTGGATGTCGCGCAAACTGAAGGAGTTGCAAATGAAGGGCCATCCTGTCGACGCCGAGGTGCTCCAGGCGCTGTCGCCTTACCGGAAGGACCACATCAACCGGCTCGGGTCTTATTTGGTGGATCTCCAGCGGAAGGTGCCGCCGCTCGATACGTCGATCGATTTCGTTTTCGGATCGGCGGCATAGAGGAATTCTGGATACCGGGCCGCTCCTGCACGGGGCAGTTCAGCTGCTGACACATCCGTACGCGATAGCTGCGTCACGGCTCGGCATCGCCCACACAACCGTGCCTTGGCCCGAGGAAGAGAACCACTTTTACGTTTCGGATCACATACTTAAGGCAACTTTGGCGAAAATTTCACGAATTCCGGCCGACCCTCGTTCAGGCTATCTGCGACGAGGCCAGGGTATGCCGGATCATCTGGCACAAAGCCACCACCGGTCCGTGACGAACGCACGACGACGATGCCTTGCCCCATCGCCTTTTTGATGGAGGGGATGGCGCGCAGCGAAACACTACCGGCGCCTACACCTGAGGCAATGATGCCTTTGATGCCGTTGTTTGCTGCGGCTTCGTACATGAATCCGGAGTCACTTTGATAGTGCGCGATCACCGCGACTTCGGGCAAGACATCGAGTTTTGCGACGTCGAATGGCGTGGCTTTGGTGTGAGGCTTTGCCGTGGTGGTTTCGAAGTAGGGGACTTGATCGACCAGTGTTCCGAGGTAGCCCGCGTCCTGCCCCTTGAAGGTGTCCAAAGAATTGGCATTGGTCTTCGTGACATACCGCGCAGCGCCAATACGATCATTCAACACGATCATGACACCGCGTCCGCGGGCAGACGGGGCTGCGGCGACCGTAACGGCCTGGAGGATGTTACTGGGCCCATCCGCGCTAATCGCCGTCGAGGGGCGCATCGCGCCGGTCACGACCACCGGCTTGTCGCTCTTGACCACCAGATTCAGGAAGTAAGCCGTCTCCTCCAACGTGTCGGTGCCGTGTGTGATGACAACGCCGGCGATATCGGGCTGCGCCAGGAGGGCGTTCACGCGCTTTGCGAGTTTCAGGAGAATCTCGTTGGTCATGTTGTCACTGCCAACGTTTGAGATCTGTTCACCCGACACGCGTGCGACTTTTTCGAGCGATGGCACGGAACGAAGCAGCGCGTCGGCGGTCAGCACGCCAGAGGTGTATGCGGTCGTTTGGGTCTCGCTTGCGCCGGTACCCGCGATGGTGCCTCCCGTAGCCAGCACCGCCACACGGGGCAATGCAGCTTCTGTGGGCTGGGCATGCGCACCCGTCGAAAGCGTAGCGGCAAGGATGAAGCATTGAGTAATCAGCCAGCGAAAACGGCCTGGAAGGGTGCGTTGTTGTGTCACAGAGTGCTCCACTGATTTCAGTTTGAACATGTCAATTGATTTGACACGCAGACTCAGGCCAGTACGTGGCCCAGGAACTCGCGTGTGCGGGAGTCCTGCGGATCATCAAAAAATGCGTCCGGTTTGCCGTGCTCCACGATAAGTCCTTTGTCGGTGAAATAAATGTGGTGGGCCACTTCCCGGGCGAACCTCATCTCGTGGGTCACGAGGACACAGGTCATGCCTTCCTGCACCAGCTCTCGGATCGTGATCAGGACTTCTTTGACGGTCTCGGGATCCAGTGCTGCAGTGACTTCGTCGAACAGCATTACACTAGGCCGCATGGCCAATGCTCGTGCGATTGCCACGCGTTGCTGTTGCCCGCCCGAGAGGTGGCCGGGGTAGGCGTTCTCTTTGCCAGTCAGTCGGACTTTTGCAAGCAGCGTCATGGCGCGCTCGCGGACTTCGTCGGGGCGCTGCTTCAGAACCTGGACGGGCGCAAGCATGATGTTCTCGAGCACCGTCATATGAGGGAAGAGGTTGTACTGCTGAAACACCATGCAGACGTCCTTGCGCAAGGCAATGCGTCTCGCACTGTCGGAAAGGTCATGGACCCTGTGCCCCGCGGCATAGATCTCGCCGCTATCCGGCTGAACGAGACCATTGATGCAGCGCAGCAACGTCGACTTGCCGGAACCCGATGGCCCAATCAGCGCCACGGCTTCCCCTTTGCCCACGGTCATCGAAACGCCCTTGAGCACCTGATTTGCGCCGAATGCCTTCGTCACGCGGTCGACTTTCACGATGGTCTCGCGAGTATTGTTAGTCACGAATGTCTCCATTTTTATGTGTCATGCCACGGCGAAGCGGGCTTCGAGCCGTCTTGTCCAGCGCGCAATGGGCGCGCAATAGGCAAAGAAGAGAATGAGGAGGAGCCCATACACAGGCATGAGGAGTGCCGGGCTGTTCTCAGCCGACAACACGGCCCGTGCCACGGTCACGCTATCCTCGACGCCAACGATGGACACCAGCGGCGTGGCCATCATCAGGATGGCGTAGACGTTCATCCAAGGGGGAACCATCCGCTTGACGGCCTGGGGCAACACCACCAGACGAAGAATCTGCCAGCGGCTCAACGCCAAGGAGTCCGCGGCCTCCCACTGGCCGGAAGGAATCGACTGAATGCCGCCACGCACCACCTCGGAGACGTTCCCCATGACCGGTAGTGCAAGACCAATGATGCCTTTGGCCCAGCCAGGAAAGGGTATGTCCGTGCCCAAGAGCGTGAACTGGTTGGGGAGCAGTAAGACGCAGAAAAACAGCAGGACGAGCCATGGCGCATTGCGGAAGAACTGCGTCACCCACTGTGAAGCGACTCGAAGCTGGCGACGCTGCGCGATCTGCCCCAGTCCCAGCCCTGCGCCGAGGAGGGTTCCGATGGCCATCGATGCCGCGCTGATGCCTACGTCGACGGCGAAGCCTTGCAGGAGTAATGGGAGCCACTTGCCCAGCGCCGCGGCGCCGGCCTCACCATCCTTTGCCAGGGCGGAACCTGCGTAGGCCGAGAGCGCGAGCGCCGGCCACCATTTTGACGTTGCACACTTCATGTATGGGCTCATGCTTTTCCCCAGCCAGGTACTGCGACGGCATGCTCGATCCTGTGCATCAGCCAGGTGAAAACGCCAATAACGGCGATGTAGAAGACGAGGAGAAAGACCATCATCTCCAGCGCGTTCAAGCTTTCTGACCAGATTTGCGAGGACGCATAAAGCAGCTCAGGCACGGCAATGGCGAAGGCGTTGGTCGACGTCTTGATCAGGTTCACCAGGTTGTTATTCAGGCCGGCGAAGCTGATGCGCAACGACAGCGGCAGCACCACCTTGCGAAACGTCTGACCCTTGTTCATCCCAAGTGCATCGGCTGCTTCAAGCGTAGAGTTGGGGACGGCCTCCATGCCAGCACGAAAGATTTCCACGTTGAACGCACCGGCATAGAACGTCAGCGAGACGATCGCCCAAGTTACGTTGCTCAGGACGGGGGAGGTGCCGCCGAGCAAACCGGTTAGCGCAGGGCCCAGCGCAAAGTAGAAAAAATAGAGCTGGACAAGCGGGGGCGTGTTTCGGAAAGCCTGCACGTAGAGGTCGACGGCACTCCTGGCGAATTTTCCACCCGAAAACTGGAGGTAGGCGCCGATCGCCCCCACAACCAGGCTTCCCACGATCGACGCCACCGACAGCCAGGCGGTGTAGCGTATGCCCTGGAGAAGAAGCTCCTTGTCGAACTGGTCGTAAAAGAACGAGAAATTGATGCCTTGAGTGCTGTTTAGGCCGCGAAAGAGTTCTGCGATGTCCATCTTGCCTCCTAGGCGTGCGCAGCTGGTCGCAGAAGATCGCGCGCTTCAGGCAGACTGGCTATGCTCATCAGCCGATCCCACAATGCCTCGCGGCCAGAAGCTTCCAGCACTTGCGCCGTGCAGTCCTTGAACTTCGTGCACAAGGTGTCGATCGACGCGGGCTTTTGGGGCATGCCTTCGGCCGCAAGAATGGTCTCGCTGTAGCGTTCGCCGTTGGCGAGCGTAATTTCAACGCTGGCACCTTCCGGATAGTCTGCCCGCTCGCGCGGATCCACGAGTTCCGCATCGGCAATCATTTCGATGTGCGTCATCAGAACGCGAAGTCGTTCGTCGCGCAGCGTTTCCATATTGAGATGGTTGATAGAGACCGGCCCGTACAACAGCGCGCAGGCGATCGCGAACGTCATCGAGAACTGAGCTTCTGACGGCGCCGTCGGTTCCAGATATGGCAGGCAGCTAGCGGCCAGCGGCGTGGTTCGACAACGGATCCGGACGATATCGGCGACACGCGGTCGCAAGGTGGTGGCAATCATCAGCGTGGCCTCGATCGCGGCCTGAGTCGCGGAGCACAGGGGGTATAGCTTGAAAGCGATTCCTGGTGAAATCAGTGCAAAGCGGGTTCCAAGTCCGGCGATGGCGTCTTCATGAAACCGTCCGCCGTTCACCGTATTAATGAAGCCGAAAGCGTGATGTGTGGTATTGGTGCTCCCCGCGATGCCGGCCTTGGCCGCAAGCGCCATCTCGACGCCCAGTCGGGCTGCCATACCGCAGAGGAACGGTTTGCCGGTGGAGCCGTGTGTCGCGCGCAGCCCCAGGGGAATGTTCATCGAGAGACGAATGGCGTTCGCGACTTCCTCCACGCCTAAACCGTAGAGCTTGCAAGCCCCGACGGTCGCCCCCAGGATGCCCAACGTCGCCGTCGTCCAGTGTCCGCGGGCGTACAGCGTCTCGGTGAGCGCCAGGCCCAGGGTGTACTCGACTTCGGCTGCACAGATGAACGCTTCCAGCAGTTGGCGGCCGTTGGCACCGATTTCCTCGGCGACAGCCAAAACGGCAGGAAGTATGACGGCAGACCCATGGACGATTCCAGCGTAGCTTGTGTCGTCAAAGTCCAGGACATGCGAGGCCACTGCATTCAGGTACGCTGCTGACGGTGCATCAGCAGTCGCGCCCGTGCCGATAACCGTGCAACCGCCTTGATGAAATCCAGTGCGGGAACAAAGGCCGTAGGTCTCAGTGCGCGACCCGGCGTGAGCGACGCCCATGACGTCTGCAATACATAGCGTGGCTGCGCCGATGGCGCCTGCCGGTGCTTGATCGATGGAGAAACGGTGTACCCATCGGGCGATGGTCGTTTCCAGGTCCATTTGGTCGGCTTCCAGCATTGTCACTTTCCTGCAGCCAACTTCGTCTGGTTTTCCTTCAGGAACTCGGTGGGCTTGAGACCCCACTTCTTTTCCTCTTCGATCAGATAGCCGCTTGCGTGCCACTGTGTCACGGTCTTGCGTACGAAGTCGCCGTATGCCGTGTTGAGTTCACCGATGGGGACAGCGATTGCCCAGGGTTGAAGGTCCTGAACGGGCAACGGCGTCGTGTAGTCATTCCACTTCGCTTCGCCGCTTGAAATGATGGAGGCCAGGAGGGTGCTGTCCTGCACGAAGCCGACGCAGGAGCCCGTCAACAAGGCGTTCAGTGCTTCGACGTTCCCAGGGAATGCCACGATGTTCGCCCCGTACTTCTGCGCCACTGCCCGGTTGTAGTACGCGCCTTGCGTGCCACAAATGTCTTTGCCTCGGACATCTTCCCAAGTCTTGATGCCGGCGGACTTTCGGGCGAGCAGGCTCGTCCCGCCTGCGTAATAGAAGGGCTCGATGACGCCGACCACTTTCCGACGTTGGTCGTTGACCGACATGGTGGCAATCATGAGATCGATGCGGCCTTGCTGCAGGAACTCGATGCGGTTGGCGGTCTGGACCGGAACCAGTTCCAGCTTTACCTTCAGTTTCTGCGCCAGATCTGCAGCCAAGTCCGGTTCCAGGCCAACGACGGCACCCTTCGGATCGAGGTACCCGAACGGTTTGTAGTCGGTCTTCACGCCAACGCGTAGCACACCGGAGTTCTTAATACGATCCAGCGCGGGGCTTTGTGCATAGGCCTGAACCACAGTCAAAGCGGACAGGGCGGCGGTTGCCCATACGATCAGTTTCCTCATTGTCTTGTCTCCTTTTTTAATACCGCCAGAATGGCGGTGCGCTGTCGCGCGGTGTCAGGCGGCAGGCAGGGCGGATCGAAGCACAATGGCGTTGATCGGAGGCCGGAAAATCTGCCGCGTGATTTCAGTTTATGGGCTGTTGCATAAGCCAAGGGCGGTCGGCGTCCCGTATCAGGAAATCTAATACTGGCTAGCTGCAAGGCGTGCTAGTGGGGGAGGTCAATGCGGGTTTACCGAATTGGTGGATTCCCTATCTGATAGGAGGGTCACGGCAAGCACGGCTGCGCTTCCTGCGTGGTGCATAAGGCGGTGGGGGATTTTGGGGTCAGCGTGTGAGTAGATTGCGCTCAGGGTGGCAGGTCTGAATGGGCAAGCGCGACCTCGGAATTCTCCCTATCCGACGTGGGTGGGTGGAAGAAGTTGCCTAGGATATTGAACGAGTAAACCTTGGCGGTAGACCGCCAGCGGAAGGTGAGGGCCAATGTTGGACTGTGTCCCCCTGTCCCGTTAGGCACCCGGCAGGTCTGCAAAGGGCGCGTTGATCCGCGAGAGGTTGGCGACCGCGCCTTTGAATGCAGGGTTCAATCGACATCCGGGAAGAGGCGTGCTTGCGTCCGGTGTTCTCTGCCGACGTCAGAAGCCGGGCAGGGGCACGAGCGGCGGCATTTTTCCCAAAGCAGGCCAAAACGCGAGAAGGGCGGGTGCCGAGAGATCGAAATCGATCTTTGCTTTTCGCTGGAATAAGGCGAGCTGCATGATGGGCATTGAGGCGATGTGGCGAAACTGTCCTTCTAGAGTATGCGCCAGTAGGCCATGTCAAGTGCGCGTTGTCCTGTGCAACAGCGTGGGATGCGATCCTTCTACCATGGCAGGGTGCATTTGCTTCGCCGAGCTTTTGCAGGGAACAGGAAGACGCCGTGGCGCCGCGGTCTGGGCTAACCCGCGCTTCGCACTACCTGATCTGCAGGATGATCCAGCGCCAGCCGTTCATGCTTGACCTCGTCACCATGAACGGCAATACGACGATCGCGGATTTCGAATACTGGCGTTACGTCGATGCGCTGCCGGCGGCCTGAAGCGGTGCGCTGCCCGCGGGCACCGGACTGGCATGGGTGACGTAGTGGATTGCCTGCAGCACCCCGTCGACCGAAGGCGGTGCGCCGTTATCGCCGACCGACACCGACTGGCCTGGCTTGTTGACGCCAAAATGCGGACGCGATGTCGCGGTGAACAGCATCACCGTTGGCTTGCCAAGCGCGTCCGCCAGATGCACGAAGCCGGTGTCCATGCCGACAACCAGTGACGCCGCGTCGACGCGCTGCGCACACTCGGTGATCGACATGCGGGGCAGCACCTCGGCGCCGGGGATGGCCGCAGCCAGCGCCTGGGCTTCCTGCTGCTCCTTCTGCGAGCCCCAGGGCAACTGCACGCGATAGCCGCGCCGGGCCAGCTGATGCCCAACTTCCACCCAGTTCGCCTGTGGCCATTTCTTGATTTCGAGTGACGTCGCGTGGAACAGCAGCGCACGTGGCACGCCGTCGGCATTCAGCGGCGTGGCCGGTGCCGGCACCCGAAGCTCGGCCGTTTCGTGCGGCTCGATGTCGTAGCCCAGCGCGTTGGCCACCACCATGCGCATTTTCTGCCGGCAGTTGGCATCGCCATGCGGCCCGAAAATCTCGGTGTAGGCGAACACCGCCTTTGCTTCGCCAAGGAACTCGGCGGCATAGCCGAGGCGCCGCTTTGTCCGGGCGAGCCTGGCCGCAATGGCACTCTTGTAGACACCGTGAACGTCAATGGCCACGTCATAGCGCTCGCGGCGCAGCGACATCAGTGCGCTGAATATGCCGCGCAGGTCGCGCCATTTGCGGCCATTCTTCTTGAACTGGCGCAGGGGCGGCGCAATGACACGATCGACGCCTACCGCCCAGTTGGGGATATCCGCGCACGACGCGTCGGCAATCCAGTCGATTTTGGCTTCCGGATAGGCGCGCCGCAGGTCGTACAGCAGCGGCAGGGTATGCACCATGTCGCCAAGCGACGTGATCTTGATTACCAGGATGCGCTTCATGCGGGGGACGGCTTGATTGAGCGAGCGCGGCCGGATCTGCCCGCGGCGGGCCAGTATGCCCCAGGCCGCCGCTCCAGCGCGTGACAATTGCGTAATGAACGACACACTCTCAGCTCGCCATTCGGCCCTGCGTCGAGCGGGCCGTTGGCGCGTTGTTTACAGGGCAGGCTGGTCCGGTCAAAAAGTGCGTACTTCGGTATTGCGCTTCGTACCCTTGGTAAGCGTTGGCGTCGCCATCCGCAGAATGCGCCTCTGCAGACCGCGACAAGGCCGGAGCCTACCGGCAGTTTTCCGAATTGTTCACTATCGTGCCTCCGGAGACTCCTCGCCGTGAAAGGCATTGCGCTTCCATTGGGCGCGAGGTTGCTGCACCCAAAAAGGCTCACTCGAAAATTCCTGCCTTGCCCCTGGACGGGTTGGCGGGCGACGCCGCCTTCAAAATGCGCCTGGACACGCCGCACTCCCCAAACCCTTCTATATATAGAGGGCGGGAAACTCGCCGGCGCAGTCGTCGCGCCGCCCGCCGCCCGCCTCCCTCGTCGGCCCGTCATCTCGCGCAGCATCGGCATCGGCGGGCTGAGGTTGGCGCGATCCCCGTCTCAAACTAAATGGGCACACTTGCAAAATGCCTCATAAGGTACTTTTCGTGCCAGTCCCCGCCAAAAATGCACTTTTTATGTGTGCATGATAACTACACTTATCAAGCATAGAAAAAATAAGGTACGGGTCACCTAGTATCCCGCACAGGGCAGGGCCTATAATGTGACCCATTCGCGCGTGACCCGCGCCGGCGCTGGGCTGGCGGGTGGCAGCGCCCACCGACCCTGAACCACATGGACCGCGATCCCGACACTCTGCAGCAGGTCACCCAATCCCACCTGGAGGCCGCCGCCGACGCATGGCAGGCGGGCGAGCGGGTCCCCGGGCTGGCGTCACATTCGCCGTGGGAGGCGCTGATCGCGGGGCAGTGGTATCCGAACAAGGCCATTCTGGCGCTCGCGCACCGCCTGGCGGGTTTCGGCGACCTCACGGCAAAAACGCTGGCCGGCGCCGCCGTCCGCCGGCGACTGGTGGCGCTGGATATCCCGCTGCGGAATGCCAGACAGGAGACGAGCTCCGACACGCGTCCGGATTGGTCGCGGCTCCAGGCGCACCACGTGGAAGCCGGCGCCGCCGAACTGTCCCGGGAACTGGAACACTTGATCTCGATAAAACAGATTGCCCACAAGCCGCACGAGACCGGCTGGCGGGTAGGCGTGAATGGGCTCTGGATCGGGCCATATACGCTTGGCACCGCGGCCTGTGACGTGGCGGGGCTGCGTTTCGAGCGGGAGATGACACCCGTCGAATATGCGCAGTACCGCGCGCACCTGGAGTCGCTCGGCTTTCCGGTGAAACGTGGCCGGACACCGACCCGCACCAAACCCACCTGGGGCGCCGGCGAATTGCGCGCCGCGGCAGCGGCGCTGGTCGGGAGGGATCTTGAAGCCGCAGACGCCGCCGAAGGCGAAAGCGAACCGCTCCAAGTGGTCCTGGACGGCCGGGCGTACCCAGCGTCCGACCTGCTCGGTCTGCCGGCCGGCCAAACGCCCTCTGCGCAAGACCTGACCGCGATCGCCGAAGCCGGGGGCGCCTTGCGTGCCGCTCCTGACCCTGTTGACGACGCGCTGGAAGCCTTGGCCGCCCAGAGCGGGTTGCCCACGGAAGCGGCGCGTCAGGTGCGGGGCCGGATCGGGCAGGGACGGTTCCGCGACGCGCTGCTCCAGGTCCACGGCCGCTGCGTCCTGACCGGCATCGCGACCCCGGCCGTCCTGCGCGCGGCGCACATTCATCGCTGGGCGGACTGCGCCGACACACCGACCGCCCGCCACGACATTGACAACGGCCTGCTGCTGGCCGCGAACCTCGACTGCCTGTTCGAGACCGGGCTGATCGCCTTCCACGACGACGGCCAGATCCTGATTTCACCCGAACTGGACGAAGCCGCGCGTGACGCGCTGGGCCTCAGACCGGAACTGCGGCTGGCGGTCGTACCATCGGCTGGCCAGCGCGGTTACCTCGCCAAGCACCGCGCACGCACCCGGGCCATGCGCGGGGCTTCGGCATGACGGCGCCGGCGACTGCCGTCGATACGCCCCTGCGGCGACGCCGGTCCGTCACGCGCCGGCAGCTGCATCGCGGACACTTCGGGTTCCTGCGGGCCATCATCCAGGGGCTGCACGCGCGGGCCATGTGGGAACGCTATCTGATGGAGGAGGGCGAGATCGAGGCCGATCAGGAGTTGCTGGCCCGATCCCCGGAGGGCGAGGAGAGCGAGGCGGCCAACGACGAAGCGGATCCCGCCGCCCGCGCGTTCGCCACCCACCCCAAGGTCCGCCGGGTCACGGCGTGGCTGCGCAGCGAGCTCATCGCTGCGGCAACCCGGGCCCAGCGCCCCGGTACCGCCCGCCGTTTGAAGCTGGAAGCCCGGGACCTGCGGAAGATCGGCCAGAAGGGGCTGGGCCTGCCGTCGCTCGAGGAATTTGTGGCCGAGACCGGCATGGACGGCTTTGGCGAGTCCGAGCAACTGGCCGCCTACGAGGAGCGCTATGGCAACGCCCTCAAACGGGAATCCAAGCGCGCCAGGATGATGCGTCGCCAGCTCGAGGCGATCGACTGGCTCGAAGAACGGTACGCCCAGCCCGTCCTCGCCGGCGACGCTTGCCGGGCGTGGCTGGCCGAGCCCCTCGCGGAGCGCCTGGAGGCGGCCGGGGCCCTGACGCTCGCAGATCTGCTCGATCGCATCGATGGACTGGGCACCGGCTGGGCCCGCGGCCTGCCAGCGATCGGCGCCGGCAAGGCAAGGGCGATCGAAGCCTTCCTGGCCACCCACGCCGAGACGCTGGGCCGGGTGATCGGCAACCACGTGGCGGTGCCGCGCAGGAAGCGTTATGCGCATGAGATGGCCACGGTCGTTCCCCGCGGCAAGGAAAACGCCCTGGTCCCGCTCGACAAGCTGCTGCTGCCCGCCCATCTGGACGGTCGGGACGGCGCCTACCGCCTGCCGCAGGCCCGCTGCCTCATCAACGCCCACAACGACTACGAAGCCGTGCTGTCCTGGCTCCGGTCCAAACCCGGCCTGGCGCCGGATCGGATCTTGCGCCTGCGGGAAAAGCGCAAGGATGTCGGCACAGGGCAGGGGCCCTACGACTGGCTGCATTACCTGTCGAATACCCAGCGCGCGTACCGGAAGGAGGCGGAGCGCTTCCTCCTGTGGTCGATGTTGGCCCGCGGGAAGCCCCTGTCCTCCATGGACACGGACGATTGCATGGCCTACCGGGACTTCCTCGCCGACCCGCCGAAGGAATGGTGTGGCCCGCGCTCGCGGGAACGATGGACACCCCTGTGGAGGCCTTTCGAGGGACCGCTCAATCCCCGTGCCCAAGGCTACGCGATCGGTGTGCTGACCAATCTCTACACCTACCTGAACGCCAAGAACTACCTGGCGGGCAACCCGTGGCAGGGCATCCACGTGCCGACGAGCGCCAAACCCGAACTGGACGTCAGCCGCAGCCTGACCGAAGACCAGTGGGCCTTCGTCAAAGGGTGTCTCGCCCGCCTGCCGGCGACGTCCATCCATCGCCGGTTGCAGGTTGCCTTGCCCCTGCTGTACGCGACGGGCCTGCGCCTGTCGGAGCTGGTCGCCGCCAGCACGGATGACCTGGAGTGGGTGAGCCTCGCCCAACCCGGTACCGGCGAGCGGGAGGAGGGCTGGTGGCTCACGGTGATCGGCAAGGGAAACAAGCTGCGCCGCGTGCCGGTACCGGACGCCACGGTCAACGCCTTGGGCGGGTACCTGGAATCGCGCGGATTCGCCAGTGATCCTGCCCGGTGCCGCGGGGTGGCGCTGCTAGGCCACGCAACCGACCAGGTCGAACGGGCAGGGGGCTGGGCAAAGGTGGACATGGCTCCCGCCGAGGCAGGATTGGCGGCAACCACGTTGTACCGGCAGATCAAGCGGTTCTTCCAGGCCTGTGCGACCGAATTGGAAGCGGTCGACGCCCGGGGCGCTGCGCGCCTCGCGGCAGCCAGCACGCACTGGATGCGGCACACCCATATTTCCCATGCATTGGCCGCTGGCGCACCGCTCGAGGCCGTCAAGCAAAACGCGGGGCACGCATCGCTTGATACCACCACCCGCTACGTCACGACCGAGGACGCCCGCCGCCGAGCTGCAATGAGGAAGTTCTGGGATTCGCAATCAACGTAATTGAAATCAACCTATGGGGGAAGCGATGTTCGAAGTTCGTCGAGCACGCCTGCTAGCGAAGATGCTAGCGCGTGCCTACCGCATTGAAATGCGGCTCGGCAAGAGGCTGGTCACTACCGTCAGCGGCTGGGCTTTACAACGTCGCACAGTGAGCGTGGACATTGCAGAGACCGCGTGGGTTGCTAGTGACAAGCCTCGCGTGCGCCTAGTCGTTGACTTCATCAACGAGCGCATCGAAGTTCGGCAGTACGCAAGTGGCAGAGGCGACGAACTGAAGTTCATGGTTACGTCACTTGAGCAGTTCAACACCGTTGGCCACCAAATCGTCGCGTACCTGGTACGCACCTTCCCCTAAGTTATTGGGGGTTGGAAGATCGGTACTGCCAACAGCTTGATTCGGGTCCACGATAGACAAAGGGCAGGGGACATGAAAGAAGACATTCTGGAGCAGATGGTCGACGAGTACCTCCAGCACAAGGGGTATTTCACCCAGCACAACCTGAAGTTCCGACCAGCCAAAGACCATGTCGACTATGTCGCCCAAGCCGATGCGGTTCACAGCGACGTCGACGTGATCGGCATTCACCCGCTAATGCAGGGGCCCGAACGGGTGGTGGTAGTCAGTTGCAAGAGCTGGCAGCAAGGCTTCAGCCCGCAGTATTGGAGTGATGCGATCGCCAAGAACAAGAAGGTGAATGGTAGGGAAGCATGGCTGGCATTTCGCGAGCTCGCCAGGCCGAAATGGGCGCAGGCGTTTCGCGCTGAGGTGGAGCGAGCCACGGGCGCAAAGGCATTCACGTACGTAACGGCCGTGACGCGGCTCACTGCCCAAGCAGATCGGACTGCTTGGGAACAGCACCCAGAGTTCCGCCAGAGCTTGAATGGAAACCCCATCAGGATACTGACGTTCGACGATATGTTGAGTGAGCTATTTCCGACGATCAACCAGACAGTCGCCTCCTCACAACTCGGTCGCCTGCTTCAACTGATCAAGGCATCAGGTTGGGCGCTAGCTTCGAGGAATGAAAATGGGCCATCCTTGGTCTAGGTCACGGTCACTGCCAAAGCCTCGCGCCGTACTCCGGACGTGTCATGATCGCCGATCGCCGCGCGGCAATTCAGTTACATTGCGCCTAACCGTACTAGCTGACAATTGACCCTAATGAATACCAAGGTTTTTGACTGGAGAATGCGCCGGAACTGGCTGGCTAGCATCCGCCACTATGCAGGCCATGTGCTAACCGTCGAACTGCGACAGCATCTCTCGCAAGAGCGGCCGAAATGCTGGTCGGACGACTTTGCCTGGCTACCCGACTCGGAATACGTCCTACCCGAATTCGTCGCTGGCTTAACCAGCTACTACACGCATTTCAAGGGCTTTCATGGCTGCCGCCCGTTGAAGCTGGCCAGCTACTACGAGCGCGGCTTGCTCGGGCAAGACAGCGAACTTCTTTGCGACGCGTTCCGCGAGATTTTTTCGGATGTACCCAAGGAGGACGTGGATAGTGCCATCAAGCAGTTCGCCGACCGCAGCGATAGGGAGCGGGGCAAAATGTGGCTCGTGGGAAGTGACGAATTTCTAGTAAAACAATGCGGCCATTACCTCATCCAAGGTAGTGAATATTTGATGGCGCTCGCGGCGCATCTGGGCCGTCCCCTGAGTGGTGAAGACTACCGCTTCCGGCTTCGCAACTATGGCATCCCGACAATTCTGGAGGTCGATGTCCCAGTAGGCCTCGTGCCTGCGGCGCAGCATGTTGAAGTGGCGAAGATGATCTTGTCCGAGTGGGGGCAACTAGCCGCTCGGCGCCCCTTGGGTTTTGGGGGTGAGCCCCCCTGCTATGTCGTTCGCCAAGACATCCCCCCCGATTGCGTTCAGGGCCATTACCATCCCAAACAGATTGTTGACCCCCATCAGGGAAACCGGCCGTACATCAATGGCCTGCTGACCTGCGATGTGTGCGGCGGGTAAATCCGCCGCCAAGCGTGTGGCGACAACACAGACCGGCTTTGAAGAGATACGAGACTAATGGAGCAACTTGCACAGGTTTTGAGGCAGATCGGGGACCTGCCCCAGATGGAATCGCCGGAACTCAACTTCTACGCGGTTGGCGGCGCGGGGTATTTGGAGAACCCTACGTCCGACCTGATGGCTCTTTTCATGGGTGCGGAACCACAAGCGCCGCGATGGCTAGCAAAAGCACTTCTATCGTGTCTCGCAAATAGAGGCCTGGCTGAAGGGATCATAGTCGAGTCGGTCGACTGGGACGGCGTTACCGCTGAACGGGAAGTTGCCCAGACCGATCAAGAGAGTGATTCTGTAAAACGCCTTGATCTCGTGATTTCTGACGGGGACTTCGTTCTGGGCATCGAGAATAAGGTCTACGCCACCGCACGCGGAAACCCGTTCCACGTTTACGACCGGCTGCTTGCTGAACGCGCAGCCGGTGGGCCAATTATCAAATGCGTACTCCGCCCGACCGATAGGACCTCCGATGTTCCATTGGGATGGCCGGTGGTCACCTATCCCGATCTCGTGAAGACAGCGCTCGATCTTCTAGGCCAGGAATTCGTTCGGGCACCGGTATCAAAGTGGCACTTTTTCTACAGAGAATTTCTCAACCACCTAGAGTCACTCGCCAACCCAGAGAGCGGCACCATAATGTCAGACGCAGCATTCAGCTTTGCCCTGAAAAACTTCCATGCACTTAGCCAGGCCGCCGATCTCCTAGGCGAGTTCAAATCGCAGCTTGAGCACGATGCCACGGCACGCGTGCGAGAACGTCTATCGGCTATGACACTAGAAGGGTCCGTCGCGCTGACTTCGAAACAGCAGGTCTGGCGATCCCTTAACCAGCATGTAGTCGAGATTTATCCTGCTAGCTGGGGAAAATATTCGAAGGTGGTACTGGCTTATGGTGAAGATGAAACGGATGAAGATCATGCGCTGTACTTCTACGTTCTCGGCTACATCAGCTTCGGTACCGAAAAGCAAAGCATCGAAGAGATCAAACAAAGGTTTTACGCCGACACGAAGAACGAAGTCAGTTCATGGCGTACCCACTCGGACCCGGCAGACAATTTGTTTGAGGAGGGTCGATCGACCAAGTATCTCGGAATCAGCGGCATGCCCAAGGATGCGACGCTGAGCGGGGCGTTGCAAGCGCTGGAAGACCTTGCAGCCTGGATGCAGCAGTTTGTATTCACCCCGGCGCAATGACTTCGGCAATTAAGCCCGGCGCGACGGAGGTAATCTAGCCGCCCCCCATGTGCGCCCTGTGACACAGATCAAGACCAACCATCACCAGAATCGCAAGACGATCAACAATGACGAATTCTCTCATTCGACCCACAGTCGGCGAGGTGTATCAACTCCTCCAAGGCGTCAGTGGCCTGCTCGTACATTTTTCTGGGGCGCCGAAAGGCGCGGGGAAAACTGACGCTGAAAGATTGTGGTTCCCTGACGACCTGCAGAAGGTACTTGACGGGAAAGCGCAAGGAGGACTCTCCGCGTCGGTGGTCATGCCAGGCGACCGGTTTGGGCAACACTATGCGAGCAATGCGGTTGGTTGCGTTGGTGTGATTCTCGGCCTGCACTCTCCGCAATCCCTACGGTGTGCAGATGCGGCAGATTGTGGCTCGTGGACTGACCAGACGGGAAGCCGAATGTGCGACGCGCCAGCGAGCCTCTCAATTCAAGAATTGGCGCTGACGATTTCCAATCGGCGCCAAGGTTGCTACAACGAATGGGTGATTGCCGACTACATCCCGCTTGGAATTCTCGCGATGCCTCCGTTTGAGGTGCGAACCGGAGGGTCGCCTTCTGACTTGCCAGGCGGCGGCGACCTTTCGCCCGAACTCGCCGGAGACAGCCCCGTTGAGGTTCCAAAGTTTCTCGATCTGGCAAGCGTGCGCAGGGTCTTTCCGAGTCAGCCGCTCTACACGATGACTGGAGAAGGCATTGCCTTGGTAGGGCCAGACGACAGTACCTCAATCATTCTTCACGACCAGATCTATTGAGCAGGGGCGGGCCAGCCAATGGCGGCATGACATGGCAGGGGAACGGCCGGTCACCCAGACCAATGATCAGACCACTTGATCTTCTGCCGACGATGAGTATCATGCTTGGAGCGCTGCCCAAGCCTTCCGTGCACCCGCCGACTCGGCGGATGGTAAAACAGGGCCTATTCCACCTCCTCATTCTCGTGCTGACTTCTGTCGCGGCCGAGGCAATGTGCACACCTCTCACGCCGCGCAAAATGGAAGACTCAGCATGCCTGCTCTTGCACACCCCTATGGGTCCAACGGGTTCTGGAACGATCTGGCCAGACGACTCGAGCCTTTCTTGGGCAACGTCAAAGTCTGTCTGGGTGGGAATTGGTACGACCGCTTCGAAGACCTGTTCACCAAGCCTGATTTCGAGACTGTCGCAATCGCCGAAGGCGGTCTGCCCCAAGCACGCTATCTGATTGAGCTGCAAAACTCAGCAGATGTCCTGGCGAGTCGCTACGACTGGCTAATGGCAGGAGCATCGGAGGCAGAGTGTGTCGCCGCTCTGCTAGATATGTGTCGAGACTCCGATCAATGGCCAACCGCTATATCTCGAGCCCACAATATCCTTGCATTCTCGCGCGACAACGTCCCGTTTGCAGAGATTAGACCAGTCCCTGAGCCGCCTCGCTGGTCCAGCGCGACACTTGACCGCGCCGAGCACGCGCTAGGTCGGTTGCACAAGAACGGCGACTCGGAAAAGGAGTTCGCCAATCGAATCAAGCGATGGCCGGGATTCGAATCAGTCCAGGTAGGTGATCGCGAGCAAACGACGCCGCAGTGGGGTCACTGGCCTAGCCCGGCGGAGTGGCTGATATTGGCTCGACAGCTTCTCAGCATCGCGGGAGCAACCGAAGCCGGCACTGCGCAAGCGCAGGCGCTGGTTGCCGCCATCTTTGACGTGGCCAGCTGGCATCACCTTTGCGGGCTGATGCCTGGTTGTCGCGATGCCCAGTGGTGGGCATTGCAGGGCCCGTTTTTAACTTCTCTCGGACGGAATTCTGAGGACGAACGGGTGTTCCCTGGCCCTGTAGAGGCCTTCATGGATTTCATTACTCGCGGGACAAAGCTTAGTCCTGATGATGGCCCTTGGACCGCCCGTATAAGCTGGCCTTTGGAAATGCCCTATATAACGCTTGAATCCGAACGCCGCCACGATGGAGGGCCCTATCCGTTGCCAATTTTGGGGGCGAGCATGGAGGCGGTGTGCCATACCTCTGCTAGACCAGAGAGCCTTGCTGCCATAGCGTCGCCACTGAGCACTAACGACCTTGAAGGGGTGTTAGCGTGCTTTGTGATCGACCCTAACGACGACAGCTACTCCACCCGCATTTTCCACAGAGCGAACTTTGGTGGGCTGCTCTGCAAAGGCTTCGTTACGAGCGATGGCCCATATATCACTTGCGGAGACGGCTGGATGGACAGCACTCCGCTCGGCGTCTCGATGCTTCGGAAGTTTCAGCCCCATCCAAAGAATGGCCGCCCCCAGAAAGAGGGATGGTGGCTGGTGAAGTACTCCAGTGAGGCCAGGGTTGATCTGACGCGGTTCTCGGAAACACAGATCCAGCAGCTCAGTAAAGAGTTTGGCATCGTGGTTGCCGGTGAAGCCGAGTACGGGGACGACGAAGAGCGGTTCTTTTCCTCACCTGCCTGGTCAGCTCTGCAGGACTGGGCACGGTCACACCCTGAGTTGGCGAAAGACTTAGCCGAAGGGGCGTCCTACTTACCAGGCTGGTACCAGCGAGCAAAGCGCAAGGCGGCGTTGCACTGATCTCCGGTCAGCATTCTGGATGTACATGCGCGAGAGAGGGGTAAGGGAGGCAAGGCCACGGCCAGAGTTGATTGGTACAATCCGCCGTGAGCCTTAGCCACCTACTTTCGATATGAAACAGTTCACGTTTGAGGATGTTCTGAGTCTGACTTTCGACGAGCTTGGCGCCATAGAAGACCCCATGCAATTGGCCGCCACCGCGCAAGTCTCACCGATGCTTGTACGGTACGTCATCAGAACGGACCAACTCGAAGAGAGGTACCGCGGCGTCCGAATGCGCACCTTGCTCGGTGCAATCGACGTAGCTGCCGCGGCAGTAAAATGGCCAAACGTGGTCGGGCAGAAAGCTCTGTTGGCACAGAAGGATGCCGACGTTGATGCCTATTTGGATGAGCTACAACCGCATGTAGCCAAGGCAATCGAATTGGCGCCCAAGTACCACTGACCCATGAAAAAAGGCCCGCGACTTAGCGGGCCTTGGTTCATCAAACGGTAGGTTGCGTACGATTACTTCATCGAGGGCCAGCCCATCGGCTCGGCCTCGTTCAGCGCAACATCTGCCTCATTGACCATGGTCGTCACGACCGCAAACTGTTCCTCCGTCAACTTCTTTGCGGAAGCCAATCCGATGGCTTCCGAGTACTTGCGAGCAGCTTGCTCGCACTGCGTCTTTTGCTCGCCCAAGGTCTGAAGTTCCTCAGGGTCCGTATCGTCGTCAGAGTTGTCCAGGGCTTTATCGAAGGCGCTGGTGAGGTGACCGTCAAGGCGTGCCAGATGACGCTGGCACTTGCGGATGTGTCGTTTAACGTGGTTGACTTCGGCTCGATCTGCGAGAGCCACCGGCTCGCTAGATGAACCACCCGTGTCAGTTGTCATAATCAACTCCAGGAAAGAGACTATTGCTCTGAGCTGGCGCCAATTCAAGTTGAGAGGGTGATCAATCCTCCTGGTCGACAATCTACCCGAAGGTTACGCCGTTTGGAAGGCGGCAGATGCGTCCGGGAACCCAAGCTCTGAGCGCCGGCCCACACGGCAATCCCCGGGCTCTCCTGCCGTGCTAGATTGCAGAAATCTATAGGCCAGAGGTACAAACCATGGAAGTGGAAGGTCAAGTCCTATACGTCTACCGCTGTCCGACGTGCGGCCACCGTGGCGAAGTTCATTTCGCCGACGACTCGCATGATGCCGCTTCCCATACTTGCGCTTCGTGTGGTGGTCAGGTCTCGCTCGAGTGGGATGGCGGCGTGACGTTCGATGTTGTGCCAAAGTCCTGATCTACCTACCAAGGGCACGCCCCAAAATCCTTCACCTCCACGCCCCAAATCTGTTCCCCTTTGCGCCGGCGGTGGCGTCAAGTTGCACAGATGCGCCTTCGCCGCTAATATCTTGCGGTGGATGGCCTCCCAACCTGCCGACGGGTTAAACGGCCTGCGATACCTACGGACACTCGTCCTCGGCATGTGAATCTCCATTTCATTGTGCCCGCATGTAATCGTCGGTTGTGGGCAAGAAACGGAGTTTTCCCATGTTGCTGCTATTCCCATCCGCTCTCACTCAGAACTCAGCTGGCGAACACAAGAAGGCCGCGCGAGAGCAATTTTCTGGCATCAAATCGTCGCACTTGAGCGAAGCCATCGCGTCTGGTTTTGGCTATCAGTCCCATGCGGCTCTGCTCGCCGCGCTGGGTAGCAACGCCCGCCCGCGCAGTAATTTCTCTTTGATTGGTTTCGGGAAGCGGTTGACTGAACTCGGATACGAACGCCCAGCGGATTTCCTGGCCGACCAGGACGTGCCCTGGGCAGTTCAATGCCTGGTGTCCCTCATGATCGAGGCGGGATTTCGAGACTCTCTTGCTAGCAACAGTTCACGGATCGGCGTCACCAAGACAATTGATGCGCTCAATGTCGCCGGTTGCACCGAGTTCAATTTCAAGGCCCTAGGCCGGCAAGCGCAACAGCAACAGACCCGAGCCTTGCGCGAACTCTTCAGCACGGTTATCGAGTTGCAAGTCTCGGTGCGAGACGGCGATCGCGTATTGAGATCGCCGATTGTCCGAGAGGTAGGAATCGAGACGCCAACCAACTGCATATTGTTCTCGCTAGCGGACGTTATTGTCCGAGCGGCCCGGTTAGCAGCTTAGCGCCCTACGTGTGACGCTTGATGCACATAACGTCTATTATGTTAAATGCGCCAAGCAAACCAGCCGGGGAGATGCGAGATGGTTAAAAGGCGGGTATGATGCCCATTTTCCCGGCTTCGGTGCCGTGTCTGGCACATTGTTGATCGGGGACTTCCTCAGCGGATGTCTGGTGTTGTTTGCTTCCTTGTTTATGGTGTTCGAGGTCGAGATCGGCGTCGAGGCTCATTTGAAAGGAAAAAAATGAAACTGAGATTCAAGCTGAAAAGCAATCGAAGGGGCGCGGGGTTACTGGGGGTATGCGCACTGGACACTGCAGGGGAGTCACGATCGCATACGTGGCAGACTTAGGCCCAAAGAGTGCCTCAGCCCCCGCCAATTCCAAGAAACGCTCCACTGGGGCGTTTTTTTTCGACCCTCGTCAGCTGGCGGGCGTCGCACGAAGGATGAACTAGTAGGAGTAACAAGATGAGTTTTCATTTTCATCCGATTCCGGCTGCCGGGAACGGCGGCGGCGTATCGGTCGTGGCCGCATACGCGAGTTTCAACCCCCAACACGATAAAACCTGGGAATTCTCCGGCTGGCTCGAATCGGTGCGAACACGAGCCCTCGACTACTTCCCAGACCTCAGCGAGCAGGTGTACTTGCGGATGTACCTGCCGCAGAATGTGCTCAACCTATACAGCAAGGGTGGCGGAGTCCGGGAAATGGCTCTGCGTCACCTCATCCCTGGCAATTCAAGACGTCATACTCGCATCGCGTACTTCGACTGGGTCACGAGCGACCAAATCTTTGACGTTGAGGCTGACTTTGACCAGTTCATCCAGTTCGTGCAAATGAACTGGCCGAGGCTCCGGAGCTACTGATCTGGCATTGGCCGAGCGCCCCAGAACAGAGGCCACTCTGGCCGGCGCTGGCCGCACAAAACTAATGTCAGCAGGCCATTGTTAATCAACACCCGGCTCGCGTTCGAAAAACCGACAGGAGAGCGCCCGAATCGGCGCATATGGCACAGCATGCGGGCAGTCCATCCATAGCCGAGGGTGAGGAAATTCTGGCCGGACGCCGAACTGCAGCCGCGAGCAGGTGCGGCAGATGGAATCCTCTGGCACGACATAGGATGGCATCGGCAGGGGTGGGGGCTCAAAACCGGCACTCACGAAATTGAACTGGATATTTGTACAGTACTCCCATTGTAGATCGGCATCTGGCCGCGCCCTTGCGACCCGGGTGGTGCTTACGGCGGTCTAGCGGTCATCTTCTTCGTCGGCTTCTGCACATCCATCGTTGTACCGCTGCGTTGGTACAGAAACATAGTTCACGGCGGAGAGATTGATCGCAACTTGCTTATACGAGCCCTCGACATCGAGAGTCACAAATGGCACGTCCTGGTAGGGATACTCGAGAGTGAAGCAGAATGCGTTGTAAATCGAGCAATCATCCTCCACGTCGACATCATGTTGACCGATGCATGGCAGGTTCCAGACCACACAATTTGCGCGATCCATATACCGATCCAAGATCTTCTTGTCCACCGAAGCAACAACTGCGTCCCAATCCAAACCCTCGAATTCAACTCTGCTAGGCGTCCCGCCCAAAGCGGGCGAGGATGGTCGAATATGAGTGAAAACCGCCAGAACCTCTTCTTCGGTGAATTCAGCCTTCGCCAGAAGATCATGGGGGGAGTCCAGTTGTGACACTATCCTCCAAAACGTATCATCCGGAGCAACACCAAGGTACTGGTCACCATATTCCTCTGGCCCACCCTCGCCCACTTCATGGCCGGTTAGGTACATGTCGCCCATCGCTGCGCGACGGATGTACACGGTCCTGTTATCCAATGATTGGATGACAATCCCTAGCGTGTCGGCATCATCCAGCTGTATCAGGATGCGACTGCGTTCTCCATCAGATATCGGCAGTAGCAACGGCGGACAGCCGGTACTAAAGTGAATCGCTGCGAATCCGTAGTTCTTCCTGTCTGCAGGAAGTTGCTCATCCATTCCCTCGATATCAAATGGCTCAGGCTGCCCTCGCAAGTACTCTACAGATACCCCGAGTGCCTCCGACAGAGAAATCACCTTCGCCTCTGGAACCTCGATCTCGCCGGACTCCCACCTGTGATAGGTCGATTGGCTCAGGCCGAGCCGCTTTGCAATTTCGCTTTGCGTCAAGCGCGCAAGACGCCTCGCTCTTTTCATCGCGTTTTTGCGGACCATGATTCACCTCCATGTCGACGCATCCTATGCGAATAATATGCGTCAAGATGGAATGATCAAGGATAGGAATGAGTTCTCTCGCACTTTCATTGCTGTGATCCTGATGGATGGCGCTGGGTTCGAAAACCCGCAGCCGCGGCTGGCTGTCGTTGGCGCCTCGCCTGGCGTAGACTCGCGTTGGCCGGCACCAATCATCAGAGAGCCGATAGCAGAGCAAGGGGGAAGTCAGATGGCTCGGCACTTTAGGCTTGGCATGTGGAATCGGCTAGCGATTGTTCTGACAGTGATCCTCTCGCTTGGGGTGCCGACGTACTTCCATTTTGCCCGCGGTTTGCAGTTGCAGATCGATTTCGACAAGTCTTTGCAGGACTGCAAGGACATTGCCATCAGCAAGGGGCTGCAGCTTGACCCCGCAGCGGACTACATCGGGGTTTGCCAGAAGCAAACCAAGATGATGTACGCATGGGAAGAACAGCATGAGCCGTACATGTATGTCAGACACATTGTCGCCATGTTCGCCCTTTCAGTGGCTGCCTATTTGCTCATTTGGGCCGGCGCGGCAGTGGCACGGTGGATCTTGCGCGGGCGCACGCGCGCATAGCTGCTAGCAAGGGCCCGCCGTGCCGCGCCGGCAACTGCTCGAGCTCGAGGATATTCAGCCGATGCTGGCGGTAGCCAGTAAGGCCCTGCCGCGTACGGGCACCTGGCAGTATTCCCCGTAGCACGATGGTTACCGCACGCTGGCCACACGGGATCGGTTGCGCACGCGCGGCGGCGCGGATGCCACGACATGGTTTCCGGAGATTCCTGCCACGCTAACCGGTCTGCCCGCTGGCCATCACATCATCGACGGCGAGATGTGCGTGCTGGTCAACGGGCGCTCCGACTTCGTACAGTTGCACGAGCGCGCTATGCGGCGCCGCTGGTATCCGGGCGCACCACCAGTGGTGCTGTGTGCGTTCGATCTGCTGGTGCATGCCGGCACGGACATTCGTGGCAAACCCATCGAGGAGCGCCAGGCACGCTTGGCGGCGTTGGTGTCGGGTTTGCCTGGCGTGCTGTATGTGAGCGCCATCGATGACGGCGCGGCGATGTGGGCTGCCGTGATTGCGCTGCAGCTTGAGGGAATGGTGGCGAAGCGCGTAGGCAGCGCCTACGTGGCTGGGCCCTCGCGCGACTGGCTCAAGATCAAGAGACCGGGCGCCACCCTTCCCGGCTTCAAGCGCGATATCTGATGCACCAAAGCAAAACGGCCGCACGCGACCGTTTCTAAAGGCACTCCTGGCGGCTAGCGTCCGTCCGAGGAGGGAGCAGCTAGCCGTTGGTCCAAGGCGCCAAGTGACATGACAGGATAACACCGATGCAGACCAGCCGGGCCACGTTGGTGATGCTGCGGGACGAGAACCTGATAGATCACACTTCAGTGGCTCAGCGTGCCGGTTCTCTTGCATTGTTCACGAGCAATCTCATTCCAACGCACTGCCTCGCCCGCCCCTTCGATACTGTATATTTATACAGTGCTATTCGAAGTCATGAAACTCTGTCAGGAGGGGCGCCGACTACACCGTGGATGGTGGGGCGGGCAGTCGCTATGGCGCGGCCAGGTGTTGATCGAGGACCGCATGGATACGCGCGCCCATCGCGTGATGGCTCATGCGTTCATGGCCTACAGCAAGCACCAGGACGTGGCGGAGCTCGGCGTTCTGTACGACGCGCGGATAGTGAAACTCACCTCCGACGACATGATCCTGACGGGGTTTGAGCGGGCCGACTTCGATCTGAGGGAGTACCGCCAGGCCTGGCTGCTGCGGCCGATCACGCAGGCAGAAATGGACACGCCCATCCGCGCTGACGTGGTACGCGGGCGCGGCAAGGTACCATCACCACCACCCGACAACGGAGACAAGTCATGTGCGTGAATTACGCCCCCGTGCAACGCCAGGTGTTACGGGACGTGTGTAAGCGCTCAATTGACGACGTCTGGTATTGAAGGCTGAACGTTGGCAGGCTAGCGTCCGCAAAGACTTTGCGGACGCAAACATGATCCAAGACGAGATTGACCTATTTCCGCTGCAGGCGGTGCGAGTCCGCTCCAATGGGAAGCGCGACTACGAGCCAGCGGCCAAGCGGCGTCTGATTGAGTTCTGTCTTCAATCGGGAGCATCGGTCTCGGGCACGGCGCTCAAGGCCGGTATCAACGCTAACCAGTTGCGCAAATGGATTCGGGACTACCGAGATTCAGTGCAGGCGCGAGGTGCGTTGCCGGCATTCGTGCCGGTTGTCCAGGAGGTTCAGGATTCGCGGCCAATCGAGACACTTGCAAAGGTTGCGGTGCCGCGTCACGAAGCGGCATCAGCGACTGGCGATCCGCCACCGCGGCAAGCGCAACCGCTGGCGCTCTTGAGCGCAAAGCTGCCCAACGGTGTATCACTTGAGCTCGAATGCAGCGAGCGAGACGTTGGGCTCGTAAAGGCAATGATCGAAGCACTGAGTGGAGACCGTTGATGTTTCGGCTCGACGCTGAGCTGCGGGTGTATCTGCATCGCGACGCAGTGGACTTCCGTAAGAACATCAACGGCCTGGCACTGCTGGTCGAGCAGACGCTCGGGCTGGATCCGTTTGCATCGGCTGTATTTGTGTTCCGTAACCAGCGGGCCGATCGCATCAAGATTCTCGGGTGGGATCGCAACGGCTTCTGGCTATTGTTGAAGCGATTGGAGGCGGACCGGTTTGCCTGGCCACGCGAGGCGGCTGTGGCTACGCTGACGGTCGAACAGTTGCACTGGCTGCTCGAGGGAATCGACATCGAGGCGATGCGCCGGCACCCGCACCGAGAATACCATCGCGCTGCGTGAACGCTGTTTGGCGGCAGCGGTCTAACCCGCCATGCCATCCACGCCCGTCACCGTTACCGCCGCCGAGCTGCAACTGTTGCGAGACGCCGAGCGCGAGCTCAAGGCAATACTCGCGGAACGCGAGGCAATCAAGGGCGAACTGCGTGTGATGACGGTCCAGCGAGACCTGCTCTTGGAACAGCTCAAGGCGTTTCAGCGTAAGCTGTTCGCCGCAAAGAGCGAGGCGCGAGGCTCGGAGCAGAAGGACTTGTTCCTCAATGAGGCCGAGGCCTTGGCGACGGCGGCCGCGCAGCCGGCGCAGGAAGAAGAAGGTACGCCCGAGACCGAAGTGGCCGGACACAAACGCAAGAAGCGCGGCCGCAAGCCGCTCGACCCGGCGCTGCCCCGTGTCGAGGTTCGTCACGAACTACCCGAATCGGAACGCGTCTGCCCCCTCGATGGCCAGGCTCTGGTCGAGATTGGCGTCGAGGTCAGCGAACAGCTCGACATCGTGCCGCAGCAGGTCCGCGTGATCCAGCACCAGCGGGTCAAGTACGCCTGCCCATGCTGCGACGGCGGCATCAAGACGACGCCGGCACCGGCGCGCATTATTCCCAAGGGACTCCTTACCGAATCGGCGCTGGCCTGGTGCATCACCTCGAAGTATCAGGATGGCCTGCCGCTGTACCGCCAGGCAGCGCTGCTGCATCGCTTCGGCGGGGACCTCTCTCGCGGCACCCTGGCCGCAAGCATAGTGCGAGTAGGCCAGGCGGTGCAGCCAATCATCAACCTGCTGCGTGACCATCTGCTGGAAGCAGACGTCGTGTACGGTGACGAGACAACGGTACAGGTGCTCAAGGAGCCCGGCAGGCCTGCCCAGAGAAAGAGCTTCCTATGGGCGCAGATGAATGGCACAGGGCCGCCGGTACGGTTGTTTGCCTATAGCCCGACACGCGAGACAAAGCAGGCTACGGCTCTCTATGCCGGCATCAAGCCTGGGGCGGTGTTGATGACCGACGGCTATGCACCATACGACGACGTCGCAAACACCTATCAGTTGGTGCATCTCGGATGCTGGGCACACGCGCGCCGCTACCTGGTCGAGGCGGAGCAAGCCTTGCCCAAGGACAAGCGCCCCGACCACCCGGTCACCGGATTCCTGCAGCGCATCGGCAAGCTGTTTGCCATCGAAAGCCACACGCTCAAGATGAAGCCGGAACAACGGCAGCAGGTTCGCGCCGAACAAAGCCAGCCGCTGCTGGCCGAGATCGAAACGATGCTGCTGCAACATCTGCATACCGTGCTGCCGCAAAGCCTGTTCGGCAAGGCGCTGCACTACCTGCATGGGCAGTGGCCAAAGCTCGTGCGCTACATCGAGAACGGAACCTGGCCGATCTCGAACAATCCCTGCGAGAACGCGATTAGGCCATTCGTGATCGGACGGAGAAACTTCCTCTTCTGCGACACCGTGGCCGGTGCCAACGCTAGCGCAAGTCTTTACTCGCTGGTGGAAACCTGCAAGGCCAACGACGTCGATCCGTATCAGTATCTCGTTGCCTTGTTCAAGGCGTTGCCACACGCACAGACCGCCGACGACTACGAGGCTCTGCTGCCCTGGAGGCTCAAGCCCTCAACCGTCTAGCGGATACCGCCGGCGGCCGCAAGGGGCGCCCTTAAAAGACCGCTTACGGACGTGTTCGGCGTCGAGCCGCCTTCCGACGAATGGCGTGCAGAGGCGTGGCGAGACTACCCTGCCCCGATCATCCGCGCCGGCGACCACGGCCAACGGGAATGCGTGCTGGCAGGTTTTGGGATGGTGCCCAAAGCGGAGATAAAGCGGCGCAATGAGGAGACGATGCAACGGACTGGCGCTCCCCCAAAGGTGCGGGACTACGACACCATGAACGCCCGCTTGGAAACCATTGGCAAGCTCCAGTCGTTTGCAAAGTACTGGCGTGAATGCCGGCTCGCGCTTGTGGGGGCCACCGCTGTGTATGAGCCCTGCTGGGAGACAGGCAAGGCCGTGCGGTGGCGTATCGGGCTACCTGATGGCGAGCCCTTCGCCATTGCCGGCTTGTGGCGCGATTGGCCGGACGGCTCGGCCACCTTCACGATGCCAACGGTTGCGGCCGAAACCCATGCTCTCATGCGGCGCATGCACGCGCCAGGCAAAGAGAAACGCAGCGTAGTGATCTTGCCTCGCGACGAGTGGGATGATTGGTTGAACTGCCGCGATCCGGAACTCGCCCGCAGCTTCCTGCGGCTCTATCCGGCTGATGCCATGGTGGCCGAGGCAGCACCGGCACCACCGCGCAAGAAAGCCGTCGAGGCCTAGAGCGTGGGCCACTCGATTTTCTCTTGGGGCCCAGTCTCGTCCTCCCAGGAGATCTTCACCTGGAACTTCCGTTCCGCGAGCCCTAGATGGGCAGTTGCAATCAGGTCCACCCCGCACTGTGGTTCCAGCCGCTCCAGCGGGAACGTGCTGCGCACCTGTGACTCGACCAGAATGCTATTGCCGTCCACGAACTCGATGCGTACGTTCCTGGCAGCGGCCCGTCCCCGGTTGAAGACCTTGAAGCGCCTGTCGTTGGAACCGCGCATGGCAAACGCAGTGCTCACGTCAGCCTTTTTCTCTGCCGCTGCTTCCGCCTCCTCTCTGGCCAGCAGACGCTCGTTCAGCAACTTCTGGCTCTGATTGACACCCTTCTGCCGATGGTTGAAGAGCACCGACGCGCCCGTACCGACAACGGAAACGATCAGCGCCGCGGCTGCGATGAAGTCGCTCTCAGTCATTTCAGCTTGAACCCCGAGCCCTTGAAGATGTTGGCGATCTCTTTCTTGATGTCAGCCACTACCTCTGCCTTCACCTCATCTACATGGGCTTGTATGTGAGCACCGTTCTCGCTCACCAGGTTCTCGCGGGAAATCTCACGTCCGCAACGCGTGCACTTCAGCAGCTCCGGAACTGGCGCGTTCTCGATGCTGGCGAAGTCAGTGCCGCCACATGTGGGGCACTGCAGTTGGACTGTCCTGTCGTACTTTCCCTCTTGCAACATTTCTGATCCCTCTGTGGTGTAGTTCATTGGCCAGCACGGCACTAAACCACACCAGAAGGTACGTGGCAGGCACTTGCTCGACAGCTCCCTGTCCGAGCTGCTTCTGCTCGTTGGTCGACCTCGTCAGATTCACCCGCCTAGATCAAAGCCGGCACGGCTCGTCAAGTGCCTGACGTTCCACATCGTCCTCCCCGGCGCGATCAGTTCTATATGGTATTGCGTCGTTTTTTCCACTCACACCATATAGAACGTGACGTTTTTCCTTGCCCCGCTACCATCTAGCCCCTAGAATCGGCTCAAACTGCATTTTGTGACGTTTCATACTTGGAGGGTTGCCTATGACCGCAACTGAGGTAGAAATCGATCCCTATCCCTATACGGACTTTGCGAGCCTGGCTTACCCGCCTCAGTTTGCTGCCGAAGCACTAGGGGTTAGCCCACAAACACTCAAGATCATCGAACGCGACAACGACCTGAAGATTTCTCGGGTGCCCCGGGGGTCGGTCGAAGTCCGCAACTACTCGCTGAACGATATCTTTCAGATCGCGCGAATTCGGCGAGAGAGCAAGCACATCAAGGGCTTCACGCGGCCCATCACCATTTCGGTCTTCGTCCCGAAGGGCGGTACCGCGAAAACCACCACCACTTGCAACCTGGCCATTCAGTTTTCCCTGATGGGTTTGAAGGTGCTGGTGATCGACAATGATCAGCAAGCTGACGTGTCGACCATGATGGGCTATGACCCTGACCTTACGGCGGAAGAACTCATTGACATGGGTATCCCTGGCGAAAGGTCCATCAATGGGCACATCGGCAACCTGATGCGCGTTGGCAACTTCTACCAACCGATGTCGCTTGAAGAGGTCGTCAAGAAGCCCTTTGGTGAGCACGGCCCGCACCTGATCCCTGCGGAAGACTCGTTGGACGATATGGACTCTGCTCTGCGCAGCGCCAATGGCTCGGACTTCCGCTATTCGCTGTTCTTCGAGCAGGCTCGCACTGGCGCCCTGCCCCACTGCAACTTGTCCAGCTATGACGTGATCATCATGGACAACGCACCAGCGGGTTCGCTGCTTTCCCGAAACTCGATGGTGGCTGCGGACTTCCTGATCTGCCCGATTCGCATGGACAAGTTCTCATTCCGGGCACTCTCCCGTCTCGCGTTCCGGCTGGGTGAGTTCGCCAAGGATTTCAAGCGTGCGCCGGAGATTGTCGCGATCCCCACGATGTACGTTCGCAACCGGCCGCGCGTTGAACGGAACATGGCCAGCCTCATCAGCCTGTTTCCCGGTAAGGTGACTGAGAGCCGCTTGTACCATTCGGAGGACTACTCCAAGAGCCTCGAGGACGGCGTTCCGCTGTCGCTCTGGCGCACCGGCACTGAAAATTCGCTCGGGGCAATGCGGGAAGTCTTCGAGGAGTTGGTCGCGCGCATCCGCGCAGTTACGGAGGTCGCTAAATGAAACAATCCCGACGCCTCGGCCACGATGCAGCACGGCCGCCAGCCGCTGAGGCCCCGCCTCAGCATATCCAGGGGGTTGTCGTACCCGCGGAGATGCCATCGGCCAATCTGAATCGGCCGATGTCGGAGATTCTGCGCGAGCAGGGAATCTTGGACGAAGATCCGCTTGCCCCCCCTCCCCCGCTGCAGAGCACGCCGGCACCAGCTGCTGCACCCACTCCGAGTCCTTCGCCTCGGACAGCTCCCGTCTCTGGGGGTGCATCGGGGGTTTCGCCCCCCCCGAAGGCCCTTCACATCCCCATTGGGTCCCAGCAGATGTTGCCGATGGACCAGATTGATGTCAGCCCACATCAGCCTCGGCTCGTCTTTGATCAAGACGCCCTTGCTTCGCTGACAAGCACCATTGATCTCGTTGGGCTGAACAATCCGATTACCGTCCGACGCAAGGATGACGGTCGTTTTGAGCTCATTGCCGGCGAGCGTCGCTTCAGGGCGTTCCAACTGAAGCATGAGGCATATATTCCAGGCTTTGTCCGTGATCTTGGCGAGAAGGAAGCCGCGATCCTCGCAATGACGGACAACGATGCCCGGGAAGACCTGTCTGATTTCGAACGAGCCCTGGGCTATCAGCGATTGCTGAAGTTGGGGCATTGCCTCAACCAAATGGATATCTCCCGGTGTGTCGGTCGAAGCATGGCCACCGTCAGTCGGTGCTTGGCTTACTTCAAGTTGCCGCAGGTAGTGATTGACATGCTCATGCAGAGGCCGGGGCTGATTGGCACTAAGGTTGTGGCTGATTTCGTCGCGTTCCATGAGCAGGGCTGCACCGAGCTGGTGATAGCGGCCGTTGTTAAGGTAGAAAAGGGCATGTCCCAGGAGAATGCCTTGAACTGGCTGAAGGCCGAGGCCCGGAAGCTCACGAACCCCGCGGCTGTCGTGATCCCACGCCGCCTGCAGATGTCCGGGAAACCGGTCGCTGACGCCAAGATCGACGGGCGGAACCTCATTCTGAAGTGTCCGAAAGACGTCAATCCGGAGCTGCTACTCCGTACGATCGAGAAATTCCTCTCCGAGGCTGCAGCGGATGACCTTGACGAGGCAGCATAGCCGCCTCGATTTCACCGTGAAAAGCCCGCGCAAATGACGCGGGCTTTTTTTGCTCTCGACCAACTCTCCGGGCCGCCTAGAGCGCGAGAGCATTCACGGTATCCCAGCCCGGAACGGGCTTGGCCTGTCCTGCGGGCGCGGGGACTGCGCAGCGGCGAACTTACGACAACGCCCCCGGGGGGATTCGCGAGAGATTTCACCGTGAAAACTGGTTGGATCACCGCCAGCATTTCGCGCCCGAATTCTACCCAGCGTTTTCACGGTGAAATCTGCGCCGGCGCCAACTAGGGCGGGCGTTGCCCACGCGAATTGGGCCCACTTCAAATAACTCGCTCATGGGAGCGTCGCGGTGAAGATTCGCTGACAGGCCACCCCAGGTGCATACGCGCCCAGCGGCTAGATTTTCACGGTGAAAACTGCCACGGCGGCTACTCAGCTGGACGCTGCCAACGCCTTGTCCCGGAAGCGGAAATGCCGGCAGGCCTTTATGTGGATGCGCTCCTCGATCTTTCACGGTGAAAAGCGCCAGGTAGCCCTCGCTGCGCAATCGTCCAGCGGCGTGGTTTTCACGGTGAAATCCCAACGTTGATGGCCCCCTCAACGTCTCAAAAGCATCACCGTCCTTGGTGCGAGCGGAGCTTTTTCACCGTGAAAAGTCAATGGTCGCTCAATCGGCGCCTGCGGTCAGGAAGCAATTTCAAGCCTGCCGTCAGCATTCAGGGGCGAGGACGCACGAGCCTACGCCAGGCTGGTCTTCGACGAAACCGCTCGGCGCGTTGCATTCCCAGCCAAGGCGCGCTAGGAGAACGCCCAGTCTCTGCGCATTGCGCAGAGCGCACTACACATTGCGTACTCTGTGCGTCATCGCGTTTTCACCGCGAAACCAGCGGCATCACAATTTTCACGGTGAAAACGAACGCGATCGCCGGCCGGGCATTAGGAATACCATACAACTATTGCTACGTGTTATGTATCGCTATTGTGAGAAACGAGGAGCTAGTTGCAGTTCGCAAATGGCAGGAGAGCACACTGGGCACTTCTCCGAGCACTAGCCATTCGGTCAAACGTGATCATCGCGAGATTGGATATCGGCTTGCCGAGGTTGCACTCAGCAGGACACCAAGAATGAACACCGGGAATTTCGAGAAAGAGGCGGGAGGTTTCGTGCCTCGCGTAGGGAAGCACTAGCAAGCTCGACGAGCTCAACCGCGCGCACTCTGGCGGCGGTCTTTCGCATGTATTGAGGAGGGCAGGTCAGGCAGCCTTCTGTTCCTCTGCCTGTCGCTTCACGTATTGGGCCAGTTCGACCTTCAGTGCCTTACGAGCCATGATTGCCGCCTCATCCGGCCTAGCCTTTACCTTCTGCCGCCGCGCAGCCATCTGGAACGTAGTCTCCTTGTACAGTCCATCAAGGACAGCAAGTCGTTCGTCGTCCGTCATCGAGGCGAAGATAGCCAGACCTTCTTCGATATCGCGCTCAAGATTGCGCGCAAACTCGATCTCAGCGACCGGTACCATTGGCTTACTCGGGACTGCTTCGGCTGGGCTACCAAACGCCGCCTCGCGCTCCATTTCGCTAAGTGCCCAACCCTCTTTGATCGCGGTCATTAGGTAGGCACCAGGCGATTTCACCCCTCCAACTTTGACTCGGTACCTCACGAGCTCAATCGCCGCACGGATTCGCTCATCCGTGTTCACTTCGCGATTGCTGATGATCTCATTGATCTGCCTGGTGCTCAGCCCAAAGCCCTTAACGAGAGTCTCATACAGATCCTTCAGCTCATGTGGTTGCGCAAAGTCCAGAACGAGCTTGCCCTCTGCGTTGTCCCTAAGCTTGAATCGAATCGCCGCAACGCGTCGCGAACCCTGCGCGGTCTTCGTTTCGTACTCAACGTAGAGATCGGTCAGTTCATTGATTTGGGCAATGTTCTTATCCAGAACCAACCGCTTGAACTGCTTGTACTCGGTGAGTGATTTGACCGCGTCAGCATTGACCCACTTCCTGACCTCTTCGATCGGAAGCCAGTTCGTAGTCCCCATGAATCGAAGGGCGCCCAAACGCTCATACAGGATGTACGCGTACTGGCTGAGTGCCGCAGACATGCGCAAGGATAGATAGGTATAGCGCTTCGGATCTTTGAGTTGTCGACGGATCATCTCGTCGACCTTGAACACAACGCGCCCGCCTGCGATCCCTACAGAACCAAGAAGCGGCACTGACACCCATTGCGGGTCGCCGCCGCCCTTGCGCTCAACAGAGACTTGAACCGATGAGCTCTGGCACTCGCGCAGGGCCTTCTTGAGGTGCGCGACGTTGTTCGATGTTTCGAACTTAGCGAGCCATTTGAAGTAGCCGAGCTCGATATCGTAATGCTCAAGATCCGGGTTCTCCGACACCGTGAGCCACAACGCATTGATGGCCCGCCTTGCCACGAGGGACATAGGGGTGACGTCAATCAGAACATTGGTTTTGCGGTACCCAATGTCGCGCGTGGATTCAGTGATTGCGGTACTAGGCCCGAGCTCCTCGCGGACAGCGTTGAAGATATCGAAACCCAGCTGCTCCTGGATGTTTTTTGGGAGATTAGACATGGCAGAGTGCGCCCAATGCACTAAGAGACTGCCGTAATATCTCCGTAATGGTGTAATGAGTCAAGTATACGATTGCACCTTTGCGCAACACCGTTGCCAAGAGGCACCAATCAATGACACCGTCGAACCAACTGATGCCACCATGACTGAGCGCCACTCCCCGGAAACCTAGACTGGGCGCGCCTTTCCGGGATATACGCACATCAAGCCAACGGTTAACACCTTCCACCAATTCATTGCACCTTGGCACCAATGGATAGCACCGTAGGAAGCCAATTTCTTACACCTTTGCGGCCCAATGCGGTACACCAATCCCCCAACAGATATCACCTTGGCACCAACAGTTAACACTTTGCTGCTCGTAAGCCATTGAATTATTTAAGCAAAACGAGACCCGTATACGTTGGTTGGTTTACGTAAACAAAGCTGCTAGCTCTCCGCAGAAAAATGCGGAACGTCAAAACCACCGGTACTTATCCACAGCCATCGGCACTTGCCGCTTCGTCACCGCGACCGCTATCGCAGTACGGTGCAATCTGTTGGACCGCAATGAGCTCCGCCACACAGAGATGCAATCAACTCGACGCAACCCTCCCTCTCTAAACCCCATGGTGCAATCAGTTGGTCCGCAATCTTCCATATCGGTATGGGTGCAATGTATTGGCCCGCAAAGCCCCAGGGGGAAAGGTGCAATGTATTGGCCCGCAAAATCGGCGTTCACTTGCCGCTATGGTGCAACGTATTGGTCCGCAAGAGACTGGGCACATGGTGCAGTCAATTGGTCCGCAGAGTACCTCTCAACGACATGGTGTAGTTTATTGGTCCGCAAACGGACTCTCTACCATGGTGCAATGAATTGGCCCGCAGGGGGCTAGAACCGATAGCGCAGTTCTTTAGTCCGCAGAAACCCTAGCGCGTCATGGGCCCGCTACCCCCAGGCAATATGGTGTATCTGATTGGTCCGCAACCGCACGAGTACCGGCTATGGTGCAGTCGATTGGTCCGCAACCATGGCGAATCAGCGGCGTTAGCAGCTCTGCGCAGGCTCAAACACGCGCAAGGTGGCATCCGTTGGTCCGCAAAATGTGAGGACAAATAAGCACTCGCCTCGAAAGGTGCAATGACTTGGTCCGCAAAGATTGGCCACTGATTCCAGCATCTCTTACAGCACCTGCACTGCGCAAAGGTGCAATGGTTTGGTCCGCAATTTCTCCCAGCGGGGTTCAACCGGCAAGGTTATGACAACAATTAGCGAGATCTAGCGATAGGAAGCACTCACTAAAGCTCCGCAAATTGCGCCACGGTCCACCAAACCGTTACACCTTGCCCGCGGGAGCGGGCTTTGCGGTCCAAAACGCATCACCCTAGGTAGTGCTCCATGGGGCACCTCCGCAAACTTTTGCGGGTCTGCGGGCCAAATCGTTACACCTTTCACCGCTGCCGCGAGGCGTAGACAGCCTGGAGCATCAGTACGCGGGGAGGGCGAGTTCCGGATCAGATCTTTGCTTGCCTGTCGGCTGAATGGAGGGGCGGAACACGTTTCTCGATCGTGCAATGCGCATTGCACCACCCGCCTTGTTCGGCAGCGTTCCTGCGGGTCTTACTGGCCGAAGCACTGCGCAATACGTAATGCGCCCTGGGCAGTGCTCAATACCCAATGCGCAATGCTCACTGCGCATTGGGTACTCATCTCTGAACGCGCCGCCGTTTTCACTGTGAAAAGTGGCGCTACCACGGTATGCCAGCCCCGGAACTGTAATCAGTGACGGGGGCCATCCAAAGACGAGCGATCGCACGCAAGACATGCAACTCCCAAGGACTCCTGCGCTAGGCGGCCGATACACGCTGTTGTCAGCCATATCGGAGTACCAGGGCAACCCGCAAGCTTGCCTCGGACATCCAACCTCAGAGCTTCCAGGAGAACCTCATGTCAATCGCATTGATCCTCAAAGCCGGCGAAGGCTCCATCTTCCCGAACCACGCAAAGACGTCCGACAAGGACCCGCTGTTCCTCGGGTGGATGGAGTTTCCCCTCGACGAACAGAAGAAGAACTCGCTCCGGCTCGATGTCGCTGTTTGGCGGAAAAATAACAGCGGCAAAGATTTCTACTCGCTGTCCATCGGCGGCATTCCTGCAACCCTCTTCAAGGAAGAGAAGCAGGACAGGCCGGAGAGCTCCCCTGACTATGCCGGCAGCTTTGGCTTCGGCCGAGAGATGCGAATCGCCGGCTGGCGCAAGAAAACGAAGGAGGGCGACAACCCTTACATCAGCATCTCAGTAGTGGAGAAGAAAGCCGCTGCGAACAGTGAGCGCGCGCAAACGCCGGCAGCCGCCCAGGAGCAAAAGGCTCCCCCCAGGCAACCGGCCCCGTCACAGGAAGCAGCAGGACATCCGGGATTTGACTTCATCTAACCGCAACATGCCCCCACGAGAGATTTCGTGGGGCTTTTTTTTGCCCCTTTTCCACGGATCGGGCGAGGCGACACGTCCCTATAATCGCGCGTTCACTATATGAGGGCGGGCCAGAGGTCCGAGAGCGGACAGTGGAGGAGAAGAGACCATCACAAGGTACGGGCGGCCGATCGGCTCGCCGCCTTGCCATTGCTGCAGGCGTTCTGTCGAGCCTCTTGCTTACGAGCATCTCCATCCACGAAGTGATTGACTTCAGGCGACGGGAATACGCTGAAGCACGAGAGAGCCTGGCGGTCTTCTCATCCGCACTGACTCGACAGGCGGCTGAGATCCTGAGGAGCCAGAAGACCGTTGTTCGACAGGTAGCTCGCACTTTGAATGGCGACAGCAACGCTCTCAGCATTCAAGAACGGTTTGCAATCGCAAGGGCAACAACCGAGAACACCTGCGTTGCCCGACTCTTCCTATACACCTTGACTGGTGCACTTGAGCTCGATACTTCAGGCTCTCCTGAGCCACAAGCTCCTCTAGCGCCGAGCAAAGACCTCCTGACTCAAGCAGTCAGCTATATCGTTGATGGACCAGTTCCGGGCCTGCCGTACCAAATCTCAATCTCTGAAGGCCTACTTGGCGGCAACGGCCAATACCGTTGGCTCGCAACATCCTGGATTGACTTCGCCCCCTTCGCGCAGACAGTGGCCGCGATCACACGCGATACCGGTTACCAGGTCGCACTTGCCACTGAAGAGGGTCGCATCCTCTATCGCTTTCCAGAGTCCGCTCGCTTTGATTCGCAGGAGATTCGCCAAGGAGCGTTCGACGCATGGGGTAAAGCCGCGAGCCACGCTCCGATTCGCGAGCTTCCCGCCGGCGCAGCCGCTGAGAGCGTCATAACACGGATCGAGGGCGCACCGCTTGCCTTACAGATCGCATTGCCGACGCAGACTGTGAACACGGCCTGGCAGCGCCGCGCATCGTACCTCGCGGTACTTTCAACGGCCGGCATAGGCCTGATCTGGCTTCTCATTGCCACAATCCTCCGCCAGGTTAAGCAAACAGAACGTGTCGCCGAGTCCGCGGAACGCGGCGAAGCAATGTTCGTCGACGTCTTGTCGCGGCTACGTGAGGCCGTCATTGCTACCGACACAAAGGGCACGATTCGCTTTGCGAACTCGAATGCCTTTATTGCTCTAGCTGCCACCTCAACCCATCAACTGATTGGCCAGCAGATTCAGACCTTGCTCCCTCCTGAGGTATGGAAGGGCTCGCCTTTAGGCGCGGGCGGAAATCCACGCCAAGAGGCATCCCACGAGTGGGCGGGCTGCTTGCCGACCCTTGCGGGCTCTTCGTTCCATGCCGAAGTCCGCATCTGTGGCAACGGCCTCCACGGAACCGATGGTCTCGTCATTACAATTCATGACGCCAGCGAGAGAAAGGCCTACGAGGCTCGAGTTGTTGAGGCGGCCACCATCGATCCGGTCACGAACGTCTCAAACATGCACGCGTTTCGCGACAGACTCGATCGACTATTCCTGTCCGAGAGCGATCGCGACCAATTCCACGCCGTTTTGGCGGTGCAGCTCTCCGCTCCTCAAGGGGCACCGCTTGATGACTCGATTTGCGCACTGGCGGCAGATCGATTGACCACGAGCATTCGCGATTCCGACTCAGTCGCTTCGGAGGGCAGCGGTCGCTTCTTTGTACTGGCAAGAAATGTGTCCGAGCCGATTGACGTTGCGATCATTGCGCGTCGGATAGCTGCATGCTATGAAGCGCCGCTTACGCCAGGCGGAGAGACGCTGCGGCTTCGCGCACGGACAGGCATCGCGCTGTTCCCCGTCGATGCGGAAACCAGTGACGCCTTGGTCGCTTCGGCTAAGAAGGCCGCGGCAACAGCAAACGCCGAGCATTTTGTCTATGCGAATGAAGCTTGTTCACGGCAACTCGAAAGTTTGCGCGAGCAAGCCGATGCCCTGAGAACGTCGTTCGGCGCCGACAACTTGAAGCTGAACTACGCCCCGATGGTCTGTCTGAAGAGTAACGTCATCGTCGGCGCTATCGTAACGCCACTGGTCAGCAGCAATGGGCGGTACATCCCACTCGCTCGTCTGAGCGCCATACTTGAAGAGACGCGCATCTCTGCCCTGGCCGACGAGTGCGTGCTGAGATCGTTGCTCGCAGATCTTCGCGCCTGCCAAGCTATTCCCGCCCCACGCTTGCTGATCGTGCCTGTCCACCGCGATAGCTTCACGAGGCCCGGATTTCTCAACACATTGCGAGAAGCGGTCGACGCTCTTCCGACGAAATGGGCGCTCGGCGTCAGCATTCTGGAACCCGTTGAATCAGAACACTGGACACAGGCCACGGTAGCGATCAGTGATCTCGCGACGTTCGGCGTCCAGGTGTTCCTATCTGACTATGGCAACGGCTTAGCGTCATTGCCGCGCCTCATTACTTCCGGAGTACAAGGCGCAATCCTCGACCGATCGCAAGCGCCGTTTATGGCTGGGCGGGACGATGCCTTCGCCTTCGTTACCGCCGCCACGGCCGTTGCGGCTAATCTCGGCATCAAGCTCGTGGCCACGGGCGTCAAGGACGCTGAAGTCGCTTCGATGCTAGCAAAAATGGGAGTGTCGTACGCCTGCGGTCCCCTTTATGGGACCAGCTACACGGCACCAGTCCTACCCGAACCTGCGATTCGAGAGTCACAAACGACGAATGCGCGTTAGAATTCATAACACGTACTTGTAATAACGTTCGCAAACTTTCACCTCGAATCGACATGCCCAGTGTTTCCATGACAGAACGACACGGTCGAAGCAAAAAGGCCACCACGCGGGTCTTCTTGCCGCTCGTCTATGTTGGCGCCGTCATCGGCACACTAGTGACTGGCCTCGTAGCGTACGAGATCAACGACAGTCGAACGCAGGCGCTGAATGATGCGTCCAGGGATCTAACTGTCCTTTCGTCTGCTTCTGCAGCACAGCTAAAGAGCTATCTGGACTCGATAGGTGAAGTGCTATCGGCGGCGGGCTTGGCGAGTCAATCACTGCTGACGGCGGGCCCTGGAGGCGCGGACAACGCGCTCAGTCAAGTTCGTGCAGCCGCAGTCGGCACCGCAATCGAAGGTATCGTGGTTGTTGGGAAGGCCGGCGTCCCTGTGCTGCATACGTACGACGATCCGGTTCCGGCCTCATTTCTGCCAGGTCAACTCGCCGTGCAGAAGCTTGAGTATCAGCGCACTGCGGGCACAGAGATCGTTGGCCCGATACTGTCAGACTCGGGCGACCGGGTTAAGGTGTATGCGGTAAAGCGAATCAACGACCAAACAGGCGCGTTTCTCGGGGCTGTACTGACACCCCTTGATATTTCCTCGATCGCACTTGTTGGCAAGGAGGCTCTTCGCAAAGATGGTGTGACCGTCGCGGTGCTGGGAGCCGAGAGGGGAAACCTAGTTGCGCGCCTACCAGATCCCGGCGTCCTCCGTTACTTGAAACAGTACACGGAGACGGAGATCAGTCCGCAGATGGCGGGCAAGCAGTCGGGGGTGGCAGTTGGCGCGAGCGCTGTTGACGGCGTCCGACGGCTGATGGCATTCGAGCGTGTCAAGGACTACCCACTTTTGGTCGTTACCTCGATGGACGAGCAAGTCGTCAATAGCGAATGGCACGCTGATGCGAAGCGAATCATAGGTATCGGTTACGCTTCACTAAGCGTGATTGCACTACTCCTGGTTGTAATGCATCGCCAGCTGAGACAGCTCATGCACCGGACAGAAGCGATAACCGAAAGTGAGCAGCGCTTCGACCGCGTTGTGCAGCGTCTTACCGATGGCCTCTATGTACGCGACAAGGCAGGGAAGCTTCTCGTGGCCAATCGGCAGTTCGCGACGTTCTTCGGCGCGTCTGACGAAAGGGCGCTGGTCGGTGCCGACCTGGCGACAATCAACCCCCAAGCTACTTCAAAGTCCATCGCACGCCTCAATGATCAGGTGTTCTCGTCGCGTGGGAAACCCTACATCCTTGAGTTGGAGACGGAAAGCCATGATGGACGAATGGTGCCGATGGAGTACACGCTGAGTGCCGTAGAGATTGGTGGCGTCGACTACATACTTGGCCAGATGCGCGACATCACTGCACGGCGCCAGTACGAGAGCCGACTGGTAAAGCAAGCGACGTTTGACGAGATCACCGGTTTGCCGAATCGCCGGCTGTACATGGATCGACTCTCGAATGCCCTGCACCGTGCGAAGCGCGATGGTCGGAACGTGGCCGTAATGTTCGTTGACCTCGACCATTTCAAGAGAGTGAACGACACGCTGGGCCACCGCACCGGCGACCAGCTCCTCGTTGCCGCGGCCGAGCGGCTTACGTCCCTTGTGCGCGATGGCGATACGATTGCCCGCTTCGGGGGCGATGAGTTCGTTGTTTTGCTTGCAGAGGTCACCTCACCGCTGGAATGTCGTTTGCTCGCTGAGCGCATCGTCGAGGAGTTCCGGACGCCGTTCGAGCTGGCAGGCCGGCGGGTCTCTGTGACAGCGTCGGTTGGTGTAGCCGTAGCTCCGGGGGATGGAGCCGAGCCAGATCTGCTGCTGCAGCACGCTGATACCGCAATGTACGAGGCGAAATCTGGCGGCAGGAGCGGTTTCCGGTTCTTCAACAATGAGATGAACGTACGCGTTCACGAGATGCTGCAGATTGACGGTGAAATTCGATTCGCACTGGAGCGCAATGAGATGCGCGTCTTGTACCAGCCGATCGTTGATCCTATTGCCCGCAAAGTTGTTAAGGCAGAGGCTCTTGCGCGATGGGAGTCCACGCGTCTCGGGTCCGTGTCTCCCGACAAATTCATTCCTGCGGCCGAAGAGAACGGCACGATCGCGCAAATCGGTGATTGGGTCTTGTCCGAGGCTTGCAGGACTGCCGCCTTATGGGCCAGGGACTTGCCTGAGCCGATCGCCGTCAGCGTGAACGTCAGCGCAAAGCAGTTCAACGATCCGAGATTTGTCGACAGCGTCTTCTCGGCACTTGATGAATCCGGGCTTCCAGCTCACCTGTTGGAGTTGGAGCTCACGGAACGTATTCTGATCTCAGACGATGAGACCGCATTCGAAACGATCGCTGCGCTGCGAGAGATGGGTGTCGGCCTGTCGCTGGACGATTTTGGCACTGGCTACTCGTCACTGAGTTACTTGACCAGATTCCCTCTGAACACTATCAAGATCGATCGAGCGTTCGTCAGTGGCCTGGCGGAAGATTCGCAGACTCAGAACCTGACAAAGGCGATCATCGCTCTGGCAAAGAGCCTGGACCTTCAGCTAGTTGCCGAGGGCGTCGAGACGGCCGACCAAGCAAGAGTTCTGATCGCCTACGGGTGTGATCTCCAGCAAGGTTATCTCTATGGGCGACCGGCAGAGCCGTCGGCAATCCTGAATCCGAGTTGGGGGTAAGTTACGAAGATTGCATATCGTCGAAGCAGCCCGTGGTGTCCTATCGCAGTCCTCGCGCGGCACCTGTAGTGCCTGCTGCCACGCCGTGCCGGCCGTTGGAGTCGGTATCGGCCACTCGGCAAAACATCTCCCCCTGCGTTCTCACAAGCATGAGGAGTGACTCAGGGGTCAAGAATGGGTCATTCCGTAGCATCTGCCGCATGAGCAAAGTGCTGAGCGCGTAGGTGTCCCCGGCCATAATTGGCACCCCTCGTACTGCCTTGCCCTTGCAGTTGACCGACAAGAAGACCTTAGGGCCCTGATTCTCCAGGGTGAACCACTTCTCGTTTGCGGTACCGTGCCCCTTGCCCTCAAACTTCGGCACCCATTGCATGAGCGTTGCCAGGACAAGCGGCAATTCTCGCTGCGACAGCTGAATCGATACCTTGTCCGTCCAGTTGTATTGCCGAGAATTACCACTGGTTTGAGCCACCTCGATACGAACAGTTGCTTGGCCGGCGCGGGATACGTCAGTGGAGAAGCATGCCGCGGCACTTCCGCCATATACGTGCTGGCTGATGATCTCTTTGCCTTGGCCAGACTGCCTTGCCGGTTCTTCCACCCCCGGCTCCTCGGACAGAGAGAGAGAGCTCATCGGCGGGGGATTGCTCTCGCTCCTGCTCGGTTCCATCGGCCGCCCAGCCGGGATAGCCTCAGCGCCGGTGCCGGAGGGTCGAGTAGGGCTAGACTCCTGGCAGCGCCGACGAAAACCTGAGCGCTCCAGCTCGAGAAACTCGGCCATGGTCAGCCTGACATAGCGGGCGTCATCCCCCTCATTGCCGGTCTCATCCCATCTCTTGAGTCGAGCCGCAAACTGGGGCCCTTCGTGCTTGCCGATCTCGATCAACACGCGCAGGGAAGGGATGCGGACATTCAGTCGCTGTAGACGTTGCTTCAGCTTCGGCGTAATCGAGAAGAAGATGCCCTGAAGGAATTTGAGTGCTTGCTCATTGCCTTGCTTTACATCTGCAACGGCTTGCGTAATGCGGTCTCCCTCGATGTCGTAGACGGACATGAGCATGCGGACATCGGGCGCAGGGATCTTGAGCTGCTGCAGGTCCGCACATAACGCCGCGGTATCCAAGGTCATGCTTGTTTCTCCGTCGAGTCGCTTCATACAGTGACTTGACTATAGCAAACAAACAGACAGATTATCAATACGTGTTATTCCAATGACTTCGATATGGTCATTGGGCGAGGCGTTGAAAGTTCTCACAGTACCCACCAACTCTTCTCAGAGTTGGTGCTGACTGTTGTGACCCCTCATCGATGTGCAGAGTGCCGTTCCCGGGGCATTCGTGAACCTTCCGGCGGAGAAACAGCCGTTGAGCGAGGCGGGGCAGCGCTCGAAGGGCTGGTGGTCTCAGGCCCAGATAGTCTGCCCGCATGTCCCAAATTTGGAGGTTCCTTTGACACCACAGTCACAAAGTTGCATGGAACTTTGAGAACTCCTGTGCGAGTTCGTGTGAGTCATGTCAGCAGCTGAAAGCGGGGGACGCAACTGCTTTGGGTGTGCGTCGAAAGCGCGACCGATTGGCTACCAGATCTCGACTTCTAGCGCGGCATTGAGCTCATGCTCAATATCTATGCGGGTGCCGTGCAGCAGAAAATCCTCGTACTTCAGCAGGCCGAGGCCACCCATCACCATTGGGGTACCCACCTCCATCGCAGAGGCCATCAACTTGATCTCCTCGATGTCGCTCAGTTCGGGAGTTGCCACACCGTTCTTCCAGGCCAGGAGCTTGCGATAGCTTACGGCAACTTTGGTGCACGCTTCGGCAAGCGTCTTTGACCAAGTGGCCGCAATAAACTCGCCAACGATGAACTCGGGCGACCCGAAAACATCAGCACTGACCACCGAGTGGAGGTAGAGGGCCGCCTCATTCGCTCGTGTGACATCAGCCGTGCTTGGGCCTGCAAACAGGCCTGATCCCGAGATCAGCGAGTAGTCTTCCCATTTGAAAACGTCGGCGAGGAGAAATACTCTGAAGCCAGAACAGTCCAGAAACGAACTGATTGCGTCTATTCTCCTTCGCGTCAGAACGTCATAGAGATCATGGGGCTTGGTATGCGTGGGCTCATCGAAACAACTCATGAGGAGGTCGGCACCCACGCCACATGAGTGAGCCGCGGCATCGAAGTCGATGCCGAGAGCTTGGGATTGATCGATGATTGCCTGGTAAAGGCGAAGTCCTGTTTGCACGGGAAACGGTCTCTCAGCTCGAAATCACGATCGCATCAACTGCATCTCGCACGGGGCCACGAAGACGTTCCAGCCGCTCTTGCGAGAGGCCCAGCGCCGATGCCAGTTTGCTGTCAAGCGATGCCATGATCAGTTCTTCCCTTACTCCTGACAGGGTGTACCACGAGTACTCGGAAGACGCACGCAATATCTTACCGAGGATTGCTGCGCGGTCAGGCTCGGGGAAGTCCGCGATTGCAGTCCTAACGCTTTGCGGGAATCGCCAGCGGAGCAAGAGTTCCGCAGTGACATCGTTGTGGGAAAATCCAAGGATTTCTCGCTCCACGCTTACGCGTTTGGCCAGATCCAGAGGGTGCACCAGAGTGCCAATCTGTTTGGCTTCCGCTGGGAGTCTCAGCTGGATAAGTAGGACGCCGAGCCCTTGCATGAGCCCGGCGGTGAAGGCCTCTTCGGCGTCCACGCCAAGGGTGCCAGCAATCTCTGCCCCCATGTACGCACTGGTGAGGCCGTGCCGCCAGTAGTTGCCCATGCTTATCCCAGCCACCTGTGGGAAGGCACTCATAACCCCAGACGTGATCACCGTGGTGCGGAGTGTTTGCAGGCCAACCAGATTCACTGCACGTTCCACGCTGGCGATTCGGCCGCTTTCTCCGTAAAAGCTGGAGTTCGCGACACGGATGACCTTTGCGGCAATGGTTTGATCCCGCCGAACGAGATCGATGATATCGGACAGGTCAGTTTTCTCGTACCGCGTCATTTCGACAAGGTCGTACACCACCTGCGGAATCGTTGGCAGCTTGACGGTTTGATCAAAGACCTTGTTGAGGGGCATCATAAAACTCCAGCAGGGCGGCGAGGTGGGGGCGTGATTTCCGGGGTTTGAGGGTCCGTCATGTGCCAAGCCGAGCGATTGCAGCCTCCAGGTCACGTTGGCCAGGCCGACGTGTTGCCTCAATGAACGGCTCGATGAACTGACCAACATTGCGCAAGATCGCCTGCAGCGAGAAATGCTCCACCCAGTCCGAGAAGACAACTTCGTCTAGTGGTTCGCAGGAAACCGTCACGTCGGATGCCCGGAGAACGGGAGCTCGGGAAAGGTCCATCAACTTCATGTTCCTTTCATACGTAGCCCGGCCTGCTGCCGAAGCAATGGCACCGAGAGTCTTCTTCTTTAAATCGACCTTGCCGGCCTCGACATGTGCATAGAAGCTCTCAATGGAGCCGCCATGCTGTCCAAACACCTTGAGTGCGGTTGGGATACCTACCCGCGGAAGACCTTCTATGGTATCAGACGCGTCGCCCGCCAATGCCTTGGCCTGAAGGTAGGTCCAAGGGTCTGGCGTCCCGACATGGTCATGCAAGTCGTCTGCTGTGGCGATCAGCTTTTTTGCGCGTGAATCGAACCAACCGATGCCGTGTCCGACGGCTTGGAGCAGGTCCGAATCGTTGGTCACGATAAGTACATCATGTCCACCGGCGGCCAAGACATTCGCGAGTTGGAACGCGACATCGTCCGTTTCAGCGTTCGGGGCCTCTAACTGCATGAGCCCGAGCTTCCCGGCCATCGTCTGAATGTGGGGGCGCTGCCTCTCGAAAGAGGCCCGCGCAGCTCGCGACGCCTCGCTCTTCAGGCACTCACTTTTATAGTCGGCATAGAGGTCATATCTCCACTGAGCTCGGCCATCCCAGGCGAGAACCGGGAAGAAGTCGTAGTGGGTGCGCAGCAGCACGGACAACGACCAGAGAGTGCCGCTGATCGCTTGTACCTCCATCCCTTGCGCGGTCAGGGTGTGAGAGTACTGATTTGCGTAACCAACTGCAGATCCATCCACGATCATGATTGCGGCCATCAGTGTTGCTCCCTCTACGCCTTTCACGTTTGATGTGTTCCCTTGTGCGACGCGCACAACTGGAGTATGCGTACATGATACTGCGGAAATGCGAGGGGTTATAGCTTGATGAGCTGCATCCCCTACGGGCAAGGCCTCGCATGGCCTCCATCACAGGGAGATTCATAACATGGACATGTCCGTAGGAACGCAAGAACAAGCAATTCGCTTCATCACGCCGAAGTTCCTGGAAGGTGCCCCGGCCGGAAAGCCCAATCAGGTTGGTTTGTCGCCAGAGGTTGAATCCATGCTTGCCCGCGATGCGGTGGTGGCGGTCGGGGTCTCAGGCGGCAAGGATTCGGATGCCTGCGCTATTGCGGTGGCAAGGCACTTGGATCAGATCGGCCACAAGGGACCGCGGCTGCTGGTGCATTCCGACCTAGGCCGTATCGAGTGGAAGGATAGCCTGCCTAGCTGCGAGCGGTTGGCACATCGATTGGGTTGGGAACTGCTGGTGGTTCGTCGGCAGGCTGGCGATATGCTGGACCGCTGGGAAGTACGGTGGCAGAACAGTGTCTCGCGGTACGAGGACATGTCCTGTGTGAAGCTCATCCTTCCCTGGAGCACGCCGTCGATGCGATTCTGCACGAGCGAAATGAAGACACACCTCATATCCAGTGCGTTGCGAAAGCGCTTCCCGCAGGGAGACATTCTCAACGTGACGGGGATTCGCCGACAGGAAAGCAAGAACCGCAGCAAGATGCCGATCTCGGCGCCGAACTCCGGACTGACCCGCAAGAGTGGGATTGGGATGACGTGGAACGCCATCATCGACTGGCCTGTCCAGGACGTGGTGCATGCGATCCATGATGCGGAACTCGAGCTCCATGAGGCTTACACGAAGTACGGTATGTCAAGGGTCTCATGTTCTTTCTGCATAATGTCATCCGAGGCCGATCTGATAGCCTCCGCGATGTGCGAGGACAACCACGAGCCATACATCCGCATGGTGGAACTGGAGGCAAGGTCGTCATTTGCCTTCCAGGGGAACCGGTGGTTGTCCGACGTGGCGCCCCACGTCCTGCCGCCGTCGCTGCGAATCCGGGCCGACAAGGCCAAGGCAGTTGCGGCACAGCGACAGGTGATAGAGGCCGCGATCCCGGAACATCTACTCTATACGGCTGGTTGGCCGACGTGCCTTCCCTCGCGGGAAGAGGCGGGGCTCCTGGCTGGTGTTCGCACGGAGGTTTCGGCGCTACTCGGGCTCAACGCCCAGTGCCTCGATGCCACCAGCGTGCTGAACCGTTACGGCAGTTTGCTGGAGCTGAAAGTGGCCAAGGGCAAAGCTGGCTCGGCGGAGGATACCTATCCCCAGCAGACGGAGCTTTGTTTTGGTTGACGTGAAACCAAACCCAATATGGATGTGCGATGACAGAGACCGAATTTGACGCCGCTTGTCGGCTTTGCCAAACGCTGGATACAAGGGCCAGTGACGTCGGAGTTCTTGAAGAAGGCCGATGAAAAGCGATTCATTTGGATTCGCGACGACTTCCTGACTGTTGAGCGTGTAGTGAGAACCGGCGAGAAGCTGGCTTTCTTGATGCACGTGGCCAAAGTCAAGAAGGAGGTGCGGGAAACTGGGTACGTGTTCTTCGCGTAGTCGGAACGCATCTGTTGCGTGAAACTCCCTCCAAGCCCGCTGACGCGACTTAGGTCGTGCAGCGGGCTTTTCTCTTTGGCGCTGGCGTGCGCCGGCCGGGCTGGGGGACGCCAACTGGATCGCCCCCCCCAACAGTCGGCTCATCCCACCCGTGCCGAGGTTCGTGCAACCGCGTGTGGTGCATCTCTCTCCATCTGATCAATCGCGGCGCCGTCCGCACACCACAAGGAGAAGGGAAATGACACTTAACCAATCGGAACAGCAAGGCCTGAAGAGCGCGATCTTGGTCCATGAATCCCAGGCTGGCGTGGTCGAGCATTGCTTCTGCACGAAGGAACAAGCCGAGGCGACGCTGCGCGCATCCCCCGACGCCGATACCGGCGCAAGCATGTTCGTCACTGAAGAAGCTCTCGAGGCGGAGATGGTGTACTCGACATCTCCAGATCTGCGAGCACGCGTTGAGGCTGCCAAGTCCAAACTTCAATTCGATATCGCTGTCCGCGACGCGCTGAATCGAAACGGTGTGCCGGCTGACCGCATCCTTCGGGTTGCAGTCTACAAAGCAATCAAGGAGCTGCGGGAGACCGTGCTTCGTCCGGTGTGCTAAAGCCTATCGATCTCAGGAGAGACTGTGAAATCAACGATCATTGATTGCCTCGCGGAACTCGGCTGGCAGAAGGACAGCATTGTCGATGCCTTCAGCAAGACGTTCGAAACTGTCGTTGCACCGAAGAAGGCCAGCGTTTGGCTGAGTTTCGATCAGGAGGGCAATCGCTGGTGGCTCCGCAACGGTGAGTTCACCAGTGCCGGAGAGAACGTACTGGCGGCCTGCCATGCGATCATTCCCATCGGGATGCCTCCCAATGAAATCCAGAAAGCTGTCGACGCGCTTGTTGCCGAGATGGAGTACAGGATAACTGGAGCGTACTCGGTTCGCCTTCTACGTCAACGGGACGCAGATACCGCACCCAGCTCCACATCGCCGTTCTGAAGAGCTCCCCCCTCCCTACGCTACCAAGGCGTTCGGAGGGCTTTTTCATGGTCGACTCCAGAAGAGGAGGTGTCAACTGGACCGCCCCTCAATATGTCCCGGCGTTGCTCATCTCCAGCAGCAACTCAACCCTACAAGGAGTCGGACATGAATCAACAGGAAAATATGGTGCCAGCAGTGACTGGCCAGGTGGTGCAGGGCTACGCGGACTCGCCAGTGATTCTGGCGCCCTCTGGCCGGTTCATTACGGACAATCGAAACCGCAAGGTGGCTGAGGTATTCCAGCCGGGAGATTCCCCCGCGGAAGCCGAAGTGATGAAGCGGCGAATTGTAGGCTCGTTCAACGCGCTGCCAGACTTGGTTGGCGTTCTTCTTCGGGCGGACAAAGAGGGCAGCTTGTGGCAGGCCCTCTACAACGAGGGAATCACTGACGCCTACGATGAAGCACTGTCGCAGGCAGTGAAGGCATTGGGCGAGGAAGGCCTTACGACCGTCGCGCACCGTTACGATCTCGACCTCGAAGCCATCCGGGCCAAAACCGATCCAGATCGGGGCATGAATACCCCTGAGCCGCCGGCGATCGCGTGACACATTAACCAGCAGCATGCCCACCGTTCTCTTTGAGGCGGTGGGATTTTTATTTCCTTCCTTCTTCCGTGCAGTGACGCTAGGCAGTGGCACGCCTATATCTCCCTGGTACGCATATCCCATAGCAAGTCCAACCCTGAACTAACAAAGGAGAACTCCGCTATGGGTTTCAAATCGCAGATCGCACTTTACAAGGCATTCTTGGTCGCCGGCTTCAGTCTGGCGAAGCTTCGCTCGGTGGAAGCGCAAGACGGGCTCTGCTGGGAGGTAACTCTGAAGAAGGGCAAGGTCGAGATCCTCCACATCAGCAATGGAGGTTTCGGCGGGCCGGACGAAGTTCGCAGCTTGCTGCAGAACGATGACGAGATCGGCCGCAATGTTGACGAACTGTACGCCGTCCCAGAGGTCGCTCAGATCATCCGAGACGCGATGATCGACGTACTGAAGGCGGAGAAGAAGTACGCGAAGGATGGCGAAACTCGCGACTTCGACGCTGAAATTGAAGCTGCCAAGGACGCCCCGCTCAAGCGCGCAGACGACACGACTGCCATGGTGATCGGAATCATGACGGATGCCAAACAGACGATCGATCAACTGAAGCGAGCTGCCAAGCGGAAGATCTGCTGGCTGGAGAAGTGCGAGGCCGGGGATTCCGATACGTACGTGTACATCAGCGCTCCGCTGAACGCGGAGACCCGTGCACACGTCCACCAGAAGTACGGCGAGACGCTCGACGTCATCCTCAATGACCTGATCGAAGGCCTTTAACCCACGACGCCCCGGACTAGATCCGGGGCTATTTCTTTATGTGGCCTCAGGGTTTGCGGGGCGAGGCATCTCTCTTACTGTTCTACGCGCCCATGACATGCATTCATTAGTCAAGTTACGCCAATCTTTTGCCGCTTAGGCGCAGATGGCCGCACCGGCGGCCCGGTGGCGGGCGGGGCGAGGGGGATAAGAGTGGGCTGCTTCGGGTGGTGCGTACAGAAGCCTGTTACGCATTTCCCTCTGTAAGGCGGTCAGGCGCCGAAGCCACAACCTATCTCGGAGAATTACATGACTACTGCTACTCACAACATTCTCACTCCGTCCAACATTCGCGATCTCACCATTTTCGGGTTCTACCCGAGTGGGCAGAAATTCTCCGGTACCGTGAAGGCCGGCTCCTCCTTCGAGGCAATGATTCGTGTTCTTGCAGACCGTCGCTATTCCGACGACGGTGGCGACCTTGCAGTCTCCAGCGTGATTGACGCGGAGACGGGCCGGGTGGTTGACGGTGCTCTGCTGTCGGCCCAGCACGACTTGTTGCCGGAAGTTGAAGCCATTGAAGGGGTAGTCCAGTGCGTCACTGATCTGATCTCCACCATGCAACCGCGCATGGATGGTGACCTCAGCGACCGCGATCGCCTCTTTGCCTACACTGAGTACGTTGGATTGCTGCTTGCCGAGGCACCGCTTGCGTTCGAAGGACTGACGCATGGTGCCATGGAGATGTCGGACGAGAACATGACCCTGGAATTCGAAGACTGTCGGGGTCACGTGCACTACTTTGAGCCAGCATTCGCGCTTCTTACACTTGCGGAGGCTGCGCTGCAGGTAGAGGTCACCACTGCCGCGCTTCAAGTGAAGACGCTCGCGACGGTGGCACGCAGCTCATTGAATCTTGCTGCGATCGATGCACTTTGATGTCCACGGGAGATCCCTTCACCAGGGGTCTCCCATTTTTTTTGCGCGAGCGTGCCTGCTAGTCCCACACGACGTGGACAGGCTCCATTGAGTTGATCCTGCCTACCAGGCGAGATCCATCACCCACTGCGTACGCCTTGATCAGGAGATGTTGCGACTTGAAGTTGCCGTCTTCCTGCCAGGCCGTCTTCCAGACCGGAATCGTGCACTGCAGCCGGCCGGTCAGATCCTCCACCCACAAGCTGTAGCAAAGCTCACCCTGGACGGTGGCTACGGTGGGGCGCTGCCTGAGGGTGTACAGCCCGTGGAAATGCAGGCCTGATGCCAGGGTGGCAAGGTGATCATGCTGCCCGCTCAATGCGAACTTTCGTGCGACGATGGTTTGCATCATTTGAGTACTGCCGTGGGTTTGAGTCCGCGATGGATTGATGGGAAAGCTATGCCCTTGGTGTTGATGGTCGCTGTTCGCCATTACGAGCTGCAAGGACCAACCAACAAGGAGCATACCCATGCAATACGGCACCTGTCACTTTACTTCAAAGCAAGCAGCCGATCGCTACTATCAACAGATGGGCTATTCCTCTGCGGACATTCCACTTGCAGAGGGGAACATCCGGATCGGAGAGCCCGCGTTGCGGGAGGGCGAGATCGCGAAGCCGGATGAGGACGGTCGGTACCACGTCTGGGTTCCTGAGACCGTGGAGAAAGCGCCTGCAGTTAGGCCGTCTGCCACAGTTTCTGCGCCGCGGCGCCGCGAGGACGATCGCCTGGCATCTGAGCTGGAGCTGTTGACGATCGAAGAAGGCACGATTCAACTGCCGTCGGAGAGACTGCAATGCTATGCGGAAATCAAGCGGCTGATCCAGAAGGGCGGGGGGCGCTACGATTCTCGCGGGTACTTCAAGTTCCCTGCGGGCATTGATGCTGCAGTCATCCTCGAGGAGTTGCGGTGCGGGAATGTCGTGAATGGAAAGAAGGATTCCCAATCGTTCTTTTCCCCCCAACCTGTTGCACGTCGGGTTTGTGAAGCAGCGATGCCGAGACCCGGGAGGCGGTACTTGGAGCCGTCAGCTGGTGGTGGCGCATTGGCGGACATCGTGCGTGCGGCCGGGGCGGAGATTGTGGTCGTGGAGAATCATGCGCCGAATGTGCATATCCTAGAAGGCAAAGGCTATGACGTTCTGGACCGTGATTTCCTCACAGTGTCGCCGAGCGAGATTGGTTTGTTCGATGGCGTGATCGCGAACCCGCCATTCAGCAACAACCAGGATATCGACCACATCCAGCACATGTGGTCGTTCTTGAAGCCAGGTGGTTGCTTGTCAGCGGTCGCATCAACGGGCTGGCAGCGAGGATCTCAGCGCAAGCATCGCGCGTTCATTGAGTTCCTCGAGCAGAACCATGCCGAGATCGCTGAGATCGAGGCGGGGGCATTCAAGGAGTCAGGAACTAGCGTTGCTACGGTCCACATTTGCGCCTGGAAGACCGTTCCGGAACGTGCGAAGGCTGAATCGAGCCCTCGCCCATCGGCCGCGGCTACTCAGTTGGCCCTCATGCTGTGAAATTCTGAGCTCAACTCAGTCGGATGGCCCGGCCTGTCTCGGCAAGGTCGGCATCTGAAAACTCCCGCCCGCCGGTCTCTACAGACGGCGGGCATTTTTTTGTCCGCCTTCGGTCCCGATCGCTGCGCCCACCCGAACACCTCGCGATTCATCGTCCCTCCACAGCACAGCATCCTGGCCGGTGCTGCCGTGCGCTAGGCACTTCACTGCCGCTGTGGTGCATTCCTTAGCTGCAAGGAACAACGCAAAGGAGAAGCAGATGACGACAAGCAGTAAGGACCTGGTCTCAGGCGCGAAGCACGATGTCCTGGCCGGGCGCATTAAGCGATCGACGGGTCTGCAGTACTTCGGGTACCGAAAGGGAGCCGATTCGATCTTGATCAAGATGGCGGAAGGAAACCTGTTCGAGATCCCGGTGACCCCCGCCGGCTCTGCAATCGTAGTAGTGGCTGCAGTTGCCAGTGCTTTCGACGCTGGATCTACCCCGGCCGATGTTCTGGATGACTTTCGGCGACGAGGGGAAGTGGAAGGAGCTGTGCAATACCTTGGAGCTGATCCATTTGTTGGCGAATGGGCCGAGTTGGTTCAGACGCCGATGGAGAAGGAGGCTTCCGCGGCTCCTGCAAACACTGCCTTCACCCTGGAGATCTGAAGATGAACCAATCCGAACTTCGCGACACTTTCCAGAATCTTGGTTTGCCCCTGAGTGACGTACAGGAGCTCGATCCCGACTCGCTGTTTCCCGGCGTATCAAAGTGGCATGTGTTGATAGAGGCCGTCGAAGGGACGTTGGTGAACCTGATGGCCAATGCAGCAGTATCGGCGGTGTCCAGTCCACTATCGGTGCCAATCGAGTTCCGGCTGGACGGTAAGCCAAGCAAGCTGGAGGTCTGGAATGTGCGTCTCGTAAGCGGGGTGAGTCTGATCCTCAGTGCGACTGTTGAACCGAAGCCTCTCACCGCTGGCGAACTCGACATCCGTGCGACGGTAAGTGTGGTTTCGGACCAGACCCTGATGCCGTTTGTTGAGGAGTTGGCGGTAGAGGGGCGACGAATCGAGGCGATCGATCGACTAAGGGCGGAGGTCAAAGGTGTTGCGTCAGCCATCGAGAGCCTACTCGATGGTGTAAAGCAGCCTCGCGCGACCTACATCTATCGGGAACGTCTGGAATGCACGGCGATGGGTTGGGCCAGGCCCGATACACAGCAGCACGCCATCAACTCGTAACCACAGTAGCCCCCTCTTCCAGAAGAGGGGGCTTTCTTTTCATTTCGCAGCGCGCAGAGGTTTCGGGCCCTCGCCGTTGTGGTCCCCTGTGAACCATCTCTCAGCACCAACAATCGCGGCATTGCCGCACCGAACTCAGGAGAACGACCATGGCAATCCACTACGACAATGCGGACGAGAACAAGGGCGGTTTCACGTCGGAGCAGATGAACGCACTGATTGAAGGGGCGAGCGAGCAGCAGGTCCGCCTTGCATTGCAGAAGGTGCTCCACGTTATGGCGAAGCTTGGCTTCGGCACGGACGAGGAGATCTCCGGGGCGGATGCTGTCGACGCAATCGGCGAAGTATTCGCGGAAGTCACTGAGGAAGTGCTGCAAGGGCAGGGCTAACTCAGTTCAACCGAAGCAAATGGAGGGAGAACGAATTGCCTACCAGTCCTGAACTCGCAAACATCGACGCGGCATTCGAGCGGCTCAACACGATTCTCGATACGACTGGGGCGCTAGATTCCGCGGCGACCCAGCATGCAGCCTACGCGTTGCGGCTCGCCATCGTGCAAGCGCTCGGTGACCAGGATCGAATCGAGGCCGCCGAAGCCTCTCTCGCGGAGCTGAAACTCAGTTCCTGAATTGTGTAGCCCGACGCCCGCGTGACCGACTCAGTCGGCCGCGGGCTTTTCAATTCAACGCCGGCGTTTCCCTGGGGCAACACCACGCCAAGCAATGTCGAAGCAGCAACTGCTGCTGCTGTTCATCGTGCGATGGCCATTGTAAGGACTTACACGAGCCTGTTCTGCATGCCCATTGTGCAAGGACTACGCAAAAAGCCCTTTGCACTTTCCCTCAGGACACTCTGGAGTTGACAATGCTTGCTGCTATCGCCCTCTCGCTTTTCCTGTTCGCTTGCGGTTATCCGTTTGCGAAGAAGAACTGATCTTCGAATGTGGTTCGCTCCACGTCCGTCTGACGCCAACTAGGTCTTCTGATGCCATGCTTCGGTTGGCTATGCCACACCCAAGTTGAGCCGTGCTCACTTGGGTGTTTTTTGTCCGCACCCCCGCATGGAAAAGTTTTTTTGGCCTTTGTTGCAATAGGCTTTGCAGATCTATTGTTTCCCCACACTGCTGCAGCCGGGCAAAAAAAAAACCCACCGATTCCTCAGTGGGCTTGATGGCGCATGGAGAAGGTTAGCGCTGCTTGATGGCGGCAAGCCGATTCTTAAACGTCCGGACAACCTGCTCATATCGGTTCAGTGCAGTATTGTCCGGCTTGGTTTCATCCGTACGCCACCGGAAGATGGTCATCTTCGTGACGCCCAGGATGGTAGCAAGATCGGTGTCCGACTCGACTTGCAGGTCGTTCGCCCAGCGCCCAAGGATATCGCTCATCGGCCGATTGAACATCTCGCGACGTGCCATGGCCTCAGGCTCTTCGTCGCGCAGCTTTCGGGCGGCGGTCATAATGTCTGCCGGCACCGAGGCCGTGCGGCCGTAGATATACGAGGAGAGCCGCGGCAGGCCGATGCCGAGTGCTGCGGCAAAGTCCTGGTTGCGCATTTGCAGATCTGCGCAGATTTGTACCAACTCGAGCTGGTCGGCCGAAAGAGTCTCGTTGCGGTTTGCACGGCGAACCCGCGGCTTAGGCGCGGCAGGGGCTGGGAGGGCCTCCAGATTCTTGTCCGCTGCGGCGGATTCGGGCGCCGGCGCGACGGGCGCAATCAGAGGATCAAGGTCGAAAACGCCGAGATTGCTCAATTTCTCTTCTCCATTCAAATGCCTTCGGAAGGCCAGGGCCATTTTCGCAGCAGCAGTCCTGGAATCGATGACCTGGTCCCTATCAATTGGTTCGCTGTCTACCAAGCCAACATTTTCCAGCTCTTCACCACGCTCTCGCATCTCTTCGATCGAATCGTGGTTGATGGTAAGTGCGAGAGCGTCACGAATGTGCTCCCGGCAAACATTGCTCGCAATTGCGTAGATTACCGCATAGATCGCGTTTGCCTCGCGCAGCTTATCCAGTTGCTTGGTGGCGAAGAAGACTACCACTACTCGCTGCAGGATCTCGTCGACATCGCCAAGATCGACCTTAGACTTCAGAGCTCGTACGCGGCAAATCTTGTGCGTACGCTCATCTGCATACATCGCTTTGATGAACCGATCGATGAAGGTCTTCGGGCGCTTGGGATTGTCCAGGAACTCGGCGCTCATGCGCTCAAGTTCCGACGGCTTGCCCGTTGCGGTAGGGGTGTCAAAGCCGTCAACCTCAGTGGTGTCCACAGGATCGACGCCTTCGTCTTCGGCAGGAATGAATTCGGCTACTTCTTCAGTCACCATTGAATGGAGTTAGATGGACTGTGTTCCTAGGTAGCAACCCGGTCAACCACTCGGTCCAGGCGCGGTAGAACTGCGCGTTGCACTTGCTCCACTGAATCCACCAGGTCGAGCATGATATGCACGCCGGCTACCAGGATGTCTGACTTCATCTCTGGGTAGAGCAACATTGCGCGTTCCATACGCTTGTTCACAAGAGCGACCGCCTGATCGGCCGATTTACCTTCGAGCCGGAGTGCAAGGACCGGGTTTTGGTTCTCTCGCACGCCGAGCGCGTCAAGGCCGATTTCGATAGGGCTGTACTCACGTTGCATGACTGTTCCATCCTTGGCCGCCTTCTGCCGAGCGACGCTTTAACAATTATACCTACGGGGCAACACGTGTCAATAAACCAACCAGGCAGATGGTTGGGATACATAACACGTACGAATGACCGGAGGGTAATCCCTCAGGCCGGCTTTGGCGCGACTACAGCAGATGCGATCGCGCGGGAACGGATCAGGCTGTGACCTGGACAGCCATCTCCATGCGGGGGACGAACTTCCGGATCTCGAGGATGTTCTTGGAGGATTTGCTTACAACGGTGAGGCCTGCCAACAAGATTTCCGCACGCGCCTCGGGGTAGTCCTGGAGCGCATTGCTCATACACGTCATTGCTCGCATCCCCGAGCAGCTGGCGTTCACAAACTTGGAGCACTTCGGTTGACCCTCGGAGTCGATGCATCCCATGGATGCCATCCCGATTGTTGTGGCGAGCGACGTTTCCCCGGCGGTTTTGTTCATCGTGACCTTCCTTGCAGCTATTCGTTTTTGGTTTGTGCTTGGCCCTTGTTATGTTGGTAACAAGGTGAGATGCATTATAGATACGTGACAAATGTCAGGTCAATTGAAATCGTCCGTAAGTTGTTGTTTTTAAAGGGGTTTGTTTGCAAAAACGCGTAATGCAAGTTTGGTCACCGAAAACACGTCTGCGTTTTTTCGCTTCTGTAAGTGGCTTAAACGACGCGCGTCGAGCGTTTTGGTCCAGATTCGGTTTCTCGGCCAGAAAACGGGGCAAAGCAAAAGAAAAACGCCACCCTACAAAGGAGGGTGGCGGGCCAGTTAAAGGAAAGGATCTTCGCTGGAGATGTTCGCGTTCAGTGCCCTCTCTTCCTCAGGGAACAGAGGTAACGAGAACTCATCTGGATGCCGAGCTTGGCGATGGAGCTTGGCCTGCCAGTAATCCTTAGCGGCGTCGGTCGTTTCTTCAGCGTGGTCGGTCATCGCTGCCGCTGCCCCAGGCAAGCCTGTCGGTACAGTCGGTACAGAGTGCTTCGAGACCGAGGCGCGCTTCCCATTCATTGGCTTGTCAGCCATTTCTGGTGTGGGCAGAGTTGCCGGCCGTTGAGCAGCAGGCACCCGTTTCGGAGTTCGCGCCTCCGGCGGAGATGGTTGCCGCTGGTGCTCCATGGGCGCCCGTCGAAGCAGCTCCAGAGAGCTTGGTCCTCGCCGGCGCACGGGGCGCTCGACTTCGATGCAAGGCAATTGCGTCTCGTCGCATCGCAGCTCGATCGGTTCGACGTAGTGCGGTGTAAACTGAAATTTTCCGCAGTAATACCACATGAAGAATGGCCAACTCATTAGCGCATACAGGAGGGGAGGGGCCCACCAGTACCCGTGGCCAGGATTGGCTTTAACCGTGATCACAACACAGATTGCCACGGCGTAGAACATTGCGTAGCACATCCATCGTTTTGCTTTCATCTGCTGCACCCTTGCGCGGTAGTCTGGACGCGAGAGAGATGACGAACATCCGCGAAGAATGGGTACTTGTCTCGGGTGGAGAACGAGAAGGTGGCTTCCATGTCAGCCGTTGGGGGCGCAGCAATGAGAAAACCCGGCCACGAAATGTGGCCGGGTCGGAGGGGTTACCAATCAGACGAGCGATTTGAGTCGGTTCCACTCGGCGTCAACGTCCCAGGCTGAGACTGCGGAGAATCTCGCGACAAGTTCGTGGATGGTGATGTCGTGGGTGGGCTCATCAAGCGTGAGTATCGCGCTCAACTGGGGAGCGCCGCTTTCAAACGCCTCAAGGCAAGTGAAGACATGATCAATCTCGCTCGGCCACCCGCTTGTGCCCTGCAGCTGAAGACTCGGCGTCGGCAGTCCAACCTGTTGCGCAATTAGCAGCCCGCCTTGTTGCAGCTTTCCGGCGATCAAAGCAAGCTGGTCATTGGAGATCGCTCCTGCGACGACGACACACTCACTTACCTGGCAGCTAGCAGCGTCGCAATACACCAGCTCAAGTTTTGTGTTCTCACCTTGGTACCGTATGCCATGGTGGTGGGGATCGTCGAACACCGTGGTGACCAGTTCGCGATACGCTTCCGGAAGGAGGCGCGTGTCGAGGCCGGCGGCCGTATCAAAGTCGATCACCTCGATGGTGACCTGTCCATCGTGAGCGGTGTTGAGGATACCGTCCTTGGTGGTGACAAGAACGATAGCCGGACTGACTGCCCCGGTGCCAGCCTCGAGCTCAATCAAAGTGATTGCGGCTTCGAGGCCAATGATGTCGTTTTCCTTTGGATCATACAGGTTCGCTTCGATGCCGCTCCTGATATCTTCCAATTGCGCCTTGGCGGCTTCGATGACTCTCACGAGTGCTGCTTGCTGATTCATGCTGGGTCTCCGTGAAAGGGGAGGTTGAAGGCCGAGATGGAAAGCCTTGTGAGGAGAAATGGCGCACAGCTCTGCGTAGATCTGGCCGCGAAGAAGAAAAAAAGCCTCCCGGGTGTGGGAGGCTTGGGGTTAGATGACAAGCTCGACGGTGTCTCGATACTTGCCAAGATTCGGTGGAGCGTCGGGCACTGCGATCGCCTTCGGACGATGAATCTGCAAGGGCGTCGTATCCACGTCAGTGAGATTGAAGTCCTTTGCAACGGTGATTCGGAAGGACTCTTTGCCTTTGCCGCGGTACGAATCCACATCCGTGTCGGTCACTACCACGCCTTTGTCAGCAAGCAGCTTTGTGTAGTCCACTTCGCCTTTCTTGTTGGTTCTGGATAGAAGCACGCCACAGCCTTCTCGCAGCTTTTCACCAGGTGCCAACAATGCAATGAGTGCTTCACGGGCCAACTGCTCTCGTTCCTCCAACTCGTCTCTCTCGCGCTTGATAAGGAGGTAGTGAGTCGCTGCTGCTGCCCACTCATCGGACTCCCATATCCCAGACTGTACTCGCTCCCAGAAGATGACCTCTGCGGCGACAATCTGGTCAATGCGGGCCTGATCGCGAGGCACTCGCAACAAGACGCCGTCCTGGCCGTCAAACGAGTAGTAGTTCCCGTAGTCAGCCTCAGCAACGAAAATCTGTTGCTGGACCTGGTCGACGTACTCCTCAGGCACCAGGCCGCTGAGGGCCAGTTTGTGGGCACGTTCACCAGGACACTTGACCTCGAGCGGCTCGCCCGAGAACAAGTCGAAACCGTCGAACGACGCCCGAATGAACGGGTGGACGGCACTCTCGGCGACGAGGGGGGTGACTGTGGTGTTCGTCAGCTTCTCGTACTGCGCCCGCGCAAGAGGTTCTAGGAGTTTTCCCCGCTCGCGGATCTTCTGAAGGATGGGATTGCGTTTCGGGTCGGTACCCTTACCCGTCTTATGCTTGAAAAGCTCATAAGCGCGAGTGTAGTGCGACTTTCCCATGATGATTGGGGCATCTGATGCTCCGATGCCCTTGAAGCGCCAAGCAAGCCATTCAGGTGAGCCCTGAATAGTTGCTGGCCCTGACAGGACTTGCATTGCCATGGAGATCTCCTTGGGGTTGCCATGCCATAGCACGGCGTCTTCGCTTGACCCAAGGAGATGTCGAACGTGTGCAGCTAAGCCGCGCTGGTGGCCAACGGAGGGCCGCGCTAGAACGGCCTAGACAATTCCGGTGATGATGTGAGAGGCATCGACACGGCGTAACGACCGGGGCTCCTGGGCGACGAAACCCGCGCCAACGTGATCCAGGGAAAACCGTTCCCGAAGCCGGGCCGACAGAACGAGACGTAGGGGAAGTTACTGTCCAGCAGACAGCGGAAGTATCTAGCTGGCAGAAAACGTATTTCAGATTGAAAAAGCCCTCCGCTACGAATAGCGAAGGGCGTGTCTTACTTGCGCGGGCTTGCGAACGGTGCTTACTCCTTTAGGAAGAGCCCAGGCAGGATGCCAACTCCGGCACCCGAACGTAGCCTCTCGCAGTCTTGGCACCAGAAGGACTTCTTGTTACCCATCAACGTTGTGGTCAGCGGGTTCAGCCCAAGCACGAATGCGTCCTTACGGCTTGGCACCAAGATCATGAACTCGTGCCCCTGGCTATCCCAACTCTTCCAGGTGACGTCGAACGTTCCGACGGACCCTGCCCATTGGCTGCTTGGGTCCTTCGTGACCTCGAGAGTTCCGGTTCCTTCCTTGGCATCACCACCGAAATTGTTGAGGGAGAGTTTCGCCGTGACACCGACAGAACTTCCCCCAAACATATTCGTCGCGGTGTACACCGCAGGCTTGTCCGAGCACGCAGAGACCCCAATGGCTCCAATGGCCACCAGCAGGGCGAGGAAGAGCTTTCTCATGTATTTTTTCTCCGATAGGTTGGTTGGACGCAAGTTCATCGTCATGTCCTTGCGCGGAAGGAATGACTCACAGGAAGCCATAACTGGCGTCACGTATATGCGGTTGTCGGGCATCTCAGAGGGTCCTGCTATGCCGAATCGTCGGCACAACCTTCATTAACGGAGAGATACCCATGACGCTTTACTCGAAACCATGTTCGATTCACAACCAGCTCCGGACTGGGGCTCATATGCTGAGTGGTGACGTACGCGCCTTCGTGGAGAGTCAGGCGTTCACTGATGGCTTAGTCACCGCTGAGAAGTACGATGTTGAGAAGGCCAGAATGACCATCGCCATGCTGAAATGCGTCGCCCTGGACCCCCTGCGCGGAGCAGATCTCCATGCGTTCATCACGCAGGGGGAGGGAAAGCTTCGCTGCAACCTCGCGTTTGACCGCCTGGCAAACTTTGTGGGTTTGTTCGAGATCGATTTGGCGGCTCCGCTCGCCAAAGCACTGGTCGATGCCGTCGAACAGAACCTGCGCGGCCGAATGTTCAAAGCGGCGCAAACTAGTCGGCGTATTGAGCGTAGGTCAGTAGGCATGCTGGCAAAGGCGGCCAGGAGGGGGAATGCCGCTTATCGGGCCTCGCTTGACGCCGCCATGCCAAAAGGAGTGCTTCGCTGGAGCCCTACGCCAGAGGACTACTTCCGCGCCAACGCAGAGTTTGATCGAGCGTACGGTAATGCCAGGGAGAACATCGAGCGCCGACTTAGCGCTCTGGGCCGAGTGGCTTCGCCGGGGTTCACCGGCGGCTACACGGAAGCCGTCGCTGGATTCCTGCACAGTTACCTTTCGAGCAACTAGGCGTTTGCAGTCCATAAACAAAAAGGGCCCGCTTGTGTTACAAGCGGGCCTTCTTCTTTGTCGGTTATCCTGGCCTACTGGGCAATCTTGAGATTGATAGCGCGGCTGAGTCCTTCGCTGGCGTTCACCAGCCGCAGATCGTCGAGCGTCAGTTCAGGATTGTAGGAAGCCGCCACGGAAGTCGCGCAGCTGCGGCCCACCCGGCAAACCTCATACTCCACGACGAGCACGGGCTTCTTTACGGCCGCCGCGGAGCCTGCTGCCGCAGGATCGGTAGTCGCTGGATTCTGGCTAGTGAGGTCCTTATTCACGTGGTCCAGATTCACCAGCACATCGTTGGCCATATAGCTTGGGTCGGAACAAGTGCCAAAAGCCAGGCAAAGTCCAATTGAGGCTGCGATTCCAACCCCTGTGCTCAGGCTGACTTTACCGTCTTTGCCTTGTGGTGTGTACTTGTCTGCCTCGCCGGCGTAAAGCTCGCGCACGGAGTAGCGGATGCCTGGGTCGTCGTTGGAGACGTTGTACCCAGCCGCGGCAATCTTCTGGCTTAGCTTTTCAGCTACTGCCTCTTGTCCCTCTGGAGCAGTGACCCCAACCTTGCCCGAAAAGGAGCCGAGATTGGTATTCACATGCGCAGCGATAACTCGATAGTCGTCAGTCGCAACAATTGACGGCTTTGCTGCGAATGCAGGGGAACTGCAGGCCGTGATCAGGACCGCGATGGCGGCGAAAACTCCTCGAAAGTTCATGTGACCCTCCTAGTAACACGTATGTATATTATTGCTGGGGTTGATTGTATATGGATTGTCAAGTTTTGGGGAAGTTACCCCGGGGATGTGTGATACGACTGCGCTGTGTGAGAGCTCATAAAAAAACTGGGCTCGCGTATCACGTGAGCCCAGTCTTGAGAACATCGAACGCCGTAGCATTCGACCAAAGGGTGCCGAGGCACCGTTTCAAGACTGGGCCCATAGCTTTACCTGATTGGATTCGTCGACAGCAGTACGACGTTTCTAGGCTAGGTGTGCCTTTGCGACTCCCCACCAGTATGCACATGGCCGCTGTGTGATGGACTTTGCGTCCGGGGATAGTCATTGGCGCTTGCTCCCGTAGGGGGGAGCACTTGAGGGTTTGTATCTCTACGACCCATTCCTCCGTTGGTTCCGTGCGGAATCACGTGTTGTCCAACGCTCGGGAGACACCCGGCGTGCGACAGTTGTCGGTTCTCAGCGAATCCAGTGACCGAAGTCACGTTCATCTAAGACATCGGCGTGCATAGCCGTCGTCGAGCACACAAAACAATCACGTGGGAGGCGTTGGGGAAAGATACGCTCAAGCGGTGATGGGGCATTGCGCTGGCCCGTCACCCTAGATGACTACAAGGGAGGCGTCGCTACCTCGGATCAGCCTGGTGTCTCCAGTTCCTGCATCCGTTGAACCTTGCCCTTGGTGATGTGCAACATCCGCGCATACAGGGACTGGGCGGGTATGCCGTGTGACCTCTCCTTCTCCTTCCTTTCCTTCCTGTGCTGCAGCCTGCCTGTTCCTATCTTGCTGGGAGGGTGAGACCAGACCCGATGGGGAAGGGTGTCCGCGCCCGACCACCCACCGAAGCCGACCGGGGACAGTTGCTAATTCATGTGACTCATCTCTCCAGAGTCAAACAACAGCGGCGCTGCCGCCCCCTAGGAGCTTTGGATGGACACTAACGAAACTCACTCTGGCGAAACGCGAATCGAGCGCATCACTGGCGGCCACAATCGCGTTCTCGTGCTGCATACCAAGGACTCGGAAACCACCATTGTCATTCCGCCTGGTGTCAACGAGCACGATTGGATGGGACTGGAAGCCGAGCGGAACAGGCGAGAGGCGGCAAGTCTCTTCGATCGAGCACAGCAGCTGGCGGCTCGTGCTAAGCGGCTGGATTTGGCCGCCGGCTTGTGCAAGCCGTCAAATCCGTCGAACTGAATGGGGATCGCCTCGGCGATCGCTCCTCCTGTAACCGTGGTGCCCACCGAGTACCCTCTCACGAGGTACCGGTGGGTTTTTCTTTTCAGGGGACTCAAATGGCTACCAACTGCATGAACTCGCCTCCCGCTCCGGCGCCGCGGCATCACCGCCACATGGCGTGTCCAAGCACCAATGAGAAAGGCCCCTCAAAGAGGGGCCGGTGGGAGTTAGAAGCCTTGCTGGGCCATGAGAGACCTAACAAGGGCGGGGGCCACACTGACGATGATGCCAATCAGTGCCAGTTTGAAGCCCAGAGACTGAGCGTCCAGACTGGCCACGAATGCGCGAAGGTGGAAGGCGACAAAGACGACCTTGTACATGAAGTCAAGAATCTCTTTGGCTACCCACCCTGCGATGTTCGCGCCGGCGATGATGATTTGGACGAATTTGTCCATTGGTGCTGCTCCACGCGAGAGGTTGGCCGGCTTGCGCCGGGTGCCCGGGAAATGGGCCACCCACCGGATCGGGGGTGAGAGCGGCCAGCTCGCTGGTCTGGCGTTCGATCAAACTACTGAACTGCTCTCTCGCGTATAGCTAGGACGATTTGGACGCCTGCATCCGAACCACATTCCTTCAATCGGCTTGTCAAACCTGGCCTGTAGCCGCCGTTCTCAGGTAGCCGGCGTGATACGGGGCGCAGCCCATAATCCAGCGGCCTTCTAGTTCGAGGTCGTAGTCCGAGAACGACGTTCCCGACGCATTGCATCTGGCCTCGTTCTCGATGACGGCATCGAGGCGGACAATCTCTGTCTCATTAAGCGGTCGAATGCCTGTCTGGCGGGAGCTGCTAGCCCAAGCCTTGTACTCGGGAGTACCGTGCTCGTCGAGCCAATCTCGATGCTTGAACATCTCCCTGTCCGTGGTGAAGCCGAGGGCGACCGCTTCGTCGCTGACGCCTGAAATTGCTGCTTTTCCTGTCATTTCGTACTCCTTCGAGTTGAACCGTGCAAGCTGATATGCCGCACACGAAGGAAGAAGGGCGAGACCTGCTCCGGCAAAAAAAGCCCGCTCCGGATGAACCGGCAGCGGGCTGGGCGGGAGTCAACGGGTGTATTGTTAAAGCCGACCAAGTTCGACGCTGCCGGGCAGCGGCAAATCGGGGTGAGACCGTGATTCAGTTCCTTGCAGACCAGATAGACCAGCTCGACCTTGCTCTAGACCAGCTCGCGTTGCAGGATCGGAACTTTGACCGGTTCGCTATGATGCTGACGGACAATGTCGTCGAACTGACATTGCACCGGCATGCAGAAGACACTCGAGTACTTGAATCGGATCTGCGCCTTGGGGGCCAGACTCCAGGAATCGATCAGAAGATTGTGTCGGAAGCTTTGGGGGCGAGGTTCGACGGCAAGGTAAAGTTGGCGCGTACGACCGGGCTGATTGATGCGGAATTGAGCGCGACGCTGCTTTATCTCCATGGTTTCCGGAATACTGCGTACCACCGCGGTGCCCGGCATGAGGGCGTTCTGCATTCGGTTTCGCTCTTCTACGTGCGGTGCGCCTGCGAGATTCTTGCGCGGTACCAGCCCCTTGGGTGGTACTCAGCGAGCGGGGACAAGATCTCGCACCGCGCTGTGAAGTACCTTGGCTCCATGAAAGGAAAATTGCCAACCGAACCTTTCGGGCGCGCATGGGCCCAGATATCGGAAGTCGCACTGCATCTGGGGGACAGGCTCGTAGCTGATCTGCACTGCGACATGCAGAAGACTATAGAGACGTTCGCCGAAAGCCTGGGATTGCTTGCGCAGTACCCTGAGCCTGGTGGTACACCGCGCAGCACTGTGATCATTGAGAGTCAGGTGTGGCACGTTGCCTTTTCGTCCGTGGGGGAAGACTATGCTCGAGTCCACGGTGGACCGACGTCGCCGTCGGCTGACTACGTGCGCTGGATAGAAGCCAACTTCCCATGGATCGACCGCGTTGACCCGGTTCCGTCGTGGCGAAGGCGAGCCGCCACACTCGCGAAGGAAAAGAATCCGCATTCGGCCGTTAAGAAGTACTGCGACTTCATGCGGCAGTCTGAAATGTTGCGTGAAGCGATCGATGCGGCTGCTGCTCAGCTCAACGCCCATCTGAACAACCTGGTGGATTCGTACCTCGAAGAACAGGCTCTTCAGCGAGGGAAGCCGTGAAGGAAAAAAATGAAAACGCCCCTTCGGAAAGGGGCGTCACAGCGGTTGATTAAGCATCCTGAGCGGCGTCGCGCATCAGTGAAGTGGCCTCAGCGTACGAGAGCCCATTGTCACGATAGTAGAGCGCACCCTGATGGATGGCGCCGTCGTGGCTGTAGCCTTCCTTGCGGTACTCGAGATACTTGTCGGTTGCCCGAGCGAGCTGTTCGAGGGTGAACTGCATTTCTGCCTCACTTGGTGGTGCGTTGCAAAGCGCCGCGAGAACGACGGACTAGAGTTGATATGCGATTGCCTGACGCAGGGCAGAGGCGTCCATGTAGGCGCCATGCTTCGCGATGTAGCGGCCGATTGCTACGTCCAGCTTGACTACTTTCAGCTTTCGCATGCTGTTCAATGCTCTGAACGCTTCTTCGCGAGTGCATCCCGTGATCTCCTGTACTGTTTCCACGAAGTTCTCTTCAGCGTTCGCAATGCGTTGGGCGACGGGTTTCGCTCCAGGGAGCCGTGCGTTCTGGTGCATACCTGCCTTGGCCTTAGCGGTCATCAGATGCCGCCTCCGTACCCAAGCTGGGACATGATCCAGTCGCAGACAAAGCGGCGCTTCACCTGATCAGCTTTCAGCTCCGAGTCCTCACCTGCTTCACGAATCACCACCGCTGCAATGTCACCGCGCGTGCGATCGTGGCCGACGGTAGGCAAAGAGCGAACAACTGCGCTGAAGACTCGCTTGCCCGCCGTTGCCTTGACTGCGTCAAAGTCCATTTCTTTCCTTTGTGTTTCGACCGCAACGGCGGCCGTCGCATATGCCTGGTTGTCGATAATCGTCAGATCACTTGCCCATGAAGAGCTTGAACCTCGCGATAGTTGTTGGCCATGTCATGAAGCCAGCACACCTTGATGCGTAGATCGTCCGATGAGGGAGACACGTCCCACTCAACAAGGCTGTAGCAATGCCCGCCTTCATCGAACACTCGTGCTTCTGAACTTCCCATGGAGATGCGGTTGAACCCCTTGTTTCTAAGAAATTTCTGAACGCGCTTCCCGTTTGCGGTCATCGTTCTTTCCCTTGAATGTTGTGTTGTTCCATCGCCCGCCGAAGCGGGCGGGTCGGGTGCTAGATCTTGCGAACGGTACCGCTCGCGATGTTCCAGCCGTTAGGCGCGAAACCTTTGCGGTTTCCCCACTTGTCGCTTTCGATGAAGGAGCCGTCGTTCAGGTTGAACTGCTCGCCGCCATCCTGCAGCGGCTTTACGCTGCGAGAGTTGGCGCGAAGAAACGTGCTGGATTTCAAGATGAAGTCTTTGGCCTGCATTTCTCGATTCCCTTCGCCCGGGTTTGCGGGCAGATTTGTGGTTAGCGTTCCGCGGATTCGCCGTCGATCTCGAAGCAATATGGGTTGCTCTCGTCCGTGGAGACTTCCGCGAGGATCGGCTCGCCGTTAGGCCATGAACCAAGGTTGGCGGAGTTGCCTTGAATACGGTCGAGCAACTTGATTGCTTCCGCCTTGCTGGTGGCCTTGACGCGCACCGCGCAGGACAGCCGTACATCAAACGCGTACTCGTGAATCTCTGTCGTAGTACCGATGGTCACCGGGTCCGTCGACATGTCGGTCAGTGCGGTCGCAAAGTAGTGACCGTATGCCAGCGGATCGGGGTCACTTGGCATCGAAACCAGGAATAGCAGTTCATCGCATTTGGCCAATCCGTTGACCTCCATGCCGACGGCTGCAATGGAGACCCGTTGGCCGCGGTACTTCTCCAGGTTGGGCAGCTTCTGAATTGCCTCGTCAGAGAAACGAGCCGATTTGAGACTGGCAGCAAATGCAGCTGCCTTGCTCGGGTCCTTGAAAATGCTGTCTGCTCCGCAGACGAGTTTGTTGCGGGCTTCTGCCATGGATCTCTCCTCTTGAAGGTTGGACTTGCATGAGGCAATGAGACACAGGCAAGACTATGTGCCAGCGGAAAGGAAAACGCCCCTCACTGGCTGGCCAGGAGGGGCGGGGGAGTTGGGAGGTCAGAGCATCAAGCCGTGTTGGAGGGCTGGTCGACGCAGAGCTCCTCGAAAGCCGGGCAGCTTTCAACTTCATCTACGTCTTCGGTTGGCCAGTTCTTCGAGCACTGGCTCAACTCTCCAGGCCTGTACGTGCAGTGCGCGCAGGTCGCGCACAGATCATCATCGGAAATTGAGCGCATTTTTCTCGTCTCCTTGCGTGGTGTTCCGTGGTTCAGTGGCCGCCGAGTAGCGCGGGTTGTGGTTCGGCAGTGAGGCTAGCCTTGTATTGACGGGCAAGCTTGAGGCTGTACGACGCGTTCGCCCGTGTTCTGTCCGCCAGCCAGGTTCCGGCCAGTTGGCCGCGCGCCCGGTGGATGCGAGCCCAGCGGGCGAGATATCGAGCGTCACGTACGAGCCACTCAATAGCCTCGCGGATTTCAGCCTGAGTCATGGTCATCCCCTTGCCTGGTGACCCGGCTCAGACTTGCCCAGGTTGATGAGCGCCGCGCGAAGCTCGTTGTGGTCCATGCGGTTGATAGCTACTTGTGCCTCGATCTTCCGCTCCAGCGGCAAGAGCGCGTGGATGTTCGCCTTCAAAACCTTGCGCGCCGTTTCGCAGAATTTGATGGCGTCCAGGCCTGCTTGGTTCGGACTGTGTTGGCTGGGGATTTGTGGCATGGATCTCTCCTCTTGAAGGTTTATCTTGCAAGAGGCAATGAGACACAGGCGGGACTAAGCGTAGACGGGAAGGGAAGAAAAACCCCTCACTGGCTGGCCAGGAGGGGGTGGAGGCTAGTTGGCAGGTACGATCCGGAGCGTGAAGGTATCCGGAAGCTTTCGCCCGAGGATGACGGAGGCGCACTGTCGGAATCGCTCCGACCAGGCTCCGGTTGTTCGGCGCCCGCTAGGTGCGCAGATCTTCCAGGCAGTTTCAATCTGGTCGTGCTGATCCTGAGTGACTTCGATGATCGAAGCGATTTCCTTCTCAATCCACGCGTCCGCAACTTCCACAGCGCGGCAGCGCGATGATTCGGTTCCCGCCGCGACCCAGTCGCCGCCGATTTCGCCTAGGACTTCAAACGTGCCAAGGATTCTGTTGGACGGTACGGCATGGATTACGCGAACGACGATTTCGCCCTCGACGCGCGAATACACTTCAGTTCGCTCTACTTGGTTCGGCATCAGTTACTCCCTACGGGTTGGTTTGCAGAGGAGTAATGCGGCGCATGTGGGAATAACCGCGGTGCCGTAGTCGCGGGCAGGGGCACGCTGATGTGCAGGTGCCCGCAGGGCGGACCTATCCATTGCTTCCACTGAACGGATTGGGTGCAACTCCCGGGGGTGCCACGGCAACTTGATCTGGCAACGGCCCGGCCTCGAGCGAAGCGACAATCAGGTCGAGGTTTGCTTTCAATGCCTTTGCCATGCTGAGGCCCGCTTTGTCCCTTGTCAGGTCTAAGCTTCCATAGATGGATACGCGATCAAGGCGGTTCTCGATGGTCATCTCGCCGATGGCTACGACCTCGGACTCGTTTGCAAACGGGCTGAGCGTTTGTGAGGTGGACATCTCAGATCCTTTGTTCGGCCTTGCCGAGCTTTGGGGCGATCGCCTTTGCCTTGGCGACAACGTTGGTCCCGGGAATGAAGTCGTGCAGGAACTGGCCGTTTGCACTCATCAGGGGGATGAGAAGCAGCAGGCCAGCCACTGCAGCGAGGAAAGCCGGCGAAGCGATGAAGAGGAGGCAAGTCAGGGTAACCACCTTCATCGCACTTCGCAGCAGAATTTCCCCAAAGCGCAGCTTTCGGTCGGCCGCGCTGCGCGTGGCCAGTCGGAACAGCCACTTGCCGGGAGTTCCTTCCATCCGCAGCTTGGCAAACATTGATTCGTAGGCCCACCAGATGGCGGGGAGGCCGGCCATCACGTATGGCGCGATACCTCGCGCGATCGCTTCGTACCAGGCAAAAGTCAGGTGGTCAGCAGGCACACCCGCAAAGATCACCTGCAGCTGCTCGGCTGACGGCATATCCATCATCATCGCCGCTATCCACGCTGCACCGATGGTTGCTGCGGCCACTACCGCTGCGAGGATACATGCATCTACGGCATTTGCGCCCAGCCGCCTACTGATGAGCAGGACCCTTGGCAGGACGTTTCGTTTCGTGATCATTGGGAATTTCCTATCGCGTGAGTAGTTGTGCTGCCCGGGAAAAGGTCTTTCAGGACCCGCTCGGCAGATTTTTCGATCCCCCGATCCGATCTGCCGCGGAGTTCGGGGCGGGGGAGGGGGAGCTTCGATGCCTTGGCTTCTGCCGGCAAACTTGGGAAGAAGACCAAGCCGGCCATCGCTTCAAGCTCAGGGAGTGAGACGACCTCGTAGGCTGTCCCGGGTTCGTTGTTGACAACGTAGGCCGCTCCCTTCTGTGCGGCTGGGTCGAAGACGACCTTGAAAATTCGGTCCGGGACCAGGACGCGCCCATTGAGCTGTTTGACCTTGGCGCCGGTGAAGAGTGGGCCGGTGATGACATAGAGCGAGCCGCGACGCTCGACAAGGTTGCGGACAGCCATCTCGATTCCGGCAAAAAGGTGGCGGTTGTTGTCCGGGTCCTGAGCGACGATGTTGCTGAGTGTGAAGCTCTCATACCGGGCCTCGGGAGTGCTCATGTCGCCACTTGGGGCGAGGTGACCTCGGTCTAGCCCCGACCGTGCAAAGTCCGCTAGTTCGGCGCGGTCCTTGGATGGGAGGCGCGAATCAGGGTGAAACGCGTCCGCCCGCTGCAGCGATCGGGCGGCGCGAATACGCGAAGGCGTGAGATGTTCCGCCGACCAGATAGCCGCACGGCTTAGGGGCGAATGCATGACGGCGAACTCGGTAAAGCAGAGCTCCGTAGCGCCCTGCGCCAGGCGGGCGTTTGCGACGATAGGAGCCGTGCCCTGGTAGTAGCTTCGCGCGCAGGCTGGGTCTTGGGCGTACCCCGGGATTGCCAGCACGCACAGCAGGGCGGCGAGCAGGTGCGATTTCATCGTAATCTGGTCCTCTTTGGCGGCTCGTACACAGTGCAAGGAGAGATCCCCTGGCCAATGCGTGCAGGAATGAAGTTGGCAAGTTGAGATGCGTCATCGACCCAGCCGGCCAATCCTCCGTTCTGCGCCACGTTCTGAAGGAATGCCCATTGATCGTCGGTGGGCTCCTTTCCCGGGCGCTTCACTTCCACAGCGAAGAATCGACCATCTTTCAGTTGTCCGACGATGTCTGAGACGCCAGGGATAGAGAACCGGACAAAGCGCTTCTGATCCCCTTCGCCGTACACAGCCACGCCTGTGTTCATGCGCATGACCCAAGCAACGCTGGGATGCTGCTCGAGCAGCTCCATGCATGCCAGCAGTACTTTGGTTTCGCGCGGCGACGGCGGATCGGTCGGCTTCGCTCTCGCCGCCCGCTTCGTGGGCTTCTCCTGGGGAACCACCGGCGTGCTGGTCTTCTGAGCACGACCGAGCAGCGCCTCGTACTCCTTCTCGCTGAGCCGTTTTCCCATTGCTAGCCGAACATGTCGCCAAGTTTTTCCAGTGCTTCGAGCGCTACGGGGTCGATGCTCTGGGGGCTCGCCGGCGCCGGATGCGCGGCTGGGACGGTTCCAGGGTTTGCGGCAACGGCAATGGCAGGGGGCACGATCGTGGCAGGCGTTTCCGCTTCCTCCATACCCTGCGCGAGAAGTGGTTGGATGGGCTCGACCACTGTTTCGCGCAAGGGTGGTGGTTGCTCCGCCGGCGCCTCTGCTACCGGAGACGGGGTAGCAGGACGGGCAGCCGGCCGGGCTGAAATTGCGCGGGGCTTCAGCACCCTGGCAGAGCGTCCCTTGGCGCCTCGGCGCACCTGCTTGTCGTGCGGTGCGGATTCGATGAGACCCCCGGGACCAGCCAGTGCCTCCTCAATGGCGTCATCCAATGTTCCTGCATCCCGGTGCTTGATGAACCACTGATACAGGACGCCCCGGATGAGAGGGGTTTCGGTCCGGTATGGCATTTCTGCGAGGAACTCCAGAGCCCCGGGGCAGGTTGCCTCCGCGATCACCAGGTTGATGCGCCGCTCCGGTTCGTCTGGGTCGAACACCCGGATGAGCTTAGGCATCTACGGTTTCCTGTTGGCTCTGCCGCTTCATCGCTTGGCGCAGCGCCACGCCCATGCCGTAACGGCCGAAGCCATTGGCTACTGACATGCGGGGGTTGTCAAGGAGAATGCAGTGCGACCACTTCTTCTTGATTTCCTCATAGAGCAGCGGGGCGCCACCGCCGGCCAGGATCACGCCGTGCAACTTCCGCACGTCCATGGACAGCAAGGAGTCGGCCTTGGCGTTGATCTTCTGGGCAACGTGCGAGACCGCCTTTGCAACTTCTTCGGAGATGTCGATTTCTTGACCAAACTGCAAAATCGATTTGGTCCGGATCGCGGTTTCGCACTCGATGAGATTCGAGTGAATCCCGCGGCCATCGAGAATGCGTACCAGATGCTCCGCGGCGAAATTCAGCCCTTCGCATGTGCCGGCGCCGCGTTCAACGTACTGCCCTTCGAGCATCAGCAGAAAGTCGGTCGTGAAGTGGCCGACTTCGATGACAGCCCAACTCTTCGTCCGCCCGGATGCGTCAGTGATATGACTCCGGATCGGGAGCCCCTTTTCGTCGAGGTAGAAGTCGCAATACGCGCCCATCGGTTGGGGCAGGACCCGCATCTCGGCCTTAACGACACGTTCCGTGACCTCTTTGAGCCGAGCTTGCTGGGAAGAGAACAAGTTCGCTGGGGTACCGATCACCAGAAGCGGCTTGTCGAGGCCCGGAACCCCCATGGCTTCAAAGCGCTTCATGGTCGAGGCGACCAACACCTGGTACTCGGGGGTGTTGATCCAGTCGTTCGACAGGCCGGCATTGGCGCCGGGGCTGCCCTGCAACCGAGCAGTGTCGCCCGTGAAGAACTGCTTTCCCTCGATTTCGACGGTTTCGATGGCGGCTCGTCGAGCGGTCGTCTCGTCGGAGATCCCGATGGCGGGCGAGACGATGGAGGGGAAGGTGAGGGGGTAGGACTCGCCTTGGGCAAAGGCGACGGCCTTGACGGCGCTACGGCCCACGTCGAGGCCAATGATGGTTTGGGTCAGCATGAAATTCTCACAGTGCAGAGTCGAAAAGGCCCCGCAACCGGGGCCGGCCACCGATGCGCAATCCGCTGTGCGCAATGTGTACTGCTCATTGTTCACTGCAGATACCGCACCTGTTACGCGTCCGCATTTTAGAATACATAACACGTATTGACAAGACGACTGTAGCGAACGGAGAATTGCCCCCCCGGGGTTGTTTACGCAATGTGATAAGCAACCCCCAAAGGACGCTTAATACATGGTGCGTAACCAACCCCCCGAGATCGACGATTTTGCAGTTGCCCTGACCGCGGCCCGAAAGGCGGTCGAGGAGACGGAAAACCTTATCCGAATCATTGATTCAACCCTCGAACGTATTGATTCCCTGATGTACGTGATGCAGCCGTTTCAGTCCGGCCGAATTGGCATAAAGCGGGTGTTCAGTAACGGGAGATTGCGCTGGCAAGTGCGAATCTTTCGGCAGCTCCGTAGCCGCAAGTGGGTCTCCTCGTTTGCGAGCCACAAGGGGTTGCGGCGCCGCGTGAAGCGTTCCCGGGAGTGGGAGGCAAACTACAAGTTCCTGCAGTTGCTCTGCGATCGAGTCACCCTGCTGTTTGAGTTGCGGTCGCAAGCGGTGGACCGGCTCTGGCGTTTCTCGCATGGATCGACCCGTTCCACCAGGGCCCGAGAGGCTGCGATAAGCGACACGGTCGCCCTAGTGGACGGGCTGCTGGAGCGGATCGAGGCACGGTTCGAAGGCGATATGGAACTTGAGGACGAATAGGCTAAGCGGGATCAATGCCGACCAAGGCCCTGGTGCAGAGACTGTGCCGGGGCTTTTTCTTTATGGGTAGCGAGTGTCTCGGCCGGGCCGGATATTGGGCGAAGATTGGATTGAGGCGGACGTAGAGGAGATAGCTGCCAGGCGGAGGTCCTGTGGGGAGTCGGGATTTCTGCCACGCGGGGTATTGGGCGGAGGGAGTCCTGGGCTCTGTGCGATGGGAGACGGGACTGGCTCTGGCGGGATCTCGGGTTTGGCCTGTTCTGCGGCTTTGCGTAGTGCGCTGTTCTGCGGGCGGGTGGATGGGCTGGTTGTCTCACTCTGCCGACCGGTGGTCGTTCTCTCGCCTGCGCGGGTGTCCGCCTTGTTCCCTTGTTCTCTCTCTGTCCGATTGGGCGGCCGGTGGTCCTGTGCTTGTTGCGGTGGGGCGGGGAGGTAGCCGGCGATGGCTTGGTGCGGAGTGAGCTTGGGCGCGGAGTGAGAACTTCGGTTGGCGGTGGCTTGGGTTTGGTGTCCCTCGGCGGCCCGTGGTCCGCCGGAGGCTTTGGTGTCGCCGGCGCATCAGCGCGGGCCCCGTGAGGGGCTATGGTTCTGCCGACGGGATAACTATTTGTCCTGCCGGGGCTCGTTCTGGTGGTGTGCGGGCTGGGCTTGTGCGCCCTCCTGCGTCGGGGTTGTTGCGCCGCCGTGAGCATAACCATTTGTCCTCTTCCTTCCTTGTGTCGCCGCGGGATCTCGCTCCCTGTTCTTCCTGAGAGCCGGGTGCGCTGCTGCTGTCCTGCTGCCGGGGCGGGATTGGGCTGCTCCTTCTTGCCCGGTCATCTCTCACCGGAACTGTGGATGGGATCGAATGGATCTAATGGATGAAGGGGAGGGGCGGCCGGTGTCGTTCTGCCGATGGCGTGTCGGGGAGCCGGGTGGATCTGTCGGCGGGGCGGAGGTCTTGGGCTGGGGTGGTTGTTCTGCTGGCGTGGGAATGGTGCTGGTGGTGGATGGTTGTGGCGCTGGGTGGCTGGTTCTGTCGGCGGGGGATCGGGTGGAGCGGCGTTGTGCTGGCGGGAGACTGATGGTGTTGGTTCTGAGAGTGGCGGCGGTGCGGTGGTGGTGTCAGGCGGAGTGAGAAGTTTCGCTGGCGATGGTGCGAGAGAAGTCGGGTATGAGCTCGGATCGAGTGGGGCTGGTGTATCGGCAGGCGATGGCGTGGGTGAAGTCGGGTATGGGCGGGGCGGGGGCGGGAGATTGGCTGGCGATGGCGTGTTGCGGTGTGGTTGTTGGGCAGGCGGTTGTTTTGGCCGTGTGGGGGAGGGCTGGCGTACCTGGTGCCGTAGCCGCCGGCGCCGTGGGGGCGACGCCCGGCGAAGCCGGGCTGGGGTGTTGCCCCGGGGTAAATGTTTGGCCGGAGGGCTTCTCTTGGGCGCTCCCCTGTGGGTAAATGGTTGCCCCTGCTACCGGGTTCTATGACCGGCGTCGGTGAGTAAATGCTTGGCCGTTGCTGTTTCGCTGGTCTGGGTGCGGTGTATGTTGGTGTTGCTCTACCCATGCGTAACACGTATGCATAATTTGCTTGATTGATCTAAGTACTGTGCGTATGATGGGTATAAATGGTTGGCCACATATGAAGGGGTATGAGATGCGTACGAAGGTGAAGGTTGGTCTGATGATTGGAGGTGTCGTGCTGGTAGCAGCGGCGATCGTGCTGGCGCCCGTGCTGCGCGACCTGCCTTGGCTGAAGTGGACCCTGTACGTGTGCGCTGCACTGATGCTGTCCCCGCTGTTCATGGGCGGTCTCGTGGACGTGCCCGCCACCACCCCGGAAGATCCGACCTTCGAAAAGAATCGCATCGGCGATGCAAGGCAGGACGTCTGGGGGTTCAACGGCCAAGACAGCAACAACGACTAAGCGCGGCGAAACTGGAAAGGATGAAAGGGGTCGAGATGAGCAAGGCTACGCACGAACAACTTACCGCGATCAACAGCGCCGTCCGTCGCCTGGTGGTCCAGGCCTGCCCGGGTGCCGGCAAGACGTTCACCCTGAGGGAGTACGCCCTGGTGCGTCCCTCGGAGCGCATCCTGTACCTCACCTACACGAAGTCTCTCCAGACTGAAGCCGAGGGCAAGTTCCCCCAGAACGTCGAATGCCGCACCACTCACTCCCTTGCGTGGTCGTTCGGCCGTCGCTTCAAGGACGCCGGTAAGCTGGGCGACCTGCGCCCGAGCGACTTCGCCCGCGCCTTCGGCATCGAGATCGGCTTTGCCAGTATCCTGGTGACGACTGTCACGAGCTTTCTGTTCTCCGCGGATACCGACTTCGAGCCGCACCATGTGCCGGACACGATCGCCGAGGCAGATGTCGCTGAGACCCTGAAGTGGGGCCGGCTCGCTTGGGAGGCCATGCAGGATCTCGGCCGCAAGAACGTTCCCATGCCCCATGACGGCTATCTCAAGCTGTTCCAGCTTTCGAAGCCGGACCTGTCGCGTCGCTACGATCGCATCCTGTTCGACGAAGGCCAGGACGCCAACCCGGTCACGACCTCGATCGTTCTTGCCCAGAATTGCCCTGTGGTGATCGTCGGCGACCGGTATCAGGCGATCTTTGCCTTCCGGGGTGCCGTCAATGCCATGGACATGATCCAACCGGATGAAACGGTCTACCTCACCCAGAGCCATCGCTTCGGCCCTGGCATTGCCCGGCTGGCCACGATGCTCCTCTCCGCGTTCCGCGGCGAAGAGCGACCTGTGTACAGTGCCTTCCCGGATCGGCCGACTGGCTACACGGTCGACGTTTCCAAGCCGTACGCGGTCATCGGCCGCACGAACGCCAAGCTGTTCGACAAGGCTGTCGCCATGCTGGGCAACAAGCGTCTGCACTTTGTCGGTGGGCTCAGTAATTACCCATTTGACAAGTTGGTGGACGTTTGGAACCTGATGAGCGGCCAGCCGGCCGCCGTCAAGGACCAGTTGCTCAAGACCTTTGGTTCGCTGGAGAAGCTCGAGGAGTACGCGACGGGCGTTGACGACAAGGAGATTCTCTCCCTGATCGGTGTGGTGAAGGAGTACCGCAGCGCGATCCCGTCGCTGGTCGAGAGGATCAAGGCGGAAGCAGTGGAACAAGCAGAGCACGCTGACGTTCTGCTCTCGACGGCCCATCGTGCGAAGGGTCTCGAATTCAGCCAGGTACTGCTGCTCGACGACTTTGAAGACTTCGTCACGGCCAATGGCGAGCTGCTGACTCTGGATACGCCCGAACTGGTCCAGGAACTGCACCTGCTGTTCGTGGCACTCACCCGAGCCGAGGACGTTATCGAGCTCAACGCCCAGATGCAGGACATCATCGCGATCCTAGGGGATCGCGTGCCTGAAGCTCAGCCAACCCCGGGCGAGAGGAGCACCGAACAAGTGGGGGAGCAGCTTGGCCAGATTCCGGGTTTTGATTACGTGCCGGTTGTGTATACGTGTGATGTAGCGGAAAATGTCACACGTGAACAAAAGGCACCGGTGGTCGCGCTGGCGCAAGTGCCGGTTGGTGCTGGCACTGACATTGAGAAATCGGTGGAGCTGGCGATCCTCCGGCAAGGCCTCCTCCACGTTCCGCGGCTGGCGCAAGAGGTTGGCGTGAGCCGCGAGGTGATGGCGGATGTCATCGTCGAGATGATCCGGAAGGGCCTGCTGGCCGAGTCGCTCTTCCTGGGTAGCCCGGAAGTAGTCAGCCGGCTGCGGGTGGCTGCGTGATGGTTTCCCAGGAGGGATGGCTGGTTGCGGCACCCGCGTGGCGTCGCCATAGCCGTCGGTGGCTCCTGAAGGTGGAACATCTCATGTCGTTGGATTGGTCAAGTTTCGGAGAATTGGGACGATGAAGAACAAGGTCCGAGCACTCACCGAGCAGCAGGCGAAAGAAGTCTGGGCGATTCTCGTGCGCTGCTGCGGCGCACGAGATGTCGTCACGACGGCCGCAATCTTTGCGCGGCTCATGTCCGGTTGCACAGTCCCCATCCGATGGACGTTCGATAGCGCCAATGGCAGCGCGGTGTTCTGCGCTCCGGAGATGCGTGTCATCCCACGGGTGTCCATTCCGACCGGCACCTGGGTGGCGATGCTCCTGCGGGCGAACGAAGAGCTCTCTTTCATCGTGCCCGCCGGCGCCGAGATCGACTGCCGCTCGCTGGCGGAGCTCGCTTCGTGTGACCGGACCCAGGCCGCGGCGTCACTGGACGCACAGGGGGCAGGGGCTCAAGCCACTGCGCGCGTCGCAATCTGATTTTGACGTTTGGTCAAGAAACCAAGAATCATGAGCTCCATTGAACTTCATACTCGCTGCGGCCTAAAGTGCGTTCGTCTCGGCGGCGGCTGGTACTTCAATCCGAAGGTCAGCACGCAGGGCTTCTGCTACGTCGGCGATTCGACGGCACCCGATACCGAGATCGGCCCCGGCAGTCGCTACTACGGTCCCGACGTATGGGAGTCCAAAGACGGACCCATGTACGGGCGTGAACTACTCAAGGTTCGCCCGGTGCACTGGGATGCATGGTTTGCCGGTCACCTCAACGAAGCATATGGCGGCGATCGCCAGTACGACCGCATGAAGGCGTGGCCTGCGAAACTCGAGCTCACCGATGCCGGGCGCGACAAGGGGCTCCACGAACTGGATGGCCTGGTGGTGGGCAGCGAGGAAGAGTTCGTTGCTCGCCTGAAGTTCTTCGCCCAGGTGCCTGCCGTGGCAGTGCGCAAATCGGGTGTCACCGAACAGAAGGGCGCTTTCCCGCGACCGAATCCAGTCGTGGCAGTCACGTCCGCTGCGTGGCTCGGCGCCCAGCTCTGACGATGGCACATCTGGATTCGACGTTTGGTCAAGTCGGAACGGGTTTGGGGGGATTCGATGGAAAGGCTTGATCACGAGCCATCGAGCCGCACGGCGCGGAAGGCGCAACGGCTGCTGTCATTGGGTTTGCCAAGCGACGAGACAGCAGGGCGCCGAGGTGAATCCCGGAGCGCGGCCTGGCCTGTCGAGCCGGACCCCGCCGCGATCGACCTCGCAAAGGGGATTCTCGGTGCCCGATTCGAGGCGGACCACAAAGACCTGAATGCCATGCAGCGGGCCGCGCGAGATGCAGGGCTCGCGTTCGAGCTCACGCTCTTCGGCCCGGATGCAGCGGATGCGAGGTGCGTTGTCACGGAGGTGGCGGCATGGAACCTGCGCATAGCGCCGGCGGCGCGAATCCATCGACGGATTGGCGCCTTGTCGCGGAAGGTGAGCAGATCGGTCGCCGCATCGGTTGCTCGTGTAGACCCGACCACCCTGGGCGGCCGTGGGGCAGCCGGCCGTCAGCGCGATCACAGCCGCGCTGCAGAAGGCCGCGCCATCCTGCGCGGCCAGATCGCCCGGCTTGAGGCCGAACTCACTCGGCGAGCAGCTGAGTCGTCAGCGGACGACCAGCGATGATCGCCCGTATCCAATTCTGCGAGATCAACGGAGAACGAAGCATGCCGCGCACCACCACCGAACGCCCACGCATCGACGCGCTGTACTTCGGCGAACGCCTGGAGCGCGTGCTGTCCGGCATCCACCGTTACACGCCGGCGGAGCTAGCCCGCGAGTTGACCCGCATGGCCATGGTCGCCGCTCCGGACATTGCCGTGAGGGAAATCGAAGAGCGCCGCGCGTCGATCGGTAGCGCCGCAGCGGACGCTCCGCCGACAGAAGCTTGCAGCGAGGACGGCGTGGCCACGACCGAGGCCGCGTGTGCCGATCCGAACGGCACCGCGCTGCGCAAAGCTGTTCTTGCGGGTTTGGTCAAGCTGGGCCACGAAATCGACGATGACCGCGTCACCATCTACCGGGCAAAGGAGGATTCGGGCAACGCGCTTCACCAGGTAACCGAGGCGATCGTGAGTGCGGTGAGCGCCGTTCTCGCTCGAACGGATCTGGTATGCCGGCCGGCGTCCTACGCAAGCCTGTTTGAAATGGACTTCGGCAATGCGGAGATCGTGGCGCTCTCCCGAGACGGGGAAAAGCAGGGCGCCGTACAGGCCGCGGCAGCCGTGGAGGCCGGACGATGAACCACAATCTTTCGCCGAAGCCAGTGCCGGCGATTGCCGTTCTGAGATGGGCACGACAGGCCGGGGACCTGATTCGTCGCGGCTTCATCGCCTGGGTGGCGCTGATGGCTGTGTTCTGCATCGCCGCCAGCCTGGTCCGGACATCCGTCGTGCTGGCCACCGTGTTGTCTTCAATGGCGTTCCTCTTTGGCATTCGCGTCGCTGCACTTGTTGACGACACATCGGAACGCACGATCGGTGAGATGGTGGGCGTGGTAATGGGCGGGTTTGGCGTGACACTGCGCTACGCGGGTGTTGTCGTACTCACGGTGGCCGTACTGAACGCGCTGCCGGCGCTGCTGCTCGGCAACATCACGGCCGCCTTGCGTCCATTCCACAACCCGGGCCTGCAGTCGATCTGGAGCGCCACCGACACGTTCACCGCGATCAACGAAATGTTCGTTCTGCCGATCGCAGGAATGCTGATGTTCCTGTGCTGCTTCATCATGCCGCTCGTGGCGTCGACCTTCCAGTACCACCTGATCAGCTTCTTTGGCGTCAACTGGCGTCAGGCGTACCGAACCGGTCGAGCGGGGCTGCCGCGCATGAACATCGGCGCCATCTTTGGCTTCTACCTGGTTGCCTTTGGACTTCTCGCCCTGACGGTCGCGTTCGCGCCGATCGCGGCGCCGGTAGTCTTCGCTTTCCTTTCCGCCTTCTCGTACGTCGCGTTCCGAGAGATCTATCTCGGAATCGGCACGAATCGGAAGGTCGCCCTGGCCGAGTTGCGTGCCGCGGCTTCCTTTACCTAACAAACAGGAGATCCTCATGCATGCAGGACAAGTCAGTATGTCCAACGGAGTCACCATCGACGTGGTGCAACAGGAAACCGGTGCCGTTTTGCTCGAGTTCGGACGAGCAGGGAACTACACGGGTTTGCTGATGGCGGGCAATACCCGTGACGAGGTCCTCGCCAAGCTGGGTGAGCTCACTGCCTTGGTCGCCGCTCTGCCGCAGACGGCGCAGGCGGAAGAGCCCGCTCTGGCCGGTGCCTGACGGCGGCCGGTCAACCACCAGAATCCAGAAGAGACCGCGCAAGGGAGCGGGCCATGGCCAAAGACGATTTCATCCGCATCAAGTACACCCGCGAAGTCGACGGGCGCAAGAAGCGCAGCTCGGTTTCCGTGGACCCAGACCTCTTCGAGATCTTTGCGAAGATCCGCGGCACTGTTCCGGCAGCTCGCGCAGTGCTGCGTGAATGGGCGGTTGCGGTCGACGCGGACCGCCAGTGGCAGGATGGCCTGGGTGTCGATGGCGGCATCGGCCTTTCTCGCATGGTGCAGAGGCGGATGTTCTCCGAGATCAACACGTTCGTCGACAAGGGCATGGTGGTGATCCAGAAGGAGGATGCGGATCTGCATCCGAACGCCCCGCGTCCGACAAGGAGCGCGGCCCGCCGGCGGAGTGTCTCAGCCTGAGTGAAGCTTATCGGCTTGACAACATTTACCACTCACGTATTATACATACGTGTTATTAATCTATTTTCAGGATTGCGGCGATGAGTGCAGAGTCGGGACGTTCGAAGTTCCCCCAGTTCGTTACCAAGGAAGCTGAGCTTCGCCACAGGGAAGAAGCCTGCATCGCCAGGATCGAGAGCCTGCAACGCAAGCTTGCTGAAGGCAGTGTCATTCCGGTACCGGAGCTGCGCTCGGATCTGGCTACTGCGAAGCGGGAGTTGGCCGAGGTACGTGCGAGCATGGCGGAAGAGGGCATTGCGGCCCTGTAATGCGAGACCTCGAGAGCAATCAACCATGAAAAAGTACGCCATGGAGTTCTATCGCCGAAACTCGGTTGTGCTGCTCGCGTTGGCGGTAACCGTGGCAAGCGTTGTATTGACTATCGGTGCTGCGCATCTGGTCCACACATTCATCCTGACGTGACATGAAACCGCAAGAACTGGCAAAAAATCCGGCAGGACAAGACCAAATTGCACGAGCGCGGGAGCTTTGCGATGGATCTCTAGCATTGACCGCACGGTTGTCTGCGCTACTGAGGACGAAACCGACACGAGGGCAGATGCTCGACTTTCTCGAAGAGTTGAACAAGTCGGCAAAACAAACGGCGTACGAGGAAGGCATCAAGCGCATCTGTGAGGCGGTCGGCATCCTGGAGCCGTCTCCACAAGACAGGCTCATGGCTATGCAAGTAGGCATGCTTCGCGAGCAGAACGAGTTACTGCATCACATTGCAACCGGCGTTGGCGCGATTCCGAAAGACAAGCCACTTAGCTTCACCGGTGCGGTAGGCGCGGCGATTGTTGGCACCCTGCTCACACGCTGAGCCGTGCTCCGTCTGGAATTCTCCTCTCCTTGATAGTGCTCGGCAGCCGCTGAAATGCATGCTGCTAAACAAGGGAAAAGACGGAAGAGTAGGTCGCTGCAAGGTTGCGGTGCGTGGCCCGCGTGAGGCAAACCAACAACGACTGTAGTCCAAGTACACACAATCGACACGTAAGGAATCGCGCAATGGCAACGCACATCGACAACGACACTGCTGACCTCATCAATACTGTCGTGGACTTCGCGGCACAGTCGCGCAAGCAGTATGCGGACAGCAAGGAATGGACGACGACCGATTCGCATGGATGTGAAACCATCCGTGTTCCTGTGGCCCTGCTGAACCGCATTCGCGACCTCGGCATCGCCATCCAAAGCGCAACCTCTCACGCCTAACCATCTGAGTGGCAGAAGATGACCATCGAGATCAACATTTTTGGCGACCCGCCGACGCAGTCGGAGATTGACGGGAACCTCCGTGCAGACAGGAGGAGCCTTACGACCGGAGAGAAGATAGCACTTGGCCCAGGCGTACTAGGCCTTGAGGTTCTGGTCGGTGCGGCCGTCGACGCATTCAATGGTGAGTCCAACCGCATCACCGGGAAGAGCTCTCCGTGGGAAGCCGCTCCGGGCGCCATTGACTGGGACTGGTCCAGATCGATCTTTGCGGAAAGCTACGCAAACAAAGTGCGTGCCATGAAGCGCGATCTGGTGCGATGTGAAGTGACAGCATTGACGCGCCAGTTCAACCTGGAGCAAAAGGCGATCTCTGCTGTGAAGGAAGCCGGGGCGGTCGCGGGAAGCATTGCTGATACGATTCTATCCAGCGTCGTCGGCAAGAAGTGATCACCAGGGGCGGCGCTTAGGCTGAGGGTCTCACCGGAGGGTGCTCAAGCATGGTCAATATCCTGGTTGCCGCTCTGGCAGCCTTTGGCGTTTCGGGCTGCATCGAACTTCCTGATTTCGGGGCGGAATCCGCCGCACGCGAGGTGGCACAGGCCTATATCAGCGAGGTGACCGGCACCGACCCGGTCGCAATCAAGCAAAGTGTCCGGATCGCCGGTAGCAAGGCCTACGTTAGCGCCGAGCACGGCAACGGATTCAAAAGATGCGAGTTGGTTCTCAGACGGACCATCCAAGACAACATGACGGGCTGGCGGGTCGAGCATGCGACTTGCGGCTACGCAACCTGAAATGCCAAAGAGAGAAATAGACATTCAAGACGTGCTCAGGGAGCAATTTGAGTCCGGCGAAGCGGTCCTGGTACTGCAGGCGGAAATGCCTGATGCGGCCCTCTTGTTGGCGATCAGAACAGCCCTTTCGTATGGCGCCGCATTCAAGGTGGTGCCGGGGCAGCAGCTGCGACAGTTGAACTGAGCGCCGGTGATCGCCGGGGCTCGCATACCAGGAGAGCAGTGAGAATAATGGAAATGGCACAACGCGAAGCGGCACCTCACCGTCCGATTAGTTTCGAGCTCGCTCAGCAACCCATGAAGCCGGCATCGTGATGACCGAGATCGAAAAGCGTGCGTGCGAGGCCTTGCACCAGGCATTCTGCCGGCTCCGCCACTTCTCCACGCGGGACCTGAACGAGTTGGGCCGAGAGCACTTGTTCATGGTCGCCGACGCGGCGCACAACATTCCGGATGCGTTGGCGGGGAACGCGTGCCATCGAGCGAATCTGGAGCGAGACGTTTTGGAGCTCGAGGCCCTGCTTGTGGAACCATACGAGATCGCTATCGACAGATACCTTGGTCGAGAGGAAACACGGGTGTCGTTCTTCGAGAGCCTTCGGTCCGCCATTGGATTCTGACTAGCCGCACAGTCCCGATAAACTACCTAAGTCCGCTAACTGATTCCCCTTTCAACGTATGCATACGTGTAATGTAGCGAATAGTGGTCAACAAGCGGCGCCGGTGCAGGGTCCAGTGGATTTGGATGCGACCAGGCGCGATGCCGCCAATCTTCCGCCCGAATGGCAAAGCGGGGTGATTGCCCTGGCGGAAGAACTGGCTGGGGCACGAGCCTTGATCGAGAACTCGAGCAAGGATGCGGTTGACGCTGCCGCGTATCGTCGAATCAATACCCCGGAAGTGGCGCACTTCGTGCACGCTTCGTACAACGAGGCGATGCACCAGCGATTGCGCTGGGGGCCTGCGCACGACATGGCCAAGTCCAATGAGGACTGGTATGCGCTCCTGGGTTACCTCGCCGGCAAGGCGCAACAGCCTGACATCCCGCTCGATAAGCGCCTCCACCATGTCATCGCGACGTCCGCGGCCTGCTTTAACTGGCACGGGGTCCTGACGGGCAGTTGGTCGGACCGTGAAGCCGCCGATGCCCTCGAGCGAGCGCGGACCCAACCCCGAGGCCCCATCCAACACTCCCTGAAATGTGACAGTGAAGTCTTCAACGCCGTTGCGGACGGGCGGAAGACGCATGAGATCCGGTTCGACGACCGTGATTACAGGCTAGGTGACGTACTGCTCCTCAAGGAGACTGTCTACTCCGCTGCGGAAATGCAGACCGGAGCACCGGTGCTCTTCACAGGGCAGGAGATCTGGCGAGTCGTCTCGCACGTGCTGACGGGATACGGCCTTTTCCCGGGTTGGGTTTGCCTCTCCCTTGAGTCCCCGAACACAAAGCGGGCCGCGCTGGGCCCGGACACCGCAGCGAATTCACCGGAGGCTTGAAGATGACCACCATTCAGGAAGATGTCCCACAGAAACTTCTCGCGTTCGAGGTCCACGACGGTGACGATGGCTGGGCGATTCGCTTTGCGAGCACCAATGTCGTTGCTCGGCGGGAAGGCGCCGCAGAAATGGGTACGGACTTCGAGTCGGTCGAGCACTGCAAGCGCTCACCGAAGTTCGACCAGTACGCTCCGGGCCCGGTGCCGGCTTCTGCCCTGATCGAGAACGGCTGGACCATCCAATGCAGCCACTGCGAGCGCGAGGTGGGCCAGCACATGTTCGACGCACTGGCAGACGAGGACCTCGATCCCGACGACTTCGAGATTGTCACGGAGGGGCAACGAGCCTTCTGCTCGCGAACGTGTCAGGCGGAGCACCGCGCGTGGTTCCGCGGCCGTGCCGCCGCAGAATCAGCACTGATCGAGCTCGTACTAGCGAAGTACCCGCAGGCGACGATCAAGCGGGTCCATATCTGCGGTTCCACGCTGGAACCCACCGAGCCTGGCGGTGGAATGCGATGTCTTGCGGAGTTTCTCTTCCCCGGCGCGAAGTACGGCGGCGCAACCTTCGTGTTTGGCGACAAGAGCGTCTATGTCGCTCGCGGTGATGTCGACGCTTTCAATGCCCTCTATGGCAAATCCACGAAGACACAGGGCGAGGAGGTATCAGCATGACCCGAGCACCAGTAGTCGTCGGCTCGTCCGCCGCGATAGCGGCCATTGCGTACGCCGTCAAAGCCGACGAAGGCCTTACGTTCTTGCGCTGCTGGCAGCACGGCGACTTCGACGAAATTCGGGCCGATTGGCCTGATGCCCCTGAAGCGGTGTTCATCGGCGCCGAGGCGTTCTCGCCGGCGACTGCTGGCCGGAGCGATTTGGCCCAGGAGCGATCGGCGTTTGCGGAGCAAGTCATCGCGATTCTGGAGGGTAGCGCATCTGCCTGGGACGAAATGCTGGCCGGCGAACCTGACGAGGTTGTCCGGGATCGGATGCGTGCGCGATCGAATGAGAACCGGGGGAACATCGAGCGCATCCGGATGCTGCTGTCGGAGCCGGGTACTCCGGCGCCGCATAGCAATTGTCCGATACCGGTAGATGCCACGGAAGCCAAAGAGCGCGAGCAGGTGGGATGCGCGCACTACGGGACGGGGGTGTATGCCGCGGGGCTGGCCCGTGCGGCGGACATCGCGGAAAGCACCTGCTCTCAAAGCCGCAACCATCTTTTCCGAAGCGCCGCAAAGATCATCGCCGGGAAGATCCGTGCAGAGTCGCCAGAGCCGGCGCCACGCGCAGGGGACGCCATGCTGCAGGCCTTCAATGCATCGGGCCTCAAGCCGTCGGCGGGGAATCGCAGGGCCTTCCGTGCCGGGTTTGTCGCCGCCGCTCCACCACCAGTCGTTTGGGATGGGCAACCGGCCGAGACTATTCTCTACTGGGCAGAGGCGTACTCCGGAAACGGGTTTGGTGGCGGGCACGGCATGGTCGTCAAGCTCCTGAACGAGTATGCGGATCTATGCGAGCTTGTTGCCGCGTTCGGTGCCTCGATTCGCCTTGCGCCATTCCAATGGCGTGTTCAGCCCTGGATGCTCGAGTGCTTCGGCGCGAAGATCGCCGCGGATCGCGCAGAGCGCAACCATCGCTTCTATGAAGAGGCAACCGAGCTCGTACAAGCCAACGGCATGACATGCAGCGAAGCCCATCAGCTGGTCGACTACACGTTCGGCCGCCCGCCCGGTGAACTGAAACAGGAGATCGGGGGTGTGATGGTGACTCTCGCTGCTCTGTGCCTCGCAAGCGGCGCGGACATGCACCTGGCAGGCGAAACTGAACTGGCCAGGATCTGGACCATCGTCGAGAAGATTCGCGCGAAGCAGGCTGCAAAGCCGAAGCACTCGCCGCTTCCAGAGTACGTCCCAGCCGCGGTCTCGATGGATCGCTCCCTAAGCGATCGCATTTCACAGATCGCAATGGAAGCCGACGCAGCAGCGAACCTCGGTGGCAACCACCACCTAGCAACCACGCTAGGTGATATCAGTGAGCGGCTTCTGATGCTTGTCCATGCGTTGGAAGTACCAGCCAAACAGTAAGCAGCTCCGGGTCAGCATCAACGTGAAGGCGGATCTGGCCCCCACCCACTGCAGGAACCACAGATTGACATGACTGAGACCAGAGACACGCAGGAGGCGCAGCGAGCTATCGATGCCCGCATCGAACGGATGCGGGCCGATTTCGTGCGGCACTATAAGGCAAAAGGCTGGCCGAACTCCTACTTCGTCCCGCACAGCGGTGGGTCGATCGATTTCGGCCGGGCGGAAACGCAGGCCAAATGGGAGGGCTGGCGGGATCACGAGATCTTCGAGTGCTCGGCCTCGCCACATCCTGGCAAGCGCGTGCTGGCGACGTTGACTGAGCTAGTGGGCGCGTTGGACAAAGCCAATATCACCGTCTCCCAGGAAGTTCGCACAGTGATAGCGGAAGCCAGCGCTGCCGCGGCACCTGGCTGGGTGCTGAGCGAAGAAGAGGTCAAAGCGATTGGGCTTTCGCACGGGCTGATCGTGCGTGAGGAAGGGCGCTTATTCGTTGCGGCGTTGGACTTTCCCGGAATGATGGAGGCTATCCGTTCCCTGGTTGCTACGCGGATCTGTGAATCGGATGGGCAAGCAACTTACGAGACCAGGAAGGCGGCAATCGTTCGTGCGCTCCTCACGGAACAGTTGCTTACCCTCCAACAGCACTTGGCTCACATTCCGCACAAGGATGACGGCATCAGGCGCATCAGTCAGAAGGCGGTTCAGGAGATGATCGAGACAGAGATCGAACATGTTGCGCAGCTCCCTGACTTCAAGCTGATCCCGTATCACGAGAACGCGCCCGTCGCGCCAGCGCCGACTGAGGCCGAGATTGCGCAGGCATGGGCAACATACAGCCAGCAGCAACGGATCGGCAAGCCGACGGTCGCCGCATTCGTGCTGGACATGCTGAGGAAGTACCCCGCGCCAGTGCAGACCGAATGCCAGTGCCGCCGTTTGGGTGGATGGGATGGCGAGCATCATCCGTTGTGCGATGCCGCCCCGGCACCCGTCGCACCGGCGAGCGATCCTGCGGCGAATAGCCAGTGTACGCATGGGTATGGCTATTTGTGCGGCAGATGCACTTCTGGCGCCGCCACGGCACCCGCTGCGAAGGCGGATGGCGAGACGATCTACAAGAAGGTCGTTGAGGCTATCAGGCTTGCGGACAACGTGGGCCGGTCACGTGGATCGAACAATTACGCACTGAACCGTCGCGCAGTCGAAAAGCTCGTTGACCTGAAAATGGAGATTGCCGCCATGCTGCAGGCCCACCGGCACCAGAGCGGCGAGGCGGGGGAACACGCTGGCGACACCTATCTATGCAAAGCGTGGGGCGAAACCGATCTACCTGCGGCGGCTATCGTCGTCGGCATGGCTGGCGTGCGCGCTTTCCTGATCTCGGAATGGATCGGGTCTACGGACGCCGCTCAGGACGACGGCACGAATTCGCTGGAGGACGCCCTGCAAGACATGCAAGAGCAATGGGCGCGGGAAGGTGAAGCGTGGGAATGGGCGCTGAGGTTCGAGATTGGCGGCGTTAGCGTGCAGAAGGTCGGATGCGCAGCCCCGGCACCCACTGCGCTGGCGGATCTCAGGGCGGTGTTGGTTGGCGCCATTGTCGAGCATACAGATTCGTCGGAAAGCTGGGCGGAAGGCATTGTTCAGCAGGCGATGCTGGCCGGGCCTTTCGGAGCGCCCGCGGCACGTTTGCCGAGCGGCGCGCCTACGGCGCAGGCGGGAGAACTCGGGCTCAAACGCACCTTCAAACGGTACGACGCGGACGGGAAGGAAGATCCGCACGGGGTGTTTGTGTACTTTCTCGACATGCTCGAAGCAGTCAGCATCGCAACGGCACTTCCCGGAGAACCAGATGTCGCGCTCCTGGCCAGCATGGCAACTTGTCTGAACCACGGCTTTGGAATACTCCCAGCAGAAGCGCAGCGCAATATGCTTTATGACATGCGCAAGCTCTACAACGAGGTGGCGGGCCAAGGCTACTATCGCCCTGAAAGCCGGCAGACTTATACCCGTTGGCTATCCATGGAGATCGACGGCGGAGAGCGCGCGTCGGGCGGAATGGCGGACCTATTCGCATCGCAAGCCATTGCGCCGGAGCCGATCTACCAACTGCGTAGGGCAGACGGCTCATGGATTGACCAGGCCGAGCAGAGCTACCGAAACAACATTCAGTACGCAGCCAACATAGTGCGAATTGTCTATGAGGCCCCCGCAAGCGTCCAGCGCGTGGGTGGCCTCGCTAGTCATCCAGTCGTAGTCAAGCTGATCGAAGTTGCCCGATGTGCGTACCTCGCAATGGACGACTCGGAAGAGCAAGTGGTCGCACAACGGCGTTGTCACGTTGTGGATGCCGGGTCTTTCGATTCTCTGTCCAATGCGCTTGATGCTCTTGACGAACTGCCAGACGACCAACCCGGCCACGCCATGGGCCCCGCTCAAAAAGCAGAGTGGGCGCTGCGCGGGTCGGCGACAGGTGTTCATCAACCCAGCGCTGCGCCGCCGCCGGCGCCCGATCTGGAGGCGCCTGCTTCAGGCGCTGCGCCAGTTGAGCTCAAGGTGACGCCGGCCATGCGCGGCTGGCTTGAGCACATCGGGCGTGGAGGCGAGATCCGGCGCTCTGCCCAGTTTTTCACGGGCCCATACTCGACTCCTGGTCGCGGCGGCTTGACCTATGTGATGGTCGGAAAGCTCGAGGATGCGGGTCTGATCGAATGGGAGCAGGACGAGCCATTGGGGACTATTCAGCACGTTCGTGCTCGCCTGACCGATGCGGGTCGCGCCGCCATTGAAACGAAGAATGCGCGGGGTCGAAATGGCTGACAACAGAGCCGGACATGCCGTTGCAATAGGGGACTCGAACGAGAAGACGCTTCGGGAGTTGCTGCAGCTACACCGCAGCGCGGTGCATCAGGGGGACACCGATCTGTCCAATTCCCGCGATAGCGGAGATGGAGGCTGTCTTGTCCACGTTTGAGAGCTTTGATTGCCCGGAGTGCGGAGGCAAGGAAACAGTCAAGATCATGCCGACTGCCGGCGGGCGCGGTACCGGCGAAGCCACCTCTTACGCGGCGAATTGCGCTGCGTGCAACCGCACGCTGGCGGAGGAACTGCCATCGAACTCCGATGGCAAACGGGCAACCGCCACGCGCGAGCTCAAGCGCATCCTTGCCAGGTGGCCAGAAGAAAAGGCCGGCCGGCCGCGCGTTATGAGGACGCCGCCAGTTGTGTCCATGCCGTCGGGTGCTGACGATCGCCAACGCCCCCAGGAGAGCGCAATGATCAAACTTGCGGACAACACCTTCAAAGAACGTGACTTGCTGGAGCGCGCGATGCGCAATCTGCGGGCGATCGCGCCGCGGCGAGGCGAGATACGTTGGGTGTTGGTGCATCAGCTTTTCAGCACGGGTAGCACGGTCTCAGCAGCGATCTGCCGCGAGTTTGGTTACGACCCAGACGAGAAGGTGAAGCCATGAGCAAGGGTAGCAAGATCGAGTGGACGGACCATACATTCAATGCCTGGCTCGGTTGCGAGCCTGTCAGCCCTGGCTGCGATCATTGCTACGCGGAAGTATCGACGCCAGTTCGCGTGCTGGGCGTGAAGTTTGGCACGAGGCAGCCGCGTCACCGGACATCCGCTGAGAATTGGAAGCAGCCCCTGCGCTGGGAACGAGAGCACGCGCAGTTCTATGAAGAGCACGGGCGCCGGCAGCGGGTGTTCAGCGCGAGTCTTTCAGATTGGCTAGACAATGCAGTGCCGATCGAATGGCTGGTGGATCTGCTTGACCTGGTGCGCAGGACGCCCAGTCTAGATTGGCTCCTGCTGACCAAGCGCATCGGCAACTTCAAGAAGCGGCTGGCAGAAGCCAGCGACTACGTTTGGAACAGCGGCGCCGGCGCTATCGCTGACGCGGGTTCATTGCGCGAGTGGATCGATGCATGGCGTACCGGACCCCCCCCTGAGAACGTCTTCGTCGGTGCCACCATTGTCAATCAGGCAGAAGCGGATCGCGACATCTCGAAGTTGCTCGAGGTGCCGGCATACGTCCGGTTCCTTTCGATGGAGCCGCTACTAGCCCCAGTCGATATCAGTGACTTCCTGACCCCGAGCTATCCGAACTGCGAAACCGGATTCGCCCAAGGCGAACGGATGGAGGTCGGGTATTGCGGCACGTGCGCCGGCCACGTCAGCGACCCGATTCACAACCCAGCGATGCGTGACTTCGTCGACTGGGTGATCGTTGGCTGCGAGAGCGGGCCCTACGCAAGGCCAGCGCACCCGGATTGGGTAAGGAGCTTGAGGGACCAATGCGTAGCCGCCGGCGTCGCCTTCCTGTTTAAGCAGTGGGGTGAATGGTTGCCGTGGGATCATTTCAACGCTGCGCGAATCGACGACAGTTTGGAGAGCACGCGATACGCCACGATGGAATGGAAGGGCGATCGCTGGGAAGACGTCGGACACCCCATCTGGTCTGATTCTGTCGACGGCATAATTGATGACAGGCACTGTATGGGGCGCGTCGGGAAGAAGGCCGCGGGTCGCTTGCTCGACGGGAAACTCTACGACGGATTCCCGGTCGCAGGCGCACAACGAGTGCGACGTTCGTCGGCGCTGACCACTGGCGCGGCCGTGAGTTGCCTTGGATACGCATAACGCGTATTGATAAACACACTGTTTGCTTGTTATAGTCAAGTCACGCGCGGTTTTTGGTGTTGCATTGGTCGCTGCCGATATGTGTGGGTTTGAAGTCGTTCAAGATCCCCGGCTTTTGGCCGTTTACCGGCATTGGGGCATACCAGAGACTGCGAAGGACGGCCTTGGGGGCGTCGCATGGTGGGCAGGCGTGGTTGCGGAAGTCGCTGCCGTGATTCGGGCGAATAACGTGTCAGCCGCCGTCCAGGCAGTCCTGTTGTGGCACGCGGATCAGAGGTTGGCGAGACAGCGAGGGCAGCGACCTCGCGCGTTCGACGTGCCGCCCGAAACTCTCAAGGTGCGCGGTGTGTTCTGGAGGAACCTGCTCAATGGGAGCTTCCTGATGTTCATCGTAGGCTCTATTCCCTGCTGCATTGGGTTGTTCTTCATCAAGTTCGAGAACAGCCCGAAGCGATAGCGATATCGCGGGCGGCCGGGCATTTAAGGAGGAAACTTCGGATGAATCAAGTAACTGGTAGTGCGACGTCGCCAACGAAGTCGGTGTTTGATGCCTTTGGGGCGATTGGCTGTGGCCTATATGTCGGCGGCGTCGTTGCCGTCACGCTCTATTTCCTTCAGGAAGGCGGGATTCGCCTAACAGACGGGCTTCCGGTTGCTGCAGTCGTCGCAGCGGCAGTAGCCGCTCTGTTGACGTTGGTCCGATGCGTGCTAACGGGCTTTTATGTGCCGTTGGCCTTGATTGGCGTCTTCGTTCTCGGCTTTGGTGCTATCACGAAGATATCAGCCAACCTGCCTGATCCCACCGCCGGCGCTTTTGGCGCAGTTCAACTACGAATCGATGGCGCAATGCCGTGGGTGTTTTTTGGTATCTGCATGATCGCCTTGGCGCTGGCGTGTTTGACGCCTCGGCAGGATCGTAACTAGAGCTCTGGGGAGGGAGGATATGGATCGCGCATACGAAATCTGGAAAGCTTACGCAATGTCGGTTGTTGCGGTGGTGTTTGCCTACCTGGACAAGACAGATGATTGGGGTTGGCCCCCCGTCTTAGCTGTGGCCCTTCCATTGCTTCCTCTTCTCGCTGTCGACTGGTTTGTGTCCCGCTGGGTCTCACTGGGTTTGTTCTTGCCCGTTGGCCTGCCCATTGGATGGTTCGTTGGTTCTCTGTTCTGCGCCTATTTTGCAAGCGAGCAGGGATCGAACCGTGAAGTGAAGCGGCAGAGGTGAAGCGCACTGCCGACCGACCCCGTGAGGAGATGTCTTGACCATATGGGACTGGTTTTTCCCCGCGCGAAGGAAGCGCACGAGGGAAGGGTTGCCTTCGATCGATGTCTCCACCACGGCTGACTTCTATAAGGTCTTCACTTCACCGAACCCTGTTCTGAGTGCGGCGATCCACAACATAGCCGGCGACCAGGTTGGCACGGCCAGATACTCCATCTCGCCGCTGTCGGACCGCGTCTATGTCTTCGACATCAGAATTGCTCCACACCATCAGCGGCATGGCTATGGGACCGCAATGCTCTGCTACCTCGCAAAGGAGTATGGCCAGCCGATTACCCCCATCCACGAAGTTGAGAGCGCCAACGAGTTCTGGGGCGCCGCCCGTCGCTACAGGGGAGCCGGCCTTTCCGTAACCGAAGATATCTCGATCAGCGAGATGGCACTCGAGGCGACGCGTTGGCAGCATCTCGCGCCCATCGCAGAGTGCCTGGACAAACTGATCACTAGACGGCTGAGTGTCGATCGCGAACCCTGGCATGTTGCCGTTGGTCGCGGGTTTGGCGCGGAGGACAACGGCGACGCCGCTACTTCTGGGCCGGCGATATCGGACGATTCGAATACTGTGAGAACATGAGCAAACAAGAGAAGTTCTACGACTGGCTCTCGACTGGGGAGCCACCACCCATCAATAGGCGCGTCTACGAGGCAGCCAAGCTGCCGTTTGCATACTTGGCGCAGTTCCTGTGGTGGGTCTCTTCCCCTTGGCGCCGAGCTCTTCCACTGGCGCTCGCGGGCGTTGCTCTCCTCTGTGGCTTTTTGATCCTGATGGGGGATGAAACCATTACTTGGGGCGACTTCGGGACGGTCGCTACCGTCGCAACAGTTGTTCTGGGCGTAGTCGTCGTGATTCTCGACGTGCTGAGGGCAATATTCGAGTAACGCTCCGCACTTCACTCCTATTGGGACGTTTTCAATGAGCACAAGCCGGGCTACTCGCCGAGATCCTATGGCAGACGTCATGCCACTCGAGCTTCTGGAAGTGGCGCATCTGCTGATCAGTAGAGGTCAGAATGAACTCTACTGGGAAAGAGTTCCCCTCCCGAAGCGACCGGTCGGCCAGGTCCGCTACGAAGTGGCTCGCCAGGCAGCGACCTTTGTTGTGCCATTGGTAGGTCTAACCTGCGCCGCGCAGATCTACGGGGCAACTGGCTTGCTGCTTGGGCTGCCGCTTGCATGGCTAGGCGGCTACTTCTTGGATCTGCAACTCAAGTCTGCGATTGGGAAGAAGAAGATTCGTGATGACATGATTGACGCTGGCCGCTACAAGGCGGTGGGCTGGCTGGCTGCGCAGATGGGTATGCGCCCAGACGAGATCACACTGGCGACGATCCGGAAGATGAACAAGGATTACGTCATTGTTAAGGCGCGTATGGACCTGGAGTTGGCTCGCCGCGAGGAAGCCCGCAAGGCCGCTCACGTACGGCAGTCGCCGTCCTCCGATGATGTGCATCATGATTACACTCCGGGGGTAGTCGCTGCCGCCGGATTGGGTGCGGCAACCGCCTACACGTCAGTAGACGAAGATGACGACTACTATGATCGAGGCCAATCCTACTCGCCGGCCGTGAACCCTGCTAACGGGATGCCGATGGTTGCTGGCACCTATGTGGACGTCAACGGCAATATGTTTGGAACTGACACGTTCTGACGCCGGGATATTTTGGACTTCGCGGAGCGCGCAGCCCGCGGAGAAGAGGGCGCCCGAACCGGAGCACGCATGCGTCGCCATAGCCTGACCCTCACGCTGGCAAAGATCCTATTCAAGGACGGGCCCGTGAAGTTCTTCCAGCTCGTCTACATCCTCGGCCGTTCGAAGCTACGGCGGACCTATGATTCCCACACACGGCGCTTTCTCCAAGCCGGCCACGCCGCGTTACTCGCCGCGGGTGTGATAGTGCTGTGGCTCGCTGTGCGAGATCCATCCCTGATCGATGCGAGGTCTACGGCCGGCCGGATCTTCTGCGGAGCGATCGGCATGGCTTTTACCCTGAGCGGTGCGACGTGGTTTCTCATGCCGGCATTTCAACGAGCGACGCTGCTGGGGGAGGTGACGGCCGGCACGTTGTACGGGATGCTCCTCGCCGGTGTCACGTGGTTGGGTTGGGAGCGTGCGGCGGCGCTCTACCAGGCCAATCCTGTAGCGTTAGTCGCTGGAGTACTCGTCGTCGCGGCGCTTGTGCTGGCGTTTGCCCATCCGCTCTCGCTCTTTCTGCGTTTCCGATTGCTGCGGCTGCGCACCAATCACTATGCGTTCGAGACCCCATATCACCAGATGCTCGCTTCGCGCCCAGCTAGAGGGCAGTACAGAGGCGTGGCAATTCATGAGGCTGGCCATGCTCTGATGTACAGCTTGGGCGATCGGGTGCCAGAGGACGCGATCGCCTATATTGACTTCGACACCATCTCGCCGAACCTGGGGCAGGTTTCGCTGCCAACTCTGAAGGAGGGTGATATCAGCATGGCCATGCTGGAGTGGAAAATGCATACATACCTCGCTGGAATGGTAGCGGAGGTTTTGCGTGCAGGGACTCACGGCATGGGCGTGTCCGGAGACCTCGAGGGCTGGAGTGAGCTAGTTGGCCCATACCTCTTGTTGCGCACCGATGTTGTGTACTTCGCCAATCCAAGTACCGAGCTGGAGATCGAGTCCAACAAGAGGGAGGTTGCAGCGTTGAAGAAACACATGCTGGCAGTGCTCACACGCTTTATGCGGGCAAACTGGCATGTCGTCGAGCGGATCGCTGACTGCCTTGAGGAGGTGGACTGCCTTGATCACCAGCAGTTGGCTGGCCTGATTTCTGGCGTGGTGCGCACGGGCGGGCTGCCGACGCCAGTTTGGCCAGACCACATGGATGGCACGCCGCTGCGCCAGATCCCGGGCGCTTGACGTCGGGCATAAAAAAACCGCCAACGCATAGCGCCGGCGGTTTCTGTGGGTTAGAAATCAGTCGTTAAGAGCGCTGTTTCCGAAAGCCATGCAGGGAATCCTGCTTTTCCTTGTTCTGTTCGGTCGGTGTGCGGCGAGCTTCTTTGCGCACTGCCTGGATAGCACCGACTAGAGGTGCGAAGAACAGACGCGGGGCTTCCCGAGCTGCGGTAACAAACTCCGAGCGAAAGCTGGTCTTGGTCATTCGAGCATCTCCTTGACGGCTCGATATCCAGTGATACCGAGGTAGACCAAGTATAACACCGCGTCAACGATGGTGATCGTGTGCTCAAGGAACGAGATCACCTGGAGGGTAAAGGTCGGTATCCCGACCGTTTCCAGGAACCGGATCAGCAAAGACAAGCCGACAGCGACGCTACCGATGATCAAGAAGATCAACGTGCCGACGACAGTATGTGCTGCGAAGTGCGCAACGGGCGCCCACCAGGCTTTGTGATGTTTCGTTTCAGCCATGTTTCTCCTGTGTTGAGTTAAGCACCTGGGAACCCCAGGGCTCCAAGCCTCCTTGCATAGACCTGGCAACACAGGAATGCGCAACGCCTGGGGATAAGTTGGGGTGGTGCCTCAATGGACGTCGCCGGCCGGCCGATAGACAGAAGACCATTCAGTAGAACGTGAGCGTCACCGCCAACGAGTTGCTGCAGGATTTGGACCCGCTCGGCCCGCAGCGGCTGCTTGCCACCTTCGCACGATTTGCTGTCATCTTGACAAATAGCACTCAATCGAACAAGATGCATAACATGTAGGTATATGCGTTGAGTATAGCAATAGCGATATTTGCTCAGTCGACAGGGCCATGCGGAAATGTTGCGGCGCATGTTGAGCGCCGGCGATGGTGTAGTCATCCTCCGCATCACCGGGGATCTCGAGCGGCATCATCCGAATGTTGAGATCTTCGAAGGTTGGGAGGGCTATCAGCGATTCTTGGCGCCAATCCTGCGCAGCGGGAAGCTTCAGAAGGGCGATGGGAGTACGCTGCTTTAACTGCATCGAGTTCGTTTTTGCGGCACGACACGGAATTGCTCACGTTTGCGGCACTGATCAACGACGCTTGGGCATAGAAATCGCAACCATGACTGCCACAATCGAAACACCGCTTGCCGCTGTGGGCAAAGCGATCAGCGGGATCAAGGCCAAGCATCCTGAACCTGATGCGGGCGGACGCGTTCCGAACGCGCAGATAGTAGAGTTCCATGAACGCCAGGTCGACGCTTGGCGTGCGCAGGCAGCGGAAGCCAGCCTGCTGGCACAGCACAAGTCAGAGTCAGGTGAGTCTGAGCTGGCGCTCGTACTATCGGAATGGAGCGAGCGGACGATGCGCGCAGCCGATGAGAGAGCTAGATATCTCACGTCTGCAGAGTATCAAGAATGGCTCGCGGGCCGGCAGGAGTGGTTGGCGGAGGCCACCGTTGACACGGTCGCAGCCGACAATAGCAAACGGGCGTGCGCGTTCGGCAAGGGTGTACGCGTCGTGATCGCTGAGGACATTGATAGGCGGTTCTGGCGCTATCGGTCAGGCCAGACCGGTACGGTCAGGTATGTGCTCGATGATGGCGGCGTGGAAGTACTGCTCGACGGCTACAAACGCGAAAAGCTATCCAACTGGTGGCGTCGCATCTGGCGAGGCGAAGGCGCCAACCTGGTCCCTTGGCGCGGCGTGTTCAAGGCCTCGGAATTGCGAGTCATTTGAACCACAGGAGCCGTAGGATGAGTACCAAGGTTTGGAACGTGATGTACATGCTTGGAAATACTGCCCGCATTGTTGGCGATGCGGGTAATCCTCAGGCCCGCAAGTCCGCGCTTCACGTAGCCGCAGTCATCGACAAGAACGGGTGGCGTGTCTGGGTGGAGCATCACAAGACAGGCAAGCGCCTTTTCGAGAGCGAGCGCGAGAAGACGCACCGGGAAGCTCCCCCCGTGTAGAGGAGAAGGCGATACGCTGGACGAAGGGCGGCCCGGTAACAAAGGGAAAGGTCAAGTATGGCAGGATCACTAGCAGGCCAAATCGGGCTGGCACTCTTCGGATTGCTCGTGGTGTCGGCCTTTTGCATGGGTGTAATTGCACCGCTCAATCGCTCGGTTGCGTTGACCACAATTGGGCTCAGCACTGCAACGGCTTTCGCGTCGTTTGTGGTGCCTGTATGGGAAGAGCTATGGAACTCGCACTTCATGGTGGCGGCAAGGTCTTGATGTCTGCACCACAGCAGAAGTGGCACGGTGATAACCCTGCCGTAGCACAGTATGCCCGTTTTGCTGGTCAGGACATGGCAGCGATAACCGACGATGCTGGCGCATTCGACTTGCTGTATCTCGGCTTTGTAACTGGCGGCTTCCCGACCATTGATGCAGCGAAAGACGCGGCGCCACAGTTTGCACGCCGGGTCTTGTCCCATTTGTCCAGCCTGATCGACGGCTAGGACCGCACTGACACTACGGAATAGACGAAATGGACAACGAATTAGAGCTGAGAACTATGGTTGGCGAAGCCGACCGTACTTTGCTCGTGGCGGGGCTCCAGGCGCTGCATCGTGAGCGCCTTGCCGCCTACAACGCGGCCGTGTATGTGGCGTTCATTCGTGGTGAGCTCCATCCTCCCATGGCGATGTTTGGCTTGGACGAAGTGCACACGATGCTTCGGCGTGTCGGTGCAGCGCCGGCCCCGTTCTGATCGGAAGCGGCGATGAGCTTGATCGACGAAGCGAGGCGTTGGCGCCAACAGTGGGGCTACGTTGGCCGCGGCGGCGTAATAGTGGTTTTTGAGGGCAAGGCGCAGGGGTGGGTGAACGAGCTTAGGAATCCAGAACGCTGGCAGCCTGGCTGCGTGGCGTTCGATGAACAAGGCCGGAGCTGGACAACCATCGCTGGCAATGAACGAGACGGGGCGCTGATGTGGTTGCCCAATGACCCGATCAAGGGAGAATGAGCATGATCCTTACTGAAGCAGAGCGGGTCGCGATTCGCGGCTTGGCGTCAGGCGACAAGACGCAATTCGAGGCCGCGCAGGGCGCCTTTAATCGGGCAGCACGGCAACACGGCGTGGACTCCTGCGTAGAGCTCCAATTCATGGCTGAATTGCTTGCGCCGGTTCCGGATCTGCTACTGCGCTCACAGTATCGCGCGGCCGTACTGAAGCAAGCGATTTGATGGGAAATGGACCAAATGAGCGTAGCAAAGTGCGTTGCATCACTACTTGTCCTCTCGGCTGTCACAGGCTGCGCAATGACGCAACAGGAATTGGCGCACGAACCGCCAAATGCAAAATTTGTCGTGGCTGCAGAGTTCGGATGTCTCTATGAAAAGGGCGCCGAAAGAGCTGCTGCCAGCTTGGGCGTGAGCGAACCGAAGATGAGCGGCTACATTAGCTCCAAAGGCGGCTACGCATGGTTCCGACAACCGCTGACCTTGATCATGCTGCGTTCCAAAGGCGCCGGCAGCACTGAGATCACGCGACAGCAACACGGAAGCGCGGCGGTCCTAGGCCAAGGCGAAGACATGCTTGCTTACTTGAAATCGAATCCATGTGTGGTCGATCCCCAGCGCCCAGAGTAGCTTCACCAGCGAAGAGGAATAGCCATTCGATTCACTGGCAGCGCGTATCAGTGCGCTTGACCATCTCTCTCAACTCATCCCGAACGTGCTCCGGGAGTGTTACGCCGCTTGCCATCCTGAGGAATGCCGCTCGATGTGCTCGCGACCGAGAACACAAGGCTTCCAGCTTTGTGAATGCCTCGCGTGATACGCGATAGCTTTTGGTCTCGCGAAAGACCAGGCTCAAACAAAAATCAAGAATTGACACGCGCTTGCGCAGGAAGACCGCGACGATCACGTGATCTCGGGCCTCGCGCTCCTCTGGCGGTATGGCCCCTACGCGGACGTAGTCAATCGGCTCGGTGATGTACTCCTCATCAAGCGGCGTAGCCATATGGCGAGTCGTACGGCCACCCACGTTGAAGGTATAGTCAGGATCGAATGGTTCTTGTGCGTATTCCCAGGATGGACGTGGGATCGCGGTGCCTGGATACGTCATTTCAGTTTTCAGCCCCCACGAAATCGCCGTTTGGGCGCTTGAGTCGCATCATTGGAATGCCTTTGTGTTCCAGGTGCTCAACGGACCAGGTCTCGGACGTCTTTTTGCCGCCTGAACCGTAGAGGGAAACGGGAACACTCTTTGTGGCTGGGCCGAAGACGACGCAACCTGATCCGTCCACAGGATGTCCACCCATGAACCAGAGGTACTTTGATGGCGGCACTGGTTCGCTGGGGCACAGATCGCTACCACTGATGACTGTAGCTTCCCCACCAACCACGAGCCGCGTCCCTGGTGGAATTACCGTGGTGTAGCCGGGCGACCCGATTGCCTTGTATGCTCCCGCGCCGATGTCCTCCAACATACCTGCGTGAGACACCCTTGCCAAACTGAGGGCGGCACCGACCAGCAGCGTCAAGGTTTTCAGAGTTCGCCTCTTCATCGTTCAACCATCCCGTTCAGGTGTGTTCCCGGATGGATCGCGCCATCGCTCTCACCTTGTGGTCGGCCTGCGAAAAATTGGGATTGCCCAAACAGTGGGTAAAGGGTTAATGGCCCTGCCACGAAGAAGACATTGAGCATGATGAAGTCCATCAGGAAAGTCTTCCCGAACCCGGCGCGGGCCTCTTCCGATAGAGCAGGGAGATTCCAGAAGGCAAGGCCCACCCCGCTCTTGATGCACGCCATCACGAAAGCCGCGAGCGTGACACCTAGCATCAGGGCGCCGATCATATCACTGCGTTTCATCCTTACTCCTGTACCTGTTTCTTGTGACTGGGGCGGGGAGGAGATTGCGCCTGGCGCCATTCCGATTAGTTCTTGCCAAAGATCCGGCGAGCGCAGACATGCAGCGGAATTCCGGTGAGAAGCAACGCGACTCCGACGATGACGGGAGTCGCCTGCGAGGTTTCAAACAATCACGATGCGCCGCCGGACTTCGCCATCAAGTACGTAACACCAGCAACACGGACGCCACCGCAATAACGGCGAATATACCTGGCCCAAGGGGAGCCAGTAAGTCTTTGGGAGTCTTGTTCACTGGATAAACTCCACCGGCTGCCCGCCGATCACGGGGCGCTCGTGCTGCATCGGCAGGCTACCGATCCTTGGTGGTGCCGAAACGTTCGGGCGAAGTGAGGCAGGAGTGGCGCGGGTTAGGGCGCGCAATGCGCTCGGAGAGATCTTGAGCGAGCGGTCCGCGTCGACATGGTTCAAACCCTGCAGCAGCTCGTTGGCCGTGATGCTCAGGTTCTGCAGAATGTTGTCCGCCTCCCATTCCGGTATGCGGGTCTCGTCGATACGCATTAGGAACGTTTGCTCCGTCATCATTTGTCGGCCTTATTGGGTTGTCGTGAGGAGTGCATCGAAACGTTCGCGGAGCAACTTCTCTTGGTCTGCGAAGCGGGCGTCCCCCGAGTCCCTCAGCTTCATGATGTTCTGGAGCTTCCAACGGACGGCCGGCAAGTCCTTGAGGTGAGGGAAGGCCGGCATCAGAGTCCAGTCGGGCTCTGCCTTCACAAACGAGATGAGGAAATCGCGGTGAGCCGGGGTCAGCGCCGCGGGCAATTCGGTCTGAAGCCGCTGTTGGACGGCGACCAGGCGGTCGAGGCTTACCTCTTCAGTTGTCATACCCACAAACTCGCCGTAGCTCTCCTCGAGGTTCTTCTGCTTTGGGAACAGCACTTCATGGGTTGGTCGATTGTGTCCTGCCAGGTAGCCGACAAAGCAGTCGACGAAATCGGCTTGCAGGCCGAACATCTCATAGCAGTGCATGACATCGAAGATGTCTCTCGAGTGCTGCCGATCCATCGCGGCAACCAGCTTGCTTCCGTACAGCTCTGCCTTCTGAAGGACCGGAACCGAGATGGACTTGTTGAAGAGCTCCTGTGCTTTTGGCACGAGTTCATGCATCACAGGGGCCAGCAACGTGCCCCGAAACACATAGTTGACTTCGACCTTCACGGACGAATCGGCAGATACCGCTGTCAGCTTGACGTCGTCCCCCTTGATCTTGCTGTTCGATGCGACCTTCGTGAAATGAGCCTCGTATCCCAGCTTCTCAATCGCCTCTTTTGCGCGGGCCAGCTCTTCTCCGATGCTCTGGAGCGCCGCTTCGCGGTCCATCGTGTGCTCGGTGAACACGACGTCGATATCGACGGACAAGCGGGGTAGGTCCTGGAGGAACAGGTTAATGGCAGTTCCCCCCTTCATAGCGAACTTGTCAGTATCGAAGACGGGCGGCGCGATATCAATGAGCAGGCGGACGGTGTCGAGATAGGTATTGTTCATGGTTCTTGTGCGATGCTGTGCTTCAGCTTGTTCGACAACCGTTTGGCTTCGACGCGTAGATCAACATGTTCTTGGAGGTGTTTTCCCCAGTCAAAGCCGCTTTCCTCTCCCAAGACCTTCACTAGCTTGAGGACTTTCAGGCGTGTGCAACTGTCCAAGAACATGTGGAGGACCGGTGGGCGGAGGCTTCGCATCGTGACGATGATGTTCTCCACCTCTTCGAGAGTCTGGTTCTTGCCGACATCGCTCACGAGCTCGAGGAACGCGCGCTCAGGAACGGATACGAGAACAGATGGGTTTCCGTTCGGCAGCGGCTTCAGGCCTTCATCGTAGGGGAACGACTCGCCAAACAGGTTGGTCGTCTGATAGCTATAGGTAAGGTGCTTGCCGACCCAGTCCGGAAATCTGTACGCACTCTGGCCCCAAAGCACTACCTTCTCTCGGAATGCGATGTTGTGGCGGACACCTTGCCAATCCAGGGCAGTTTTCCCCCCGACGTGCAGCCCTTTGATCCGTCGGCTCAAGAACGCCAGGATTCCGTCCCGGGTTGGTTTGTCGCCCCGGAGCAGATAGGCGCTTCTCCCGAGTTGTTCGAGCCAGGCCTCGCTGACCATATGGCTAAGGGAGCGCTCAGACACGCCCATTTCGCGGAGCATCTCTGTGTCCATCGGCTGGCCGCGTGGCGCTTGCGCCATCAGATTGTGGAGTGGCTTGTTACGCATTTCTCCATTCTAGTTGATTACTGATGCAAAAACCCTCGCCAAAGTGTACGTTTTTGCATGAAAAATGTGAAAGGCATCGAGCGCACAGAGCTCTTACATACCAAGGGGCACCAATCACGTCATCATTGGATGCTATAATTTGTGCTTGTACTTGCGGAGGCTCCTATGCGTACGACCATTGCGCTTGACGATGAACTGTTGGCCAAGGCCCAAGCCTATACGGGGCTGGAAGAGAAAACGGCACTTGTGCGCGAGGCGCTAAAGGCCTTGATCCAGCGTGAAGCCGCCAAACGACTCGCGAACCTTGGCGGGAGCCAACCGGGCATCGAAGGGGTACCGCGTCGCCGGCAGGACACCAAATGATTCTTGTCGACACGTCGGTCTGGATTGACCACCTCAACGCTTCTGATCCGATGCTGATCAGCCTCTTAACCCAGGAGCGTGTGCTGATTCATCCCTATGTGATCGGTGAGATTTCGCTTGGTAGTCTGCGGGACCGAGATGTCGTGCTTGGCGCTCTGCGCGATTTGCCGCGAGCGCCTGTCGCAACACCAGAGGAGACCCTGTATTTGATCGAGCGCGAAGGCTTGTTCAACCGTGGAATCGGATATGGCGATACATCATTGTTGGCATCCGCGCGTCTCCAACCAGGCATCGCCATCTGGACGCGTGACAAGCGATTGAAGAAAGTTGCTGATGAACTCTGTCTCGGCGCGGTCCTTTCGCACTAGCTCGCGGTAGTGCGGAAGCGGCCGGCCGTGCAGTCAATCACCAGGCCGGCCCTCTGGTGGACAGGAGAATTAGAAGAATGACCATGGAAGTCAAACACCACCTGTTGAATCCGGATGGATCGTATAGCCCGATCATCCCGGATGAACCGATTGGAGGCACTGCCGCGCAGTACGCCAGTTTTATTCAGGCTGAAAACGAGAGAGACGCTGAGGCGCGGGCTCTCATGATGGCCGGGAAGGTTGTTCTGGGCGCGATTGCCGAGAGAATGGCCGCGCCAAACGACCGCGCGCAACATGAGGCTGAACCACTCGGAATGCGGATCGCAGAAGACCTCGCGGTGGTGTTCGCAGCGACGATGACGAAAACAGGATCGGTGAGCCACCAGACGGTGGATCAGATTAAGACCATTGAGGCCCCGGTACAAGTTGTCAATGGCGACGCACCGAATACGGTAGACGAAGAGGCCAAGGTCCTTGCAACGTCACTGCCAGGCGTGGAGTCGGTCGCCGGCGAAGACGGCTCGATGCTCGTCCGGTTCAGCGACGGAACTGAGGCTACTGTCACGCGCAGCTTTCTCGCGTGGACGGGCGATCCGACGTTTGAGCTTTGGCTCCCTCGTGATGAGCGGACTGGCATGGCCAAGATGATGCCCAAGCTTTCAAGAGGTGAAGTACTTAACCCGCTCGGTCAACTCGCGGCGGCAGCCGCGAAGCGCGCAGCATAGGCGGATGCCTTCCTTGCACCATGCGCCAAGTTACCCAAGCTGATTTTCTTGCCCGCGCGCTCGAGGTGCACGGTGACCGCTACGACTACAGTCGTGCCATCTACAGTGGTTCAAATTCCAAACTCACCATCGTCTGCCGCACTCACGGGCCTTTTGAACAAACGCCCAGCAATCACTACAAGGGAAAGGGCTGTCGAGCTTGCGCCGGCGTCCAACCGTACACACTGCAGTCATTCGTTGACCGAGCGCGATCGCTCCATGGCGATCGGTATGGCTACGCCGAAGCCTTGCTGGTCAACGCACTGACCCCGCTCACAATACGCTGCTCGGTACATGGGCTGTTCGAGCAAACGCCGCGTAGACACCTGTCCGGCGGCGGTTGCCCAAAATGTGCGATCACGCTTGGCGCAGATCGCCAGCGCGGTACGGCCGATAGCTTCATTGCCAAAGCCCATTCGGTGCATGGGGATCGATACGACTACAGCCGCGTCGCATATGCCGCGACGCACACGAAGGTTGTAATTGTCTGTCCCGAGCACGGGCCTTTTGAGCAAACCCCTGCGGCCCATCAGCGCGGCGCGGGCTGCCCAGCGTGCGCGGGCGTGGCTCGATTGGACACGAGTTCATTTGTCGCCCGCGCACGCGCAATCCATGGGCAGCGATTCGGATACGAGCGCACGGTGTATAGCAGTACGGCCAGCAAGCTCGTCGTGACCTGTCCGGAACACGGCGACTTTGAGATCCACCCGAGCGTGCACCTACGAGCAAATGGAGGTGGCGGCTGTCGATCGTGTATGGCCGAGCGTTTGTCTACGCGATTCAGCAGAGGGACGGCTGGCTTCGTCGCCGACGCCCGCAAGGCGCACGGCGACAAGTACGACTACAGCGCAGTAGAGTATGTGAACAAGGAGCTCGAGGTTGTCATCGCTTGCCCGGTCCATGGTGAATTCCGCCAGCGGGCCGGCGTGCACATCACGGGCGGCGAGTGCCCGGCGTGCAGCTACGCCAAGCGCGGCGATAAGCAGCGAATGAGCGAGGGCGAGTTTCTGGGGCGGGCGCGAGCCGCGCACGGTGACAGATACGACTACGGCCTCCTGAGCTACGCTGGCATGCACGACTACGTGACGATCGTGTGCCCGGAACACGGCCCTTTTGAGCAAGTCGCAAACAGCCATATGCGGGGATGTGGGTGTCCAAGCTGCGCCGAACACGGGTTTGACCCCGACCAACCAGCCACGGTCTATGTCCTTGTCGTCATTGGTGACGAGGGTGGCTTTACCGGGTATGGCATCACGCGGGATCTGGACACCAGGCTGCGTGCACATCGGAAAAATCTGTCCGACGCCGGTTGGACTATCGCCAGGCTACATTTCGCAGAATTTGCGCATGGCCGAGACGCCCTCGACGTGGAGGCGTTGATCAAAGAGACCTTCGAGCTGACTGCTCAGGAGATCGATGGCTTTCGCACTGAGGCGACCCATCCGTGCAACTATGAGAAGATCATTCGGATCGTCGACGAGCGTAAGCGGAAATGCAAAGGCGGAACATCAGTTGGACAAACTCAAATACAAGATCAAGGCGGCCAAAATCGCTAAGCGTCTGAAGAAGGCGCAACGCGATTTGAAGCGCGGCGACAAACGCGCTCAAGAGCGCATAGCACACCATGAACAACAGCAGGTACTTCACAAGCTGACGGACCGATAGGGAAAGCAAACATGAGCAACTTCGCAGAAGCAGCTGCCGTAGACGCGATGGCAGACAAGATCGCCCAACTGGAAAGCCAGGTTGCGCATCTGCAATTGCAGTTGGAGAACGAGCGCGCGGCGACGCTCGGCGCAATGCTCGGCCCGTTGCGAGCGAGGGAGATCGTTCTGCTCAACATTGGCAGCGACAATTCATCGAAGCTGGTCGAGCGTCTGTCGCAAGACTTCGGGCCGCATGTCGACGAGGTGGTCCGCCACTTGTTTGATTTGAACCACGCTCCCTGTTCGGATCAGAAACGTGAGGAATTCCGGACGCTTTTCAACAAAGGCATGACGAAGTTCTGATCGAAGCATCGGAAACCAACGGGAACAGTATGAGCACGCAAAACGACGTAGACGAACAGAAAATCGCGAGTGATGAGTTTGCCTACAAGGACGCCGCGGATCGCTGGATTGCGGGCTTCTCTTCGCGTCGCGACGCGATGCTCGCTGGCATCAATGTTGGCCTTCATTCCGTCGTTACTGCTGAGGTATCGCCTCAATGTCCTTCGTACTTCGCTCGGTTCGAGGCACGACACGTCCTTCGCCAGATGATTGACGGTCTAGCGTACGGAGAGCAGCACGGTAAATTGGTGTCGTCGGAAGAGGCTCGGGTGATCTTGAGCCCGATCGCTGACGCGAGTTTGGCAGACGGACTCGAAGGTGGGCAGTCCAGCCCCGAGTGGCTGAAGCAGCTGGATTTGATGAATCGCCTTGAGCAATGCGTTGCAGATTGGGTTGCCGCAACCAACCCGACCATGCCGCATCCCAAGTTCATTCGCTACGGTTCTGAGCAGGTGCATGTGGCCGGCGGGAACTTGGGCATCCCTTTCCTCTAAGTAAAGCACCGAGCGAGAGCTACGCCCCGCACCGGCCGGATGCCGGCGTTTGCCAGGGGATCATATGTCGGGAATCTGGCGCAAGATGCGCAACGTGGTGATGCGCGGCTTCGGGTACGTGCCCAACGAGAAGGCCGTGCGAGCCGAGGAGCTTTTTGTTGACGGGGTCGTGAAGTATCTGGAACTGATGGGCAGTGCGCTAGATCTGGCTTGGCGGCGCATTCCTATCGATTCCGCCACGCCCTTGGTGGGCTACGTCTACGGGCTGTGCAAGGCACTAGCGATAGCTGCTGAGGAGAAAGACCCGGAAGTGTTCTTCTATGGCGCGTGGCGTGTGTTGTACCGCGCCTATCCAGGTCGTAAGGACTTCGAGGCGATCTTGCAGCGTTGCGAATTCGATGCGCCGGCCTTTGTTGAGGGTCGGGACTTTGGCTTTGCAGACGCAGCACTCATTCTCACAGGCAGCAGCCCGGTTTCAAGATTTACCGCCTTGCTGGCTCGCCACTGTCCGCAGTGTATCGGCAACGAGCTTATTCTGGAGAGGGCGCTAGAGGCCGAGAGCCCCGGCACCCTGCGGGCGGCTGGGCCGGAGGCGCCAGGACGACGGCAATAGGGGAGCCCTCTTCACTGGCGCGGTTCGCCGCTCACGACCGAAGGTCTTCCGCCGCGTTTCCCGAAGTACGAATTGACCCGCGCCTGTTGGTCCTCTACCAGCAAAGCATTGGCTGGATTTTGCGCGAACTGGATCATCCACTCTTCGTCTACGCGCTTGACTCTGCTCTTGTCTATTGCGCGAGCGACAAGGTAGTACCTGTACGCAGGTCCAGCGAGTTCCAATCCGACCGCGCGTCGTGCCATTAGCCATGCGCTCTTGGCCGCCGGCGCGTGCGTTGCTGGATTGCCCAGACGATAGTTCTTCATCCGTTTGCGCCAGCGCCTATGTATCGTGATATCCGCGAGTTCCCTTCCGCGCCAGTGCACAAAGCCCTCGACCGAACCTGTCCACTTGCCGTTCTCCCAGGTCACCCGATGGGGCTTGCGAATTTCGTCGGCGGTCGGTTCGGCCCGTTGGAGTTCATACGGTCCGTTGTGGACCGGCTCCTCCTTCATCGGCATCCAAACCCCGACCACAAACGGAGATTTCTTCTTCTTGTCGACTGCGTTCTCTTCCATTGTTCATTCCTGCACGGTGTGCCGTTATCGTTCCTTGGTCAATCTACGGGCGATCGTGAATCTCGGCAAGTGGCGAATGGGACACTATTCACTCAATGAAATTTTTCTAGCTAAAACATACATTTCGACGAGGGTATTTGCGCGCGGAATGATGTTTTTTGTGTGAGGCACGTATTCGGTCGGAAGGTGCGCGGAGACGAATCGAGTCCAGATAACGGTTCTACTCAGAATCCGCGGCCTCGGCGCGGCCTTCCGCCCATGCCTGCAACAGGATAGGCTCGTCGGCAAACATGATGGGGGGCTCATCCAGGCCTGCGTGGTAGTCACGTCTACCGACGGCCTCAGCTGCTCTCTCGACGGCCTCCCTTTCACTGCGCCATTCCTCAGGGTAGGCAATGCGGGTGATGCGTGCCAGCGCGAGAGCAATCCGCTCGTCCAGCCCTCGCATGCGAGGGGCAGGTGGCTTCGGGCGGGATTTCGGCGCCGGCAACATTCCGAAATGGGCCTGAGAAATTGATACTCGCCGACGAAGGTGGGTCGCCTGAGCTCGAAGCCCCTTCGCGGTACTGAAGTTATCCCAGCCAGCCTCGATGGACGCTTCAGACGCGAGTTCACCGGCCTGGGTAAGCATTGCGGCCCATTGCTCGGGTGAGTCAAACTCGGTTAGCCAGCCATTCCCCTCATAGCATTGAAGGACCGCCTCGTCGCAGTTCAGGAGGAGGACGCGGCTCGGCGTGAACTGGCCGTCGTACTCTTCGTATTCGTCCGCTGACCTCGACTCGGCGTGATACCGCTGCCACGCTGATTCAGCGAGGGCCTTGCCATCCGTCATTGAAAGCGGATGACTGATCGGCACCTGCCGGCGGCCATCCATGTAGAAGTACGCGAGCCCTGGATGCTCGTCGTACATGTCTCGGCATACCTGGCCCTCTACAACAATGCTGGAGACCTGCATTTGTGCACTCGTGTGGTGAATACCGCTGCCCTGAGAACTAACGCGCCTCGTTCATCTCTACTGCGCTAGCGGGCGGATAGCAGGACGCTGAGAGGGGCAAGGAGGCTCCTGCCGCCGGCGAACACGCCGACCATCTGTGCGGCGCCGAACAAGAACAGCAGGAGGCCAAACCCCTTGGCAAACCGGTGGCGGTTCCTAGCGTCGGGCCGCAATGGCTCGAAAGCGTTCAGAAATACGGACAGGACGATGGCAATCGTGGCCACCGCCAACATTCCCAGCCACGACAGCATCAGGCCGCGGCTCTTGCTCTGATCGGTTGCCGCCGGCGGTATGTTCATCTCCTCGAGGGGGGCGGCTGCCGGGGCTGGCTCTGGCGCGGAGGCGATCGGCGCAATCGGCGTCGGCATGGGCGGCGCCGGCGGGGATGAGATTGCTTTCACGGGGGAGGGCGTGCCCTTGACTTTGAACCGCGCTTCCTGCGGCGGGAAGCAGACGCCCACCCCGGCACAGCCCTGATACCTGACTGTCATCTTGAAGCGATGGGGGGCTTGCTCTGCCACTGTCAGCCGCACCGTGGCGTCCCTGGAAAACACCTTCTGCTGACCAAGAACCCGATCCACCCTCACTTCTGCTGCTGGGAAAACAGGGTCGCTAAGGCCGCCAGGTGGGTCGGTCTCGATGCGGATCTTGTCCCGATAGAGGTGATATCCGTCGGCGATCGAGAACCGGATCTCAATCTCGTGCCCGTGCTGCTGCACCGTCGGGCGGAATGCCTGGTCGGGGCTGAGGGTTTGCTCAACGGCCACGCCGGAAGAGGCAATGGCCATCGCGATGGGATCGTCGGTAGGCGATGCGAGTGCGATCGCCGGAACTGCGGCTATGACTGCCGCGGAAACTAGGGAAAATGCTGCCCACATGTTGAGTCTACTTGTCACACATAAAGTTGCCGGGCACGTGGGGCTCGCAGTACATCTCATCCGCGACTGCGCTGCGCCCCGCATTCGGGACAACGCATCGATGAAGCTCTCTGGCTCGGAGTTTGACGCTTCAACCACCTTTCGAACGGGAGCATCGTGGCAGCTCCGACGGCCATGACATAGATCGTGACCACACCGAGTGTCAAAGCGAAGGTCGTCAGGTCATGAAATAGGGTTCCTGGCTCAGGTATGGCGCTCGAGAACCACGCGCGCAATGGAATGAGCCATGGTTCGTACATTGCCAAAGCCGAGAAGAACAGGAAGATCACCCCGAGCAGTATCGTTAGCACATGCGTAGCTGCATCACCGTTACCCATGCTTCGATGCTCGACATAGACACTGCGAGCAAGGATGCATACTCCGGTGATCAAACAAATGCCCGCCCAAATCCAATCCAACATGGTCCTGTCCTTCATTTGGGCCCCTGCGCGGAGCGTTCTCGAAGCGCCGGCTGCCGGCCGACCGGTACGGCCCACTCTGCCGTTACGCGGCGGGTTGCCGCTCCCTTTCCAACTCACGAAATCTGTCGTGCACCGGCCTCAGAACGGCATCGGCGGCAGCAATGGGCTGGCCAAGGACAACAGCACGACCACAATCACCGCCGCAAATCCGGCACTCCATCGGCGTTGGGTAATCATCATTGCCCCCGCAATGATGCACGCAGCGGCTGGCAACAGACCTTTGAGGAGGCCCAGCCAGTAGCCCAAGCCACAAAGACAAATTGCGAAAACCAGTCCAGCCACGCCTGCCATCTTGGATCGATCAGCTGCTTCCATTTTCCCCTCCGAAGGCGAGCGCAACGCACTCGGGTACTACCGGCTCCCGGCCGGTGCGGTGTGCTCCAATACAGGCACAGCGAATACAATACGCGTATTGTTACCTGTTATTGTAAATTTCGTCAAGTTCATGTCATCCCGGCGGCTTGCCGTTCGCATGCTTGAGGCGCTCTCGCCTCCGCGTCGGCGTTGAACTTCTGATCGAGCTCGCGCCGAGACTCTTCGCTGAGTACTCCATCGTCAAACAGCAAGGTGCACGGCTCCACCTTGGTTCGGAGGCCCCTCCACGCCCTCCGAACGAATGGCACCCAATCCTTGGCAGCCGCTTTGCTCGGATAGGCATTTCCAATGCGCGTCCATCCCGAGGCAGGATGCAAGATCATCGTGAAATACACAGTCTTTGTCGTTCGCATGGGTACCGTCCTCGCCCAGGGGCAGCCTAGGGCGTTGGTGGATTCTTGGCCTTCATGACGGCCATGTGCGCAGCGACTGCTTCATCCTTGAGAACGATCACGATCGGGCCCTCTCGGAAGTCGCCACTCATGGTCCCGTGCAGGGCGTCCTGTTCGTCCTCGGTGAGATTGCGCCATTTCGCAATCCAGTCGACTTTCCCGAAGAGCAACCCGGACGGCCCGGTGGCACATGACTGCCCCACTGATATACCGTTCTCGCGGCACCATGCGCGGGCCGCTTCTAGCGCGCCCCATGTGCCTTGCTGGCAGAATTCGATTTGCATGTGACTTGATCAATCCGAAAGAGATTCACACTTCCAACGTCTGCGCGACATAGCAACGATCTCAGTCGCCAAGGCTCTCGATGCAATAGGGGCGATTCTCATTGCCCGGGAGATTCCAGTCCCACGCTGAAACCTTGGCGCTGCAACCAGCAACAGGACATTCCAAAGGAGAAAGGTCGCGCGCACGGTCTATGGGCTCTGCCTGGATCGAGAGGCTCAACGGCTGGCCATGTACTGGGCACAATCCACGTTCCAGTCTCCACAAGCGTTGTAGGTCAACGGGTAGTCGCCGCTTGCTCCGCGCATCAGCCGCCAGGAACGACGAGAAATCCCCGGTCATTTACTTGCCTTCGCTTCCAAGAACAACGCGGCATCGGAAAAGGCTCTTGCAGCCGCCCCAACAGAGTTCGCATAGCGGTCAAACCCCAACTCGCGTAACTTGGCTGCTTTCTCTTCGGCGTCATACGCTTGGCGCCACAGGCCTTTAGTGAGCCGGGATACCGATGGTTTCTTACGTTGTTTCATGTCGCCCCTCAGTCGTGTTTGGCGTTGGAATTCACGGAGATGGTTGTGCCCGCGACAACGCGTCAAAAGGTGGTTCAAGCGAACGGAGCGTCGATCGGCATCTTCCTGAGCAACGTTGTGGTCAGCGAGAAATAACCCCCCTCCAGGCGCGGGGCGTAGTCACGCACCCATTGCGCTGCGAGAGGCGAGCGGAGCGCGGCCTCGACTCGATCAAGCACGCCAGGCTCACCGCACACGATGCTCAGGTTGTGGTTGATCGGCAGAATGCCGGGCGGGACGCGCACGGCCTTAGGCGACGTGGCGATCCGCGGCACGAGCAATGTCTCGCGGGACAGATCCATGCGGTGAAAGGTCTCCGGCGGTAGCCAGAAGGTACCCCGCCGGCCCCGTGCCGCCATCTTGTGCATATGGCGCTGCAAGTGCTCAATCAGGCGATTGCACGGCGTCACACCAGGCGCCGTCCTGATGGCGAATCGCCGCGGCGTGCAAAGGCGGCCGTCGACAATGTCATCGGTGTCGACCGCTGGCACCAGGTACTCGCCCGGCAGCGTCGCGGCCGTTTCTTTGTCCACCACAAAGATCCCGGAAGAGCCGAGCCATGGTGCGATGCGTACCTGGGCGAACTGTTCCAGCGTTGGAAGGCCTTCATAACGGCTTTCGTCGACGCCTGGATAGATTGGCCGCTCCGTAAGCACGCGAAAATCGTGCGAACGCTGCGGAGGCTCGGCCGTCGCCTTCAGCACGACAGACACAGGGTGAACCCGCGGGGGCGTGCCCGAGCGACGGTTCTTCGGGCGATAGAACACCGAGCTTGAATCCAACCGTTCAAGGTGGGAAATGGCAAGCCGGGTCCCTAAGGTCGCGCGAAGTTCCGCGGCCCCGGCATTCAGGAGCCAACGATCGGCAGTTACAAACCCGATCTGACCATCCGGATGAATGGCACGACTGCAACGCTCCAGGAAGCTATGCAGAAGATCTTTCGCAGCGAAATCCGGGACATGGCCGGAATAGAGGTCCTGCAGAACGGGCGGGACGTTGACCCAGCGCAGGTAGGGCGGATTGCCGGCGACAACGTGATAGACGGCCGTTTGCGGCCCGTCAGTCAGGAAATCCCGGTTATGGACCATCGACTCGGCCACTTTGGTGGCAGTCGCGTGGTCATAGCCATGTCGGCACAGCGTAGCTGCGACACGTGCACGCGCCTCGATGCACGCGCCTGCGTGCACCTCCCAGCCCTCGACTTGCGCCAGCAGACTGGCGCTTGTTAGGCGCGAGTGCTTGCTGGCTGCAAGGAGCTTTCCAAGGGCACGCTCAAGGAACATGCCGTCACCGCAGCTCGGGTCGACCAGCCGGCGCCCATCCCGAGGCCAGTCAAGCCGCCCAAGGAGTTGGTCCACCACCGGCCCCGCGGTATAGATCGCCGTCGCCTGGTGCAGTCGCTCAACCGCTTCTGCTCGAGCCTGATCAATTTGGCTGTGCTGTGACTGCCGATACTCAGTGATTTCGGTCTGCATTGTGTTTCCCGGAGGGCCGGGCGGATCTCCCGCCCGGTGCATTCCTGTTGCGTTAGGAAGCCTTATCGGCATCGGCGAATGGCTCCGGCACGGCTTCATAGCGGTGCGCTTGACCTCGGAGTGCGGCACCTTGGTTCCCGCAGCTCACGAGTGTCTGTGCCAAGTTTGGGTCTAGGACGTCGTCACGAACCAACACGCGCTCGCCATTCGCTTCGATAAGCCAGATTTCGTACACGTAGTGCGCCCCCTCTCTCTATGCAGAGCTCTGGCAAGGACAAAACGATCAGCCGACAGGCCGGTGGATGTCTGCCGCTCTCACTCTGGCGACGATTTTGCGTATGATATAGTATAGATACGTGTTACGTATCGAAGCGTATGTATTCGACGACATCACTACCGCCCATGAACCAACTAGTCAGTGAACCAGCGCCACCACAGACGGTGGAATCCGAGGCCCTCTTCCTGTGTGGTGAGGCGTTCATGCAGATTCGCAAGCTCAGCGGGATCGTGGCAGAGCCAAAGCCTCGCCGCGGCGTTTTCGGACGATTTTCCCCAACTGATCGGGGTGCGGCGGATCGCCGTTCCAGGGCCGCCGCGTTGATCTACGAGCTTTCCGACGTCGCCCACAACCTGCCCGAGATGGTGAGGCTGGGGGTGCATACCAAACAGTTCGCCTACTTCTCTCAGCAAACGAACAAGCTTGCGGGGGCGCTAGTAGAGGCACGCAGCCTAGCGAGGATTTGACTATGGAGATCAGTTACACCGGTCTTGTGGTCGTCTGCGCGATCCTCGCGGTGCTCGTCTACCTCGTCGTCAAGAGGCTGCAGTCGGGGTCGAAGTACTCCCCCAAACACTACCAAACGATCCCACTGTTGACCGAGCATGAGCAGGACTTGTTCTGGCGCCTGAAAGAGGCCGCCGGCCGGGACCTGATCGTCGCACCACAGGTGGTGTTTGGAGCGTTCCTCAAGGTCAAGACCATGGCGTTGGTCGACAAGACAAAGGCGCGTCACCAGGTGGCCCACAACCGCGGCGACTTCATCGTCTGCAACAAGGAATTCCGTGTGGTCGCTGTCATCGAGCTCGACGACGCGACGCATGACAAGAGCGCGCAGAAGGCGCTTGACCGCCGCCGCGACCAGCTGCTGAAGACCGTAGGGGTCAAGGCAATCCGGTACCGGAAGATGCCTGAGGTCGCGAAGATCCGTGCGGATCTCGGGCTTTGAGTATCTCCACAATACCTACCAGTATGATCATGCTCCACTCAATCGGCTTCGTCCTTCTCTCTGCTGCGGCAATCGCGGTTCTCTACTTCCTCTGGCGCAAGACGCCCAAAGCCCCGGTACTGCTGGAAGATCGCGTGGCTGCAAGCCTGTCCCATTTCGGCATCGTCATTGCCCTGGCGCTTGGAATCGGGGCAGTTGTCCTCATTGACGAAGAGCTCCTGTCGGCATGCCGTTGGGTTGCGTCATTTGTGCCGGAGACAAACTCGCCGCTTGACGCTGTGCCGGTCACGATTCTTGACCTGGCCGGCAGCTTTGGCATTGTTGCTGCGATCTTCGCCGCGGCGCTGCTCATTGCTATCGCTGACGATCGCGCCCGTCCCTGTTCCTTGCCCGTAGGCCGGTGACCATGGACAGGCTCGAGCTTCTTTCGACCGCAATGCGAGCGGGTTGCTTCTATGCGGTCTACCGGTTGGTGATCGCGATCTTCTACCCTTGGCTTGCCAGTGCTGTGTGGCAAGAGTCGGTGGGGCCGCTGCTGGTGAGGCACTGGCCCAGGCTGGCGCAAGCTGATGACGCAGCGAGGATGTCGTATCTGCCTTCTCGACAGAGCGAGCCGGCGGTCTTCCGCCTTGGCACGCTCTCTATCAGCGATGTGACTCAGGGGGTTCGGGACGGGCTGCTGCTCGGCGTGCTCGCGGCGCTTGTGCCAGAGATCGTTCGGCCGTTCTTCTTGACGTCGCTACTTGCCTTCGTCCTCGCAATTCAAGGCTGGCGGTTTGCCCGAGCGCAAGGCGCTGCGGCCACCGACATCGGGTTTGACGCGGTGAGGGACGTTCTGCTGTTCGCCGGCGCGATCGCCGCGGTGCAGTGGAGTGGGGTGCTTGCGTAGAGGCGGCGAGCAGCGCCGCAGTTCGTCAAGTGAGATAGGGGAGGTCTGTCATGTCCATCAACGCTCAGTCGCAACGAAGCATCAAGATCCTCCTCAATCTGTCGGCGGGACTTGAGGAAACCGGGCGTACCTACCCAGACGGTGTTGTGAGATTGAACTCCAACATCCGCCACGCCGCTGCCGCCGGCGCCGCGGCCCTCAGCCAGCTGCAGGGGGTGCCACTGCCGACCGTGCCTGAGAAGGCGGGTGCCGCCGCTGACGCAAGGAAGCGCGCACCCGAGGCCGGGCCGGTCGAGATGCCGTCGCCAGTCGAATGGCTGGATCGCCTCAAGCTCGCCAAGGGCTTCCATGCGGACGTCACCCTTGCCGAGTATCTCGGCGTGTCGAAGCAGCATTTTTCGCAATGGCGCACTGGGAAGGCGTCGCTGTCCGTGGACGAAGCCTGGAAAGTCGCACTGGGTCTGGATGTCGATCCGCTGCTTGTCATCGCCAGCGTTCAATTCCACGCCAGCCAGAATGACAAGCGCCAGGTCTGGATAGATCTCGCGCGCACACGGCTGGTGGGGACATCCGACGGTGCGACGCCCAAGGCAGACACTGATCGCGCTCCTGGGCTGGAATCCAAGGGATCGAAGTGGTCGCCGGAGGAAGATGCGCTCCTCAAGGATGAGGTTGAGCGCAAGGTGCCCTACGTTGACATCGCAGCTTCGCATCGCCGCTCGGTGGCCGCCATTCTTTACAGGCTGTACAACGTGCACGATCTGTTGGGCGATGCTGAGATGGAAGAGCTCTGCGGCCTCCACTCTGTTCGGTTCTCGCCGAAGGCAGTAGCCCCCGCTGAAGAGTCGAGTGCCAAGCCTGAAGACCCCCCTGTAGCGGGCGATCGGGTCTTCATCTGAGCGGTTCTGCGGGCGTGAAGCCGATGATCCTCCGCGAGGCCGCAGCTTAAATGCAAGCCGCTCCAGGGGACTTCTCAGGCGTCTGCCCAACTAGGTGAAGACGCGCCAAACTAGCTTCACGCGCCCCCACGTAACGGTGGGGGCTTTTTTCTTTCTGAAGCTCGTGTGCGGCGGTGTGCCAATGTCCTCTAACAGCTGGCCGACATGCTCAACAAAAGGGTGCTGTCGGGTGCTCTATACTGCGCAGATCACAGAGATCCATCATGGAGTTCGTGCAATGGCCCGTGCTAGCAATTCCTCCGGTTCGTCGGGGCCCTATCGTGCCGCGACTCGGCAGCAGTTGGCAGGACATGATGCCTTGCTTAGATGGGCGATTGGCGTCGACGGGGTTGGCCTCGCGTTGGCGGAGTTGCGGAAGCAGCACTGGTTGGCAGCAGCCTTTAAGTCAGCTTTGCCGTCACTTAGAAAAGAAATCGAGGGGGACTTGGATGCACTGGAGTCGGACGCCAGGCAAGCCCAGATCTGGCGTCAGATTCCTGAACTCACTTTTGGCAAATGCGTAGAGTCTTTCGATTTCCAATTCAATCCAGGTGTGGCTCAGTACTCTGAGCATTCCGTGACCAAGCAGGTTTGGGGCGGGCGGGAAGAGGTAGCTGAATATCGCCCACTCACCGTATGTGACGCGACCATACAAGTGCGAGCAAGAGCCAAGCCAGAGTTTCATCTTGTGCGTAATCCTACGTACGTCGGGAGCAAACGCACGTATGAACACATCAAATCCCCTATTGATGGTCTACGGAGTTTCTACAGGCATTGGGATGGACAAGTAGTGGTCAACTGTTACCCAGAGGAATCCCCGCTCACCATGATGGGAAATGACCTTGCCCTACTGAGCAGCTCATGCACAGAGTACAAGAAGCGGCGCAATGGCTCTGGGAACATCCTGTTTGTGGTCGAAGACGAGGAGGCGTATGACTTTCTGCGTAGATCGTGCAACGTTATCCTCCACGACTGCGGAGGTATTGCGGCAGAGGAGCTTTCATTCTTTGATCAGTGGATCTCAAGCAAAGGCGATGAGGTCGAGGTTACTGACCTCGACCTTGCAGACGCGCTTATCCCAGAGGAGGGGTCTGATACGAGTGGAAAAGCGACTCGACGTACCCGTAGAACCAAGAGTTAGCGAGTTTCCGCATGGGCCACATCCGTCATTGCGTGAACTTTCAATCAGGAACAAATGTCGCTAACCGCTCAGTTGCTCTCCACCACTCTTGCAACCATGCATTTTGCACTCGTCTCGTGCGATTGGGAGAAGGCCGAAGCGGCGGCCCATGCGGCGCGGGATCTGGCCGCCCGCCTTCTTGCCGGCGAGTACGAGTAGGAGAACGCAATGCAAGCGCCTTGCCCAATTGCAGCCTACTCCAAGCCAGTTGGTCGTCCAGGTAGGGGAAGCTGATGCGCCATGAGTACGATGTCCATACGGACGTCCTTGAGACTATCGTTGCGGCGACACCGGTCACGAAGAAGCACTCTGCGTTGCTGACTGCATTCGCGACCCGCACGGAGTTTCGTGGCGCCAGGTACGTGACAAGCAGCGACGAATTCAGCAGCCGTCCCGCACGGATCTTGAACTCCGATGGCGATGAGATTGCTGCAGACTACCGTGTGTGGGTTCAGCAGCAACTCGACGAGCACCGCGGCAATATCGATGCGCTGTGTGCCAGTAGTCGCGGCAAGGGCTACCTGCTGACAGAGATCCAGCCCGTCCTGCACTACTTCGTTCATGACCGTGGTTGCGCCCAGGACAACTTCGTTCAGATCGAGGTTTGGGCGGAGGTGGAATTTTGCGAACGCGAATTGTTCGCCCGCCGGGCGCCTAACTGGGGCCGTCCGTCTTTGCAGGAGCTCCGTGATGGCCGGCCTGACATGGGTTTGGAGGAGCGCTTCGAGCGGCGGGACTTGGGGGCCGCCCGATACAGGCTTGAAAGCGCCATCGACATGCAAGCGTTTGTCGCTGTCGCGGAATCGCTCTGTTCCGAGCGGCACCGGAAAGGCGGTAACATCCTTGTACGTGTCACGGATGCCGATACCGGGGAGGAGTCTGTGACATCGGTACGGGATCTGACACCGGGCTATGATCAACTGCGCGTACGGGAGCGGCGGATATTTGACGACTGGACAGCTTCAAGTGCGGGGCGGTCCGGCGAACGCATCTGCATGCGCTGGGTGTTCCAGACGTCGGATTGGCCAGACGAGAAGGGTGTTCGTTGGGTCTCCTTTGTCCCGCGGTGGGCACACAAGAAGAACATTGCCGCGCTGAAGAACACCGGCAAGCTCGACGCATATGGCCTATACGGGCGCCTCACTCAATTCGACAGCCGCATCGGGATGCCTTTCGCCTGGTATTTTTACGGGCTGCATGGCAACCGGGTGAGGGATGCCCACCTTGAGCGCGTTGTCGAGGCGGCCGAGGAAGGTCTGATCGTACTGCCTGAGAATGACTATCGCGTGCTACGGCGTTGGCGTGATGTTCCCTATGGTTTTTGACGGACGGATGATGCTGGAAAAGACTTTGGATGTATGTATGCAAGCTCCGCGAGCTGCTGGAAGAAACTCATGGTTCGCGAGCCATGGTGTACAAGGACCTCTTCGCCCTTGGCTGCTGGCTCCATCTGAACGGTAAGAGGGCCGTTGGGGAGAAGATCATCAAGGAGGTCATCACTTCCGTCTCGGGACTAGGCAACCGCACCTATCTCGCCTCCGTTGCAAAGCAGATCGCTGGGAATGAGGGAGGCTGGGCTGCTGAGATCTTCGCGCACCAGGAGGTCAACGATTTGTTCGCCAGCGAGGCAGCGTAGGCCCCTGGCCCCACTGCATGGGCAGCTTTCTCCGTTTGGGCCCGATAGCATCTACCGAATACCACCGACGCAATCGCGTCATCCCGAAGTGACAACGTCGACCGTGTACCGGCTGTTACGCCGGCGCAGTGAGTATTGGTAGAATTTGTCAAAAGTACATAAAACGTGCATCGGGAGGATTTCGAGTGCAGGATTTTCAGGGAAGCGTTGGCCGGCTCGGCGGCCTGGTGGGGGCAGTAGGACTGGGGTCGAAGTGATGGGTGGCCCTGTCGTGCTTGTCGACTTCGAGAATGTGCAGGCGATCGATTTTGGGCGGCTAGCGCCGGACACCCGCATCGCCGTGTTCGCGGGCGAGCTGCAGCGGAAAGTACCGATCGAGGTGGCCATGGGGCTGCAGGAGATGGGGGAGCGCGCTCGCTGGGTGCGCTCGAGCGGCACCGGTCCAAACGCACTTGACTTTCATATTGCCTTCGAGCTCGGCCGAATGGCGCAGGCTGGTGAGCAGGGACCGGTGGTGGTCCTGTCTCGGGACAAGGGCTTTGATCCGCTACTCGATTGGCTCCGGACTCAGCACGGAATCCCCGCCAGCCGTGTTACGACCATCGCAGAAGCATTCGGATACACTCCAGACGCCCCATACGCGCCGCAGGCAGCAGAGCCGATTGTGGTTGACTTTGGGGCCGTGACGCCGGCGCCAAGGCCGACGCAACCGGCCTTGCAGAGCAATGGCATGCATGTCGCGGAACCGCATTTCATGCGATCCCTTCAGGCAGAGGCAAGCAGCGTGGTTCCAAGGTCGGTACCCCAGGCAGTGCCTGTGCCGGCGAGCAAAGCGGTTGGCGCCAGTGGCGCGATGCACAGTACAGAAAAGCGCCGCCTTCGTTGGTACCAGCAGACTCTCAGGCGGGCTGGCGTCCTTGAGCGTGTCGAGGGTGAGAGGGGGGTTTGGAAGCTCGCCGATGCGGCGAGCAAGGATCTGTGCAAGGCGCAGGCGACGACGAAACTGGTTGCCTTCAGTACAGATCTCGGCGTCGCAATATGGAGCAAGGCCGAAAGCACCTTCCCCAGTTTTGACGAGCCGATCGCGCTCGTGGTCACTTCGACTCCATATCCATTGAGACGGCCGCGTGCGTACGGGAACCCGACGGAGGCCGATTTCGTTGACTTCATCTGCCATGCTGTAGAGCCGATTGCCAAAAATCTGATCCCGGGCGCCTCAGTGATATTGAACATTGGCCTGGATATCTTCGAGGAAGGGAGCCCGGCGCGTTCTCTTTACCCTGAACGGCTTACTCTGGCCCTGCGCGATCGACTCGGATTGAGCCTTATGGACCGCATCCCCTGGGTGAACTACTCGAAGCCGCCGGGCCCCACGTACTGGGCCTGTGTGAAGCGGGTCCAGCTCTCCGCCGCATATGAGCAGGTGCTCTGGCTGACAAACGATCCAATGAGGGTCCGATCCGATAACCGGCGCGTACTTGAACCGCATACAGATCGACACTTGGAGCTCATGCAGAGCGGCGGCGCCAACCGGACTGCAGTCTACGGGGACGGAGCATACCGACTGCGGCCAAACTCCTTTGGCAAGGTCACTTCCGGCAAGATTCCGCGAAACGTCATAGAGCGCGGTCATGCCTGTTCGGACACACGCGCCTATCGCCAGCATGCGAAGGCGCTTGGCCTTCCGATTCACGGCGCCATGCAGCCGACCGATATCGCGGACTTCTTTATCCGCCTCTGCACAGAACCTGGTGAGTTGGTGGTTGACCTCTTTGCCGGGACCGTGAAGACGGGGCTGGCAGCAGAACGCCTGGGCAGGCGGTGGCTGGTGACCGAAATGATGCTCTCCTACCTCCGAGGTGCGGCGGAGATGTTCCGCGGTGCGCCTGGATTCGATCTCAATCCTGCGCTCGAGTGTGTCGGTGGGATGCGCAGCTGATACCCCGGGGTAATAGTAGTTGCCAACAGAATTTGGCTGCGGTCTAATGTACACATGTTGAGTGACAAACACTCTTTAACCGAATTCTGACGCTCCTGAGTTGGAAATGGCCTGACGGCCAACCTTGCACCACGAGGCCCGCCCTTAAAAAAGGCGGGCCTTTTGGTTTGTGGGCTTTACCTGCAGCGCGGGGAGTAATCCCTAGGGGAATGCCGAACAAATTGGGTCTTATTCCGCGTCCTGCCCCGGACTTGTCTATAGTAGGATGTTATAAGCAAGGTAAATTGGAGACCGGTGAATGGCTACATTGAAAGACCTTCTTGCCCAGAAGGAAAAATTAGAGGCGCAGATCGCGGAGACTCGCCAGACTGAGGTGGCGGGCGTCATTCAGAAGATTCAGGAACTGATGGCGGAATATGGGCTGACGGTGGACGACGTCGCCAAGCGCTCGCGGCGCGGCCCTAAGAAGGGCCAGCCTATTGCGCCGAAGTATCGCGATCCTAAGACCGGCAAGACGTGGTCTGGCCGCGGGCGGCAACCGTCTTGGCTAGGTCGGAACCCAAATCGGTTCTTGATCGCGGAGTAGTCTGAGGGCCCGGCCACCGGCGGGGTTCTGCCGGTTGGCCCACCACTGCGCCGAAAGCACCGAATCGTGGCATTGATGCCAAAAGCCATCCGAAGCTGTGGCGTACGTATGTTTGTCGACTCATTGAAGCACTAATCGCGGACCTTGCCAGGCAGCGCCCAGGGCGCTGAAGGATCGCTGATACCCTGATCGGTAGTTTCCCCCGTTTTGCCCACGGCCAGTCCTGGAATTATGCCGTGGCGTTTTGCATACCTCTCCGCAAGTCAACCCGTTAGGAGAGCCCTGTGCAAACGTTCATTCATTTGGAAGATCCGGCTGTTCAAGCCGCGATCATCAGCGCCGTCGGAAGTATCCTGACAAGTGCGATCGCCGCACTGTGCGCGGCCATCATCGGCAGACAAATCAGTGGTAAGAAGCGACTCCAGGACAAGCTGCTCGTTGCTCAGGACGACATCGAGTTCCTCTTGCAAGTCGAGAAGGCGCACTGCGTCATACACAAGGAGCGCGACCAAAGCTCGAATAAGCTCATAGTCCGGAATACCGTACGGGACAAAGGCTTCGAGTACTCAGGCAAGTTCTCGCCTGGAAAAGTAGCCTACAACGATGGCCCAGGCCGTCGCTACAGCAAGGCTTAGAGCCGGCTCAGCCTCGACAAGGGGCGCGTCATCGACCATCGGTCCGACGCGCCCCTTTTTTTCTTTTTGCTCTTCTCCTCTCCCCGCCAGGAATGGCATAGGCAGATCTTCCACTGCGCTGTGCGGCATAACAAGCCATCCACCAACGGCTCCCACGCCACGCACTCGCAAGGAGACATCGAATGCTGTCACTGGCCCTCAACTATCCGACGATCGAGTTCAACACCAACGCCTGCGGCGAACTGCATACCGGCGATGCTCCACAAGGCATCCTGGCTGCCGTTCCGTTCCAGGATGGCCCCGGGTATGTACTCCCGTACCTGACGACGATCAATGATCGCTTTTATGTTCTTGGCAACCTGGAAGTCGCCTTCAGTGATGAGAAGTTCTGGGGCAGGGATGCTGAGGATCTGCCGGACGAGGAGCTTGTCATGTCCGAGTGCACGCAAGCTGTCCTGGCTATGCGAGAACGGGCATCGGGCTCCATGATCGTCTTTCCGGTGGACTTCGATCCCATGCCGGCACGCTGCGTCATCTCCGTGGCCATTCCCGTGCAGGATGGCCAAACCCAACGGGAAATCAAGGATCAGCTGTCCCTTGTTTTCTCCGGCTACGAGCAGCTCGACGATAGGCTGATGAAGCTTGTCAGGGCTCGGTCGCATTGACCGCTAACCCACCGCCCGCAGACACGATTCGTGCTGCGGGCTTTTTTCTTATCCCCGCAAGTGTACGCCGGCGCCCGCCGGCGCCACGCCGTCTCCCCTTGCTTGAACCTGTGGCGCATACCTTCAGCGTCAAGACATCGACTCTGGCTAGATCAGGTCAACACCTACTATTCACCCACGCGGGGAAGCGCCTCCCGCTTGGGGCGCACTTCGCACGCAAATCTGGAGAAGCGAAATGAGCAATGGCATGAACCTACCGAAGATCGCGCGACGCACCGATGTGTTCGAGCTGCGCAACGCCGTTCGAGCCGTGATTGGAAGCTGCAAGGCAACGAACAAGGCGGCAGTGCTTGCCGTTGACGCCGCAGAGGAAGCGTTTCAGGCGAGCATCACAGACGACGAGAAGGCGTACATCGTATCTGCCGCCCGTGGGTGGAAAGCCGCCTGGCATAAGAGCCGGCCGGACGATCCTTTCCTTCGTGGCGTGGAGTTCAATGCCTACGATGACGTCCGGCACCATTTGGGGATGTCGATGGTGGTCAAGTTCCTCCAGGACGCCCAGAGCGAATCGTTGGCAGAGCCTGACACCCGTCGTATCGCTGGTCTCGTGCTGGAAGGGGGCGATGAATCCGTGCTCGATAGTGTGGTGCACGATGAGTGCTCTGCTCACGGCACGGGAATCAACAATGACGGTACTGAAGCACAGGTGGCATATCTCCTGGCGAACGGATGGACCGAAGAGGCGATCCTGAAGGAAGCCGGTGTCGATCAGGCGCCGCGCAGCTCGTCGCAAACGTGAAACCCGCCCGTCGCGCTCCTCGAGAGCCGGCGGGTTTTTTCTTTGAGCTAAGCCTGCCCGCTGAACCGCCCGCGTGCACTCGTACTCGGCATGGCGCCCCCGTATCCCAAAAAGTTACTTGACGCTGTGCTGCATCCCTCCCAGGTCAAATCAACCTTGGAGTGCTGCGATATGAATGGAGAGACGATGGGAATGCCGGTAGGGCAGGTGAATGCGATCCTGGAAGATGAGTTGGTCATGCGGATTGGCATCCCGCACCGCGGTGGCCGCCTGGCCTTCCACGCATTCGAGCAAGGCTACCCGGCGATGGTGAGCGCGAACGCGTTCTGGAACCCAACGAAGCGAGAGTTTGTGATGCCGGCGGCGACGGATCTGACTGAGATGGATTTTGCCCTAGACTCAGCTGGTTACTCGGCGATCAGTCTTTGGCAGAAGAAGGGCCGACAAGACGGCATTGCTGGCGTCTATCCATGGTCCCTCGAGCAATACCTGGAGTTTGCAAATCTGTGTGGTGCTCGCTGGATGTCTAGTCCAGACCTTTGCTGCGAGCCGCAGGTTGCGGGCAACCAAGAGGAAGTGGACTACCGCGTGAACACAACGGCAACTTTGCTGGAGGCGTCGTTACGAGTGTTGTACGAGTGGCAGAACAGGCTCGCAAGGACGCTAACTGCGCGCGAAGTGGCGAACATGATCAAGCCAGTCGTTCCCGTGCTACAGGGTTGGAATTGTGACACGTATCTACGGAGTCTCGATCTAACAATGCAAGTATGGGAGCGCTGGCAACCGTGGCTGGCCCCACCCGCTCTAATCGGTGTCGGTTCAGTATGCCGGCGTTCGCTGAATCACCCTACTCACGGCCTGTACGCCATTCTCTCGGGATTGGAGGGACGGTTGCCTAAGGGTGTTCGCGCTCACTTGTTCGGTGTCAAGGGGAGCTGTCTCGCGGAGCTCAAGATGATGGATTGGATCGCTTCCGCGGATTCCATGGCGTATGACTTCGGCGCCCGAGTGAAAGCTCGGGAGAGTGGAGTCTCGAACACGGTCAAGCATCGCTCTTCAGAGATGAGTCGATGGATGTCATCGGCCTCGTCTCGCCTCAAGCCTGCACCCGGTGACCAATTCCGATTGAGCCTGGCCCATTGATTACCAACCTACAGCCCGCAGACACGAATTTCGTGCTGCGGGCTTTCATTTATGTGACGGCGGGCAAAGGGCAAAGGTGGCGCTCAGCCCCGCGCGTTTGCATGATTCTGTGCCGCATATCTCCCAAGTCAACACAACTATGGAGTAGCGCGATGAACGAAAACGTATTGGGGAATCCGAAGGGACAGGCTACGCACAGAACTATGGAATCAAGCGAACAGAAGCTTCCGGAGGGTTGGACCGAGGCGAGGCCTGGTGGGTTGGCAACAAATCCTGATCCCCTTACCGGGGGAATCATCGATAGTGCGATAGTAGATGGAACATGGTTTGTAGTGTTCCACCGGGACGATCTGAAGGTCCTGGAGGGCTTGCCCTCTCGTGAGAGCGCCTTTGCTGCCTTCTTCGAAGCGATTCACGGAAACCAAATGGCGTGACGGTATGTAGCCGCGCAGCTATCTCGGCGGATGTGTTCACCCGCCTCGCGCCACAAGCCCGCAGGTTCCGGATGAGCTTGCTTGTGTACGCGGAGAAGAGTCAGTCGGCCGTACCGATCGCTAACCCAATCGCCCGCAGACACGATGTTTCGTGCCGCGGGCTTTGCCTTTTTTGGGGCGCAAAAGGTCGGTGAACGGGCAGCAGCGCATTTGAGCTCCACCTGGCCGGTGAAGTTGTGGTTGGCTGTGCTGCATACCTCCCGAGCAAGAGTAAACCGGCATGTTGACACCCGTTCAACTGAGCGCTTCCGACCTATGCGAGGTTGAGCGTTGCTGGGTTCCCAAATGGACTTAGGAGGATGTGATGGAGCAAGTGAAATGAAAGTACAACAAACCTACCATATCGTATGTGCGATTCGGGGCGAACTCATCGACTACTCGAGCGGCCGATCCGGCCTTTGTGACTTCTATATGGGTACGGTGGATAGCGAAAGCGGGCGTCTCTCGCTCGATCGCACCGACAGGGAAGTATCTCTTTTCGTGAAAGATGGCACGCCGCTCTGTTGCATTCAGGTGGGCGATAGCTGGAAGAACTATCCCGTAACGGAGGAGGGGGTGGCGGTCCTGACGCGCGACGCTCTGAAGGCACTGATCGAAGCGACTTCTCCTAAAGGCCTGGCCGGTGAACCGCGGAAACTCTCCAACGGTATGGTGTTGGTAAAAGTACAGGAGGCGTCTGAAGCTGTCTTGGATTGGGCCGTCGCGATGTGTGAAGGCATGGACCCCTCCGGCGGTGGAATCTACGATCCAGTGAACAACTTCATCGCGTGGCGCTCGATCAGCAGAAGGGCCGATTTCTCACGTAATGCGGCATTGGCTCTGCCCATCATCGAGCGTGAGGATATGTGGGTGGCCAGTGCTCGGTATATGGCACCCTCCGCCGTTCCTCGGCCTGAACGCGCATGGATGGCGAAGTCGTTGAATTCCGCGCCGCACGAACCGTCTTACGGGCCTACGCTCCTCATCGCGGCCATGCGCTGCTACGTAACAAGCAAGCTTGGGGAGCAGATCGAGGTTCCTGCCAAACTGCTGATGTAAGTTGATGGTCCCAGCAGCCGCTGTGGCCGCTCTCGACACGCAGATTGAACTCGCCAAGTAGAGGCGTTCAGAGCTACCCCCCCCACACCCCATCATCCTGCCGAAGGTTGATGGGGTTTCTATTTTTGCCGTGTCTGTATCGGGTGTCGCGCAATGGGAGGGGACAGGGCGATGTGAGGAAGGATCAGGGTTAGCCGAGGCAGATGCTGTCGCGGCGTACAAACACATCTTCATCGGCCGAGTAGACCCACTTCGCGCCTTGGTTGAATCGCTCCACGTCGTCGACTGCCCAGTGATCTTTCGCGGCCGTCTGCATGTCGAAGTCGGACATGGCTGCGGTGATCATTCGGCCGGCTTTCTTCATAATGTTCAGCAATTCATCCGGGAGCCCTGCGACTCGGAGCGAATGGATGATGTTTGTGTTCGAGTCCACCAGAACGTACATCAGAGCATTTGATTCACTCACGATCCAGTTCTCAAGGAACGCTCGCGAAGGAAAGAGCGGGGCGGAAAAGAATCGAATATTGACGCCATCTGCGAGGTCCACGATGCTGGTCAACGAACCGATAGGGTTGGCTTCCGTCTGGCGCAGGCTGTACGCAAGGATAGTCGCCTTTACCGCGGCGACATCTTCCGCCGTGACATCCGGGAATTGCAGGATAAGTGCGATGCCGGCTTCGGAGAACTCAGCGCGGATGCCGGTCGCGCCATTGGCGCTCGGGAAGGGGGATTGCTCCCCGACTGTTAGTTTGATCATTCTGGCGTAGAATCCTCGAACGCAAAGTATGCGTATCTGTTAATGTTACAAAGAATCACATGCACGTTATTGAGGGACGTGATGAAAGTCAACCAAGGATTGATGCGCGGGCGGTTCAGGCGCATGAACCGCCGGCAGAAGAAGAAGGCGGACGCAAAGGCCGTGGAGCAGGAGAGGGCGATCGTCGAGGTTGGCGGCTATGCCCGCTGCGATTTTGTGGCGGAATCGACCTGTGACTGCGATCTCTGCCAGAACGCTTCACCTGGTGCGCGGCTCTATGCAGCCATTTCGAGTGCCAGGGAAGGCGGGGAGGAAACGGACCACTATGCTTGTCCGTCGTGCGCGCTGGCGAAGACAGAGCGGATTCGGGCCGACAACGAGTGGTGGAAAACGGCGGTGGAGTGCCCAGTCTGTTCCAACCTGTCAAAGCACCTTGCCTTTGACCTCATGGCGCCGCAATGCGAGCACTGCGCGCCTTATGGCCTTGTGAGTCCGGCGAAGGCAGCAGCTCTTCGAGGGATGATCGCCGCACAGACCGGTGCGGTAACACCTCACGTGGCACTCAACACGAACCATTCAGGAAGCATCCATGGGAACGAAGCCGGAAGCGAAATCCGCTAAAAAAACTGGCGACCTCGCGACATTTGACGAGTTCCGGGCAGGTGTCAGCTATATCCTTGTCCACGATCACGGCATGCCGGAGATCGTCGCCAGGGACGTCCTCGAGGGGGAAGCGGAGTATCTGGAGCAGGCGTTTCAGGAAGGCGCTGATCGCAAATCGCTGCTGACGGAGGTTGCCGAAGAGTTGGCATTCAAGCCGCGCTCGGGCGGAGGCTGGATTCGAACGGATGAAGACCATCTGCTCCTGGAGGTGAACGAAAGGGTACGGGTGCTACTCGACAGGATTGCGAAGACAGGCCTATACGGCGGGACTCCCGAGGAAGTTGCGCGGGCCTTGCTCTGCCGCGGGATCGAGACGGTTCTGCCAGTTGCACACAGCGTGGACGTGAACGGCCGCTTCGGCTAAGGGGGCACGGATGCCGGAAATCATTCCCCCTCTGGGGATCGCCTTTGACTCAACGCCGATTCCGCTGACTCCCGACTCCAGAGCAGTCGCGACGCGAAAAATCCAGGACATGATGTTTGCCTTGCAGACCCTGGCCCGAGGCGTGGGCGAAGGGAAATCGCCAAGCGTTGGGCTTGCTGAAGCCACCCTGAGGGCCTGCGAGTTCAACCTGGCGGATCTCGCAGGTGTATTGGGCGTAAAGATGGACAGCGCCGCCGACGTGGAGGCACGTCACGCAGCTCTACGCAAGGCAAACGCACGGATACGCGAGGTGGAGGCTCAACTCGGCAATCAGCAGGCGCCCGAGCACACGCAACTCAGCTTGCAGGTTCTGGAGGATCGCTTGTACACCTGGTGGAGCCTTGAGGGGTTTGGGACCGTCTCCGAGGTAGCGTTCCGCAGCAATGGATGCAAGGCGATACTCAGCTGCAACCCCAAGGGACGCTTCGGCTTCGGCCTGCTGGAGTCTGACACCCCTGTCTCCGACAAAGCAGCTGAGGCTGCTTGGCACGAGAGTCTCCAGGAAATGGGGTACGAACTGACGGACGACGGCGGGGACCTAGCGGTACTGGACTGCGACGCGAGTCGGAAGGCCTTGTTTGATCTGATTCGCACCCGACTCCCATCGGCACAGATCATGAAGACGGAGAACCTCAGTCGGCGCGGAAGGACTGAATGCGTCTTGCGCGGTGTTGAGATTTACATCTACAGGCTGCCAGAAATTCTGACGCTACCGCAACCGGTACCGACCGAAGGGTAGGTCATACTCGGGGTCCCATCCCATCCTGTCCGAGGTTGAGGAACGGGACCCCCGACCAAGCGCGGGCTACTGCGCAGTCACATGCAGGCGGCCTGTTCCTTCTTGCTTCACCTGCACGGTCGCAACGGGAATTGGCGAGTTGTCCCCCGAAGTGCCACGAGCCATTCCGACACCCACCGAGCGCGTCAGGAGCACCCCTTCGTCATAGGATGCAATCTGAACCGTCGCGGTTCGTCCGGTCGCGCCGGAGAAATTGTTCAATCCGATGGAATAGGTCCCAAGCGCGAGCTTGGTGGCGTCACACGTAGCGGTGTAGTGCTCCGGCCCGAATCCCACGATATTGTCGACATCGAGCTCGCCGGACAATCCCTTCTTTGCTGCATAGAAAACGTGCCTGCCTGTCGGTTCGATCGAGTGAAGGTCGACGTCTCCAGCCCCATCCCACGTCAAGGTGACAGTGAAGAATCCGTCGGAGCCTGTCGACTGTGGAGCCTGCACGGCCGAGAGCGCATTGCCGAGGTGCTGCTTGACCATGCCCCTAGGATTGAGCGGGCCAATCGGTGGGAGCCCTTCGTTCAGGTAGGTGCGGACGAGCTCGTGGCCGGAAGCATCCTCGCGCCCCGTTGCCGAGATCTTCACGTTGTTGGCAGGCACCGTACCGATCAGGCGTAGACCGTTGATCACGAGATCCAGATCGGCGAGCGTGTACTCGCCGTTCAGTGTCGGCGACGCCGGCGCGATGTGAACGGCTTTCACCGCGGCTGCCCCAGCCTTCGATGTTGCATAGCGGTATGCCGCGTTCATGAACAGATTGCCCTGACTGTGCGCGACCAGGACGACCTTCTTGTGGGCTGCAAGATGCCCGTCCACCCGTGCCTGGTGCTCCAGGTAGTTGGTCATCGTCGGCGGAGTACTTGCCCAGGAAGTGAGCGCAGCGACCGTCTTTGCGCGAATGTCGTCGTAGATGCCACCCAGCACGCCGCCAAAGGCCCCAACGGTCGACAGGACCCGGGTGAATGAGTTCTGCTGGGTATCCGAGGAGATGGCCTCCCAGAACAGTTCGAAACGGTTCTGCAAGACTGCGTCCTGTTCCGCCGCGCGTTGCTTGAAAGTCTCGATCAGATCCTCAGCGCCGGTGGCACCGTGTTCCGAGCCCGTCGTGTTGAAAAAATTGTCGTAACTGATCGGCTCGCCTGTTGGCGCGTATGTGTCGCCATACAGTTGAGCGAGGGCTTCCCGGGCACTCTGGGCCTGGCTGCGGGTGTTCCAAACCCCGTTGAAGAAGCCGACCGTGATGCCGCCGGGTGAGCAAAGGACTGTCTGGGACTGGGCCGTCACCACGCCTGGAGCAGCTGTCACCGCGATGAGGGTGACCAGCAGGAGGTTCCTGAGCTTATTGCGCATCGCAGGTGTCTCCTCGAGGCTGGGATGAAACGGTGCCGTCCAAGGCCTTGCTGTAGGCGAGGTACGCGCGGGCGCGGAATTCCGTGTTGGCCGTCAGCTTCTCGTACATGGTCACGGCGCCGGAAGCCGCTGCGGTAGTCGTGAAGCGACTCCAGATGCAGTGGATTGCGCGATTGGCCTGCTGATCGACTGCACGCAGCGCCTCATTGTTCGACACATCGACGAGCAGGGTCGCTTGCAGACTTTTCGCCAGCTGCTCGACGGCCGCCCGCTGGCCAGCGTCGTAGGGCTGTTTGCTGATGTAGGTCTCGATGTCGTCTCGGATGCCGTTTCCATTGGCATCCGGACCTTTCACGTCTGGAGACCGGTCGAGGATCGGAAGCTGGCCGGTTTGCTCCAGGCGTTGCACCGCCTGCGCCGGCGTTTCAGTCGGGGGCGTTTGCGCCTGGGAGTCTGAACCCCCACCACATGCGGACAAGACGATCGCGCTGGCGATGATCGCGGTATGGCGAGCCAGTACACCTGATTTTCGATTAGTTGTCATTTTCCTTTGATTTTTGAGTCGTTTCCGGGGTGGAACCGTATGGCTAACCCCTGCATCAGCCAGTTCCGCCGGCGGCATCGAAGATACACTACGACGCTATATCGATACATAACACGGAGGTAGTATCAGTGTGTGTCGGATTGATGTACTTCCCCATGTTCTGCATCCCTCGTCATTGATCAACCCGCAAGGAAGGAGAAGGAATGCAGAATCAAGTAATGCAGGTGCGAGCAGGTGTTTCGTCGCGGCAACTGCGCGAGCAGTACCCAACCAAGGGGTCTATGCCGCGCGAAGTGGTAGAGGTGCTGTACGCAACCCGGAAGCAGGAGGTGGAGGCGCTGACCGCGAAGCCCACGGTCGCAGCTGAGGATCTTCTTGATCTGGATCACGGGGCGCGAGCCATGGTTGCGCAGAAGCTCTTCTGGCAGTGTGACGACCAGGCGAGGAGCTTCTTGCTCAGCGACGCGCATCACTGGGTTCGGAGCTCAGCAGTGCTGGCGCAAGCCGAGATGTCTGTCGGCCCCGCGGAAACGCGGGCCGTCCGTGACTACCGAATGGTTGACGGCCAGTTCATGTGGCGCTGGTTTCCGATGGTTCCGGGTTTCCCCGGGCAATTCGTGCGGCCGGAGGCTTGGATTCAGTCTCATTGCCCCGATGGCTATGCCCAGCCCGAACAGGCTCATGCCTCCGCGCATGAGTGCCTGACGGGGTGCAAGGACCAGGTGGCCACAAGTTTGGCGGCAAAGGCGGACTGAACGATGGCTAAGTCTCTAACGCGCAGCTGCGACACGGTGTATCGCGGATCGGATGTTGAGCGGAACCGGCGTTTCGGGGAGGTGACCTCGAATGGGGTCGTCTTTGACTACACCCTCGCAGGATCGAGCGGTGCCACGTTCACGCTGGTTCGGGAAGCGGGCCAGTCGGATGAGGACCTTGAGATTGCAGCGAAGGAGCTCTGCAGGGATCGAGACGTCATCGGCAAGATCCGGATCGCGCGGCGGGCTGACTAGCAGGAGGGGATGTTCGCCTTATACGTCCTTGGTCGGCATCTCCGATCGCAAGTCAACGCCACTCATCCTGGAGATATCACCATGAGCAACGCACAGAAGCACCCCGTCAAAGTCCTGGTAGCGTGCCTCGACAGCGCCTGGAATCCGTCGATTCACTCCTGTACGGTGGAAGTGACGCATGCAGAAGAACTGCTGGGCCAGCACCTCGAACTGGCCAAGGCGGATGCCGTCGCCAGCGGGTTTGAAGGTACGATGATAGCCCTCGACTCCGAAGCGATGCCGTCGACCAAGCTGCGAGAGATCGCGGATTGGATGGACGGTAGTCGTTGGCATCCCAATACGGTGATCGCTAGCCTGATCGGCCAGGGAGCAGCTGCGCCCGCATTGCTGGCGATGGAACGCTGAAGCGACTACCTCGCCGTCACTCGATAACTCACACCACAGGCCGTCCGATGCTCTTCTTGGCTTGGACGGCCTTTCTTCTTTTGCCTCAGACGAATAGGGACCAGTGTTCTTCATAACAGGGGGCAAGCCCAACCCACCCGTTCAGGAGAATCCCATGGAAACCATTCCTGTGCAGCACCTACCCAACGCTTTTCGATGCGCGCTGGAGATGTTCGCGGCGTCTGGCGATCGAACCAAAGCGAGATTGATGGCCCTGATTGATCACTATCTGAAGGCATGCGGCCTTGCGGAAGATCCGCATCGCTCAGTGTATGAAGAGTGCGCAGTCGCCCACGCCAAGAGGATGTATAGCCTTGGTGCAGCTCAAGGTTTCTAGTCGCTGGCAACTCTAACTCTGACGAAGGATCTCAAATGAGCTCACAAATTGTGAATAGCGCGAGGGCAGTAATCGGTGCCAGTGGCACTATCGACGGTTCCGAAGCTCCGACTTTCGCTGTGTTTGACATTGATCGCGCGTTCATAGCAACGGTCAGTCGTCTCATCAATCTATGCAACGAGCACAAGCTCACTGAAGCTCGTACGGTCCACTACCCAGCTTGGGGACCCGGCTGGATCGAGGAAGAGCTGAAGCTCCAGAACGGCGAACTGGTGGTGCAACCCAACGGAATCTTCCGGTTCACGGACTATCCCAAGTATGGGGGCTACCTTATCCAGACGGCAGATGTCGACTTCAATCAATTGCGAAGCAAGTTCGGTTCCGCAGTTGATGGCGAAGTTCTTTTCCTCGCCAAGGAACCCTATGTTCGCCAGTACTACGAACAGGAATACGAACAATCTGCGCGCGAGCTCGTTCCTTCTTGAGCAAGGCGTGATTTAGCCCATGGCCCGCTTCTCCCCTCGGAGGTTGCGGGCCTTTTGTTTTGCAGCTCTCGCTTAGTGCCACGCCTGCCTACAACAAACGGTGTCATCCCCGGCGCCTGGTGATTTATCTCCCCCTGTTTTCCATAACAAGCCCGTAAGGCTCCAAACCGCCAATCCGGCGGGACACCTTTGTTATGCCCAACTCAACCGTTCAAGGAGATGTACTCATGATGAAATCGACTCGTTCCTTTGCAATTCTGGCAGGCTTGGCAGCATCGTTGGCGCTCGCTGCTTGCGGCGGTGGTGGTGAGGATGCGGTAAAGCCGGATTCGGCGCCGATTATCTCGACTCCGCAGCCTGGTAACCCGTCGAACCCGACTCCGGCAGAGCCGGCGCAGCCGGCTGGTCCTACGACGCCGTCCAATCCGTCGGGTCCCACGACGCCTGGTCTGACGGTTACCGGCAGTGCATCGCTGGTTGGCTCGCAGAATGTTACCGTGCTGTTTGCCGGCACTGCACTGAAGCCGACGGGCTTAGCTGGGAACTTCCTTTCGGCTCTGACTGTCCCTGCGACCGCGCAGGCAGTTACCGCAGAAGGGGCGTACACCACGCTGGGAGCCAGCAATGGGGCAATGTCGGTGAAGCTGTCCGACGTCGCTGAAATCGATGATGTGGCCGGCAACGGTCAGTATGCGATCGGCCGCTGGAAGGTTGGCTCGTTCGACGTCACGACACCGACGGTCAACAACACCCAGACGCTCCGGGCCAACCAGGCTGCGCCGTATGCAGTGGGCATCCCCCTGGATCTGTATTCGGGCCCGAGCACCGGCACGCTGGCATGCACCTACGAGGCATCGACGAAACCGACGAGCTTGGATGGTTCGATCGCCGCTGGCACCTTCAATGGTGCGGGCAGCTCGGCGATCATCAACCTGGCAACGAAGGTGATCACGCTGAATCTGTCGCTCGATATCGGCGCAGACCATGGTGTGACTGTGTCGAAAGCCAACATCTTGGTGGACATGCCGACCACGGGCGGTGGTTCGTCCGTGATTGCAGAGACGGTTGGCTCGGACCTGAGCAAACCCTATCTTGTGATTGCGTACGGTACCGTTACCCCGACCAGCGGAGACGTGGGAGGCCTTGCGGTCTTCCGTTGCCAGTAACTGTTGTTCAGCACGCCGCGGAGCTTCTCCGCGGCGTTTTTTCCTTTGCTGCCCGGGGCGTGGCGTTACCCCGGGGTAATGTTCCTTGCAAAGGGTGCCATCCTCATGTCTAATAGTCCCATACCGACACACATCGGTCTCAGATTCTCCTCTGAGGTTGGGAAGCGATCGAAAGGTCGCACTTGCAGTCGAAGGCCCGCACGATTGAAAGATCGTGCGGGCCTTTGGCTTTCTAGGCTCCGGCGATTGTCTGCGACAGTCCCGGCCTCCGCCGCACGCCGGGAGCTCTTCTTGGCAAATCTAAAGATGTCACGTATGATCCATAACGCGTAGCGATACGTGGTACGTAAATATACTGGACCTGTCATGCAGCAGCCGTTCATCAAATCTCTGTTGTCTTCCCTGGGCTTTAGGAGGGCAGTCGGCGATCAAAATCCTGAACCACTAGCCACGGATGTTGACCTGAGCGATCTGACAAAGGTTGTTTCTACCCTGATGTCTGATCTGGATTTGCGAGAGGCTGACGCTTCCAAGGATCTGCCCACTAGGCTCAAGGCTGGCCTGAGGGACTGCCGGAAGGCAGTCGCCTCTCTGCTTTCGGAGCTCAAGACGGCCAAGCGAGACCTATCGGAGAGCCGGGGAGAGATCAGGCGATTGCAAGCCGAGGCGAGAATGCGTCAGGACCGGCAGGATTGGTGCTCGCCCGCGCTAGTGGAATTTCCGCCTGAGACGCCAAAAGGAATCTACGAAACTACGCTGAAGGTTCTACGCGGACTTATTGGCGGTAGCGCATCGTTATCGGATGCAAGCAACGCGGACAGGTTTCCCGTGGCAGAGATCTGGACGCTGTACTGGTGCTTGGTCCATGCCTCTCATGCCGCGGTGAAGGCCGCGACGGTCGCGAAAGACGAGAACGGAATCTCTAGGGATTTCTTGGCAAAGTTGGCATCTGAAACGAGAACGTCGCCAATCTTTACGGGAGACGGTGGGAAGCTCCAGGTCGCTTACAACGCCATCTTCGAGCAAAGCGAACCCGGAATGAAAGAGGCCGCTGTCGGCGCCGATATTCTGCTGATTGTTGCTGGACAAGGACTGGTGCCAAATGGGTTTGCTCGCCTTTTCTGGATACAGGCAAAGAAGGCAAGATCGGGCCAAAGCCCGTTCACCCTTAACTATGCTCAGGAAAATGGCGATGGGTTGCAGGTTGAAGCGCTTTCCAAGGTGCACGAGCCTAGTAAAGGAGCATTCGGGTTGTACATGCAGTACTCGAAGGACCTACCGTATGTTCCTTCGGTGCTGGTAGGCCGGTTGCCTCGCGGGAAGCAACAGCCCCTCACAGCAAAACTGTCCGATCTCGGCATCCGTCTACCAGAACTGCTGGTGGGCCACGCCATCGTTGCCTCCGAGAAATTTGGGGCATTCGCGGATACAAGCGAGATCCTGGCCTACCTTGATGGCGTTGCGGAAAAGAAGCCACTCTTCATTGTCTCGGTCACAGCGGAAAGAGCGATGGAGTTGAGTCAGGAGCTAGCCGGCAATCAGTTGCTCTCGACGGTCACGGACCACTACCTCCAACGGTTCGGGCTTTCGCCGGAACCTGAGAATGACCGCGAAACTCCCTCGCAAGACCGTGGCATGGACTTCGACAGGTGAGTGCAGCCTTGCTGACTACGCTACCAGAGCAAACAGACTGAGTTGAAATGAAGATATCCAGCGAGATCAAAGACCAGGCGAAGTACCTCGAGTCCTATGTGGTCCTGGACACCGTAACCGCGGCGGGTAAGTTCGCGGTAGGCCTCGGCATTGGCAATGTCGCACGCGAAGGGCTGTATCTGACGCCCGTTGGGCAGGCGGCTTACGAGCGATTGAAGGAGCTCGGGAAGAACTCACCTCAGTTGGTCGATGTGGCATCCAAGTTCAAGGCAAAGGAGCTCGTTCGCCAGGCTTTCCTCAAGGCCGACGCCGGCGGCTCGATCTTCTTCGTTTGCAGGGAAGGCATCTACGACACGGTCTACGACCTTCTGAACGTCATAGGCTCCAGCGCTGCAGCAGCGGCGTAACGGACAATCGGAATGGCTACACAGTGTCTTGATGACGTCGCCGCCGCCGGAGAGCCGACCGGGCGGTCTGAGCAGTACCTGGTCGGATGGCGCTTTGGCGACTGGTTTTTGCAGCAGGGCGGTGACCCTGATGGCCGACCGAGCGAGCTTTGGTCTGCCGAAAAGGCCAGTGGCTTCCTTGACCGGTTGGCCTTGGAGGCTGAGGTGCCAAAGAGCGGCGCCGCGGCCAGCGCAGCGCCTGCCGAGCGCGGCTGGGAGGATGCCGAAGTGTCCGCCTTCGAGGTCCGGACCTCCGCCCAGGGCGACACCGTTTGGGTCAACTGGGCCGATGGCAATTGTATTGCCCGCTTTAGCAAGCGATTCGGCATCGACGTTCACGCTAGCGGCGAAGCGCAGATGGCCGGCGCTCCCCAGTGTCTCTATTGCACTCACGGCGCTGCCGGGCCGGAGCAGTGGCGCACGTTCCAGCAGAAGGTGCGTGAGCACCATGGCATCGATGTCCCAAATGACGCGATCGCCTTCGCCGGCGAATGAGCTGAGCGCACATCATTCGATTCTCACACCGTCTTCTCGAAGCATCCCCACCAATGCCGTTCCTCGCAGCCACCACGTTCTTGCTGTATGCCCACATGATCGCAACGTTCCGCGCGCTTTCGAACCGCGACGGACCGCAACGCCTAACTGCCGTGCTGCATTGGCTGGCCGCAACCGTTGGCGCCTGCGCGGTGATCTTCGGCTTCGGCCTTGAGGCAGTTTTCACCGGGGCGCAGCGACCAGGCACTAACCTGAGCGTGCCGCTGTTTTTCGCCTTAGGCGTGCTAACCGTCATCGTGTTCGGCAAGAAGCTGCTCGCGGCTAGGCACCAGGCCGCGGAAGGGCCCGCATTTCGGGTCGGCATGATCGTCTGGGCCGTGCTCGCCGGCATCTACCTGACGGGGACGGCGATCGATCACTGGGTCTTCTTCAGCGACCGGGACAAGTCCGGAATTGGAGACGCTCGAGCTCTGGGCGTCGATGATGTTCAATGCGATGGCATCTCTCTCGTGCGAATCGACAGCGAGACGGCGCGGTACCGCTGCCCGACTTCGCTGGTTTGGGGCGGGGTACTGTCGGAGTGGCCGTTCGCGCCGTGGCCCAGCTACCAGGCAGGGGAGAGCGAGAAGCTGAAGCGCGGTATCGAGGCGCTCCACCGTAACGCCGTTCAGGTTCGATAGCCTCTGGTGCTCTGCACATGGTGTGTTGCACGCGCCTAAAATTCGCTGTTGACGTATCGATACGTGTTATGTAGCATAAGAACCGTTGAGTAACCGAAAAGGTTGATGCCCACCATGACTGCCCTTGTTGCTGCCCGTGTTGCCCTCGTGATCTGTGCCTTCATCTTCCTGATCGCTTTTCAGCGCCGGAAGCGCCTTTTCACCGTGAAAACGGGCAACGCCTCCTCCGTGCCCCCGGACTTCGACGCGTTTGTGACGGATCTGCTGGCCGAAAATCGACTGACTCTCGTCCTGAGCGGCTTTTTCGCCACTCTGTGCCTCGTGTACGTCGTCTATACGCTGTTCGTGCCCGGCGCCGCCTGACCCCTTTCTCCTCGTATCACCGCTTGCCCGCGTTATGCGGGCTTTTTTTCGCTCGAACATCGTGAGCCTTCCACTGAGCGTGTATTGCTACGCGATATGAAGCGAGATAGGTGGGAATGTGCTTGCCCAGGAGAGAAAAGTTGAAGTCAGTTCGCAGCCTGATCAAGGCAAAGGATGGGGCGGTGCGCTTTTGCGGCGTGGAGATGCCGCCGGAGACCGTTGATGGCCTGCGTGCAGTGCGCCGAGCCGCGTTTGCCGCGTCACAGTTGACCGAGGAATCCTGTCGATCGTTGCGGATGTTGGGTCTCGTGGAGCCGGCTCCAGGCGCAATTAGCGGCGAGGGTGCCGATGCCATGCGTGATGGCGCCTCGCTGAAGCTCACCGTGTTGGGCGCTCTGCTGTTGCGCGTACTAGAACGGCCAGAGGCCATTCGAGAAAATGCAAACACGACTGTGACTGTGTTTCCAGCAGATCCGGCCGTCTACGCGCTGGAGGCGAGCGCGGCGATCGCGCTCAGCAGGCTGTTTGCCGACAGGCGCGAAGAAACTCTGGCCATCGAGCTCGCGTTCCAGGCTGGCTATGCCAGCTACCCAAACCCTGAACCATCTCCGTTCGTCGCCGGCGATATCGCACTGGCAAAGAACTGGAAGGCCGGCTGGGGCCAACGCGAGTATGAGTTGCGACCGCTCACGCGAGAGGACCTTCAAGCCACGATCCGCGAGATGTCGGCGCAGGCCAACCAGGGATGTGGCCAGTTCTACGAGCTCTACGAGCAGCGATTCACCGGCATGGTGGATGGATGGCTCCCAGATCTGCGAGACGGCGAAAGGGCGGTTGCTCTTGAACTGTTGAAAGGAGAGGCGTATTCACCTGATGCCGATGGACACTGGGCCTATGACGCCGAGGAAAACGACATTCACTTCCTGCCCAAGGACGGGGCTCGATGATGGGCGGCTTCCAGCCTTTGAGAGTTCTCTGGTGCTGCATCCGCAGGTTGACTGGCCGGCCATCGAACGAGTCGTCTGGTGATGTCCACCTTGAGATGCTCGCCGAGCAGCGGCAGATCCTGGTTCCGTCCCGCTTACGCGTTGTCGGGCCATTCGATCTGCAGTTCCACCAACTGCCCTACCATCAGCTCAGGCTTTCCGCCAGCTCGCAGGCGCAGCTGCAGGCAGTCAGCACAGTTGTCAGCCAGGGCACCTTGGTGATCGAGGTCGATCCCGGTGCCCACCACGCGTTCGAACATCAGGGACGCGTAGTCGTCGGTATTGCCGCGCCCCAGATCGCCGGCGTTGCCGCGGGCGGCGACGCGATCGTCAGCATCGCCGATATCGACGTAGATGCGCTCGAGATCCAAGGGGCCGACTCCAGTGAAGTATCGGCAGGCGGACGCTGCCGGCACCTCACAGTCTCCGCCGGCGGGATGAGCTCGATTGACTGCGAGGCACTGGTCACTTCTCAGGCCGATTGTCACATCACAAAGAACGCTTCCTGCAGAACCTTCGCTCTCGATTCCATTTGCGCGCAGGTATCAGGCCGTGCGTCCTTGGCAATTGGTGGGCGTCCATGGAGGGAAGAAATCGCGATCGCGGACGACGGCTACGTCAGCCGGTTGTGGGGTGCCGCCGCCGAGGGACTTGACTCGCGCTAAAGAGTATGAATGGGGCGAAGCCAAGTCGCCTCTGTTGCAAACAGGAGAAGGTGTCATGAACAAAGCAGAGTTGGTGGCGAAAGTCGCCCAAGGTTGCGGTCTCACGAAGGTCGCCGCAGAGCGTGCACTTCAGACGGTCTTGTCGGCGATTGAGAACGAGGTCGCCGCGGGTGGCGAGGTGACCATTGTTGGATTTGGCGCATTCCGTGGGGTCACCCGCGCCGCCCGCGCCGCGCGAAACCCTCGCACTGGGGCCTTCGTCGAGATCCCCTCCAGGACGGTCCCGACCTTCGCGCCCGGCAAGGGCTTCAAGGACAAGGTTGTTGGCTGGAAGCGCAACTAGGCCGCGGCATTGAACCGCAGTTGTGGCCCATCAACGGAGACATCGTGACTGCTAAAAAATCCACCACCGCCTTGGAACTGGGTTGGCCGCGGCGCCGGCAAGAGAGCGGCTACTTCAGCGAAGTCGAGGCGTTGACTGACGGAATCCGCCTTGACGCCGAGTTTGCCGAGGAGCCGTGGCTTGTCCTCTGCCAGGTGTCCGACAGCTTTCTCTCGGAAGACTCCGGCGTGGATGCCAGGGGCGTGCATGCGCAGGCGTTCAGGCAAGGCGAGTCTTTTCCACGTGCGTATGCTGAGTTCGACTTGTTGTCGCCATGCGCCGGCCAGGCGCTGGAGGAGTGGCAGTTTCTAGACGCTTGCGATAGCGCTAGCAGTGCGCTGAGCTCAATGGCGATCGCACTGTCGCAATCGGCCGTGCAGGACGTCGGCGGTTTGCTCGGGTCGGCTCCGATCCTGCACCTCTCCCGCATTGAGGTGAGGGCTGACCAGCAAGGTCAAGGGTTGGGCGAGTGGCTGGGCCAGTTCATGCTGAGGTGGCTGTGCTCCTCGTTTGCCCCCGGGCTACTGATCGTGCAGCCGTTCCCTCTCCAGTTCGAAAGCTGTTCGCCCTGTGAAGGTACGCCTTCACATGCGGCGTTCCGAGACGAGTTCGAAGCCGCCGCCGCCACGCTCGCCGGCTACTACTCCCGAACGCTGAACGTCAACGCAGTGCGAGAAGGCGACTCCCATCTAATTGGCGCACTTGCCGGTTGGCGGCTGCTCGTCGACGAGTTCGGGTGGTCGCTGGCACCCCAGAAGGAATCAGAATGAACGTACGGACCATCATCGTGAACTGGTGGCAGAGCTTTCGCCCATATCTGCTGCTCACAATCGCTTTCAACGTCCTTGTGATTGCATTCCTGCTCGCGTCGGTCGCGATCGCTGCCAGGGACCTACTCCACAGCAGCACCTGGTACGTGCGTTTGTGGGCCGCCGCAGAGACCGTCGGCTGGGTGTCCGGTGGGCTGGCTGTGCTGTCTGCAGCATGGCTGATTTGCAAACTCGTGCGTCACAAACGACCAAGCAATGGAGGTGTCGCATGAGCCTCTTCCTGTCGGGTCTGGCGCTGACCGCCGCTGGGCCGGCCATGGTGGCTTACGGCCGCCGGCGGGGGGAGACAGACGAGGTCAACAGCAGGCTTCTGTCCCTTGGCTACTCATGTGCGATCTTCGGCCCGTTTTTGTTATTGGTCTACGTGGCCACTTTGCCCTCAGCACTGCTGGTAGCAGCAGCGGTGAGTGGCCTTCTATGGGGGGCGGACTGGTTGGCCAAGCGCACGCGTGGGCGCCGCTGGACGTCCGGGGCGGCGCGTTACGGGAGCGACGCGTTCCTCATGGTGCTGGGCGTATGCGTAGTGAGGTTCTTCGTTGTGGAGCCGTTCGTCGTCCCGTCGTCATCCATGCGGCCGACGCTATCAGTTGGCGACGTGATCATCGTGGACAAGTTCTCCTATGGCATCCGCCTGCCAGTGCTCAACCTCCCGCTGATCCCAACCGGCCAGCCCGCTAGAGGACAGATGATCGTTTTCGAGTACCCGCCCGATCGGAGCCGTGCGTTCGTGAAACGAGTCATCGGAATCCCGGGGGATACCGTCCGCGTCGATGATTCAGGTATCGAGATCAACGGTGAAAGGCTTCCTCAGGCCCCCGCCGGCAGCTACACCTACACGAGCGATGCTGGCCATCCCGTGGCGGCCGACCAGTTCGTCGAGCGGCTCGGATCGACGAGCTACCAGTCACTCCACCGGCCCGGAACCCCTTGGGCGGATCTGGCCGCCGTCGAGGCGTTGCACCCCAAGAATGGTTGCGCCTTCGGCAGAGCGGGAATGCAGTGCATCGTGCCCGCAGGGCACTATTTCGTGATCGGGGACAACCGAAGCGATAGCCTGGACGGCCGATACTGGGGCTTCGTGCCGGACAGCCATCTCCTAGGGAGGGTCGATGCCGTTCTCGGGAACACCAGTGGGCCCCGTTACACAGGGGCTTGGTTGCGCTGAAAGAACATGTTCGCGGCAAAACGATACCTAACAGGTACAAACACGACTAGAATAGCGATCTGATACAACGGCCACACAGGAATTCCCCATGGAACACGTTCGCGCAAACTGGCGCTCCTACTTGCTTGCCCTGATCCTGATCGCGGCGCTGACGATCCTGTTCTGCGTTGTCCTGGGCCCGATGCTGGGCATTGCGCTGAGCGTGATCTCGCCTCTCAAGGTCGTTGTGGTGCTGCTTGTCACCGGGGCGCTTCTGCGATATCTCCTGCACTCCGTGGACAAGGTTGATCGGACGCACGTCGAGACGTCCGCGCACGGTCGATAACTACCTGGAAGCCCGATCGTTGCCCATAAGGCCTGCCGAACCGGCAGGCCTTTTTCATATAGTCGTGTGGAGGACATATCAGTCCACAAGGCCCATGGATCGGGTTTGATCACCCATGCTCAAGGAGATACTCATGAATGAAGCAATCACCACGCAAGTAATGGTCTTCACGAACGGTCGGATCGCCATTCAACTCTGGGCTGATGAGGGTCCATACGCCAGGCTGAACGTGAACCTGCCCGATGAAGCCTTCGCAGACGATGAGATCGCCATCAACTGGGATCTCGACGACAGCGTCCTGAAGTCGATTCTTGACCTCAACAAGTTCCAGGAAACCGATCGCGTCGTTCGCTCCGGACACGCCGTTTGTGCGGTCTGGAAAGTGGTCTGCCCGGAGATGCTTCAGGAGGCCGCGCAACTGCGCAAGCAGATCAGGCGCCATACGAGCCGCCGGACGTCGATGAGTAAGGCTGCCATGCACTGACAGCTCACTGCACTTAACCCTGCACCACCCCCGCTACGCGTTATCGCGAGCGGGGGTTTTTTCTTTTGGTCTTTCCATTTTTCGGCTTGACCAAAATAACAGTAACACGTAACAATACGGCAACTGAAGCCGTCAACTAAACAAGATGAACGACCAGGACAAGATTCGCCAATTGGGGCAGTACCCGACGCCCGCGTTGAACGACCAGGACAAGATTCGCCAATTGGGGCAGTACCCGACGCCCGCGTGGGCGGCGGAGCAGCTTGTCGAGCGGTACTTCGGCGACCTCGGGCGAGACGACCTTGTTATCGAGCCGGCCTGCGGCCCTGGCGCTTTCCTTGGGGCAATTCCGACTGATGTGCCGGCGATCGGCGTTGAGATTGATCCACTGGCGGCCGAGTGCGCGCGAGTCGCGACCGGACGCGAGGTAATCACTGGTGACTTCTGCACGGTTGACTTGGAGGCGAGGCCCACGGCAATCATCGGCAACCCTCCGTTCAAGCTGGCGCTGGTGGACAAGTTCCTTGCTCGCGCACATGCATTGCTGCCGGAAGGGGGGAGGGTTGGATTCCTTCTGCCGGCCTACGCGTTCCAGACCGCGAGCCGCGTAGTGGACTACAACCAGCGTTGGACCATCGCGCAGGAGCTCGTGCCGCGGAATGTGTTCGATGGCTTGCGGCTCCCCTTGGTGTTCGCGCTCTTTCACAAAGAGCGCCATCGCAGGCTTCTGGGATTTGCCTTGTTTCACGAGACCGTTGCTGTGCACCGCATGCAGGACGACTACCAGTTCGTTCTGAAGCAGGGGAGCGGCCCCATTTGGCGCAAGGTTATCGAGCTTGCGCTACGCCGCCTGGGAGGTGAGGCTAGCTTGGCTGATATTTATGAAGAGCTGCAGCGCAACCGTCCAACTGACACCCGTTGGTGGAGAGAGAAGATCCGTCAAACCTTACGGCGTTATGCCGAGGTATTTGTTGTAAAGGGGGAGGGAAGATATGCGCTGTCCGCCTCGCCCAACTGTACAGGCGCGTAGGCGGTTCCGCAATCAGCCGGTTGCGGCGACCGTCGTGGTCGTCTCGGTAATCAAGGAGTGGGTGATGTCGAAGTCGTTGTTGGTGCGGATTGCATTCTGTGCGTCCATCTTTGTGCTGCTCGTGGGAATCGTCGGCCTAGCGCTTTGGCTCGGCGCTGCCTTGCCGATGAACGGGTTATCAGGTGGGTCAAGGCTTACCAATGGGCTAATGTGGTTGGCTAGCTTCCTCGCTCTATGCCTGCTTGTCGCCCAGATTCCTTCGTGGTTCCGGGGAAAGCGTCGGAGCGAGCCGCTCGAAGGTCGTCAATGTGGAGAATAGTATGGGTACTTACCTGAGGCTGATCTTGAAGAATGCTCTCAAATGCGCGTTGGCCGCAACGCTCCTCGGCCTGACGCAGGCCGCCAACGCGATTGAAATGAATCTGGCGTCAACAGACGCGGTCGTGGACAAGGCCAAGTTCACGGAGGTAGTGACCCAGTTCCTTCCCGCCAAGGTCCAGGCCCTTGATTCGAACTACAGGCTGATTGGAGTCATGGAGACCGCATCCTATCGGGACGGAGAGCGGTTCTTCTACTACAGCCTGATGCTCCACAAGAAGGTGATCGACCGCGACAGTGGCAAGACGTACTGGGCCGTTACCGGCGGCATCCGTGCGCATGGCATCACCGCCGGCGGCGAAGAGTTGATCAAGCATGTACGTGAAGACCTGGTGCTGGGCGCCAACTCATTCCCCATGGATCAATAAGACGCCGCTGGATTGCTCGGATGAACATGAATCGAAAGTTCCTTGTGGTTGACGACTTCGCCACGATGCGTCGCATCGTTCGAAACTTGCTCAAGGACATTGGCCACGCGAATGTGGAGGAGGCGGAGGACGGCGTCGATGCATTGGAGAAGCTGGAGGCTGGATCGTTTGACGTTGTCCTGACGGATTGGAACATGCCTCGCATGGACGGGTTGACCTTGCTCCAAACGCTTCGCCAATCTGAGAAGTACTCCGGCGTGCGCGTGTTGATGGTCACCGCTGAGGGCAAGAAGGACAACATCATCGCAGCGGCTCACGCCGGCGCCGACGGCTACATCGTTAAGCCCTTCACCGCGGCGACGTTGGGTGAGAAGCTCGACCGGATCTTCAGTCGGCTCGGCGAGGCATAAGAAGCGGGCGGGGCTACTCGTTTGTCTTGGAATCCAATACTGGGACGTGTTGTGTAGCGAAACGTCCGTCGAATGAATCCAGAATGGTCGACGGCATCGCATTACAGGAGTGAATGATGAACTATCACCGCTGGATCTGCTCGCTATTGCTGGCTCTTGCCGTATTCGGAGTCGCTGGATGCACCCAAAGTGCACCGGTGGAGCAAGTGTCTGTCATCGATCGGGCAAAGGCCGAATCTGATGGAAACAAGGCCCTTGAAATTCTGGAGGCCGAGTTGGGCAGGACTGATCCTGACACCACGAGCATTTGCGGCTTCCCGAGGATTTGCGGGGAGGCCTTTCGTGCATACCGACGGGATCTGTATGTAGCACTGGATGCGCGGGCTGCAGAGCTGGCGCCTGTGTTGGCGACGGATCAACTCCTGAGGTACGTACGGACCTATGAGATGAAAGCCAGCCGCGAAGCCGTTGCTGAGCAGATTGTCGAGCGGGCCAAGACGGCAGAAGGGAAACCTGGTGACGTTCCGCTGTTGGATGATGCTGCATCGCTTATGGCTGAAGGAAGGTCCGTGCTGCGGAATCGCGATGTCGCCGTGGCATTCTTCGAACGGTCCTGGTTGGCTGGATCGACGTACGCGGCCAAAGGACTTGCCGATCTCTACCTAAAATCGGGGGACTTAGACAACGCTTATCTCTGGTCGGTCAGGAACAAGACGCCTGGCGTGGTCTGGACTAGCCGCATTGAGGGTTTGTCGCCGGAAGCGATCCATAACGCCGAGGCCGTAGCGTCGAACAAGTCGATCTTGTCTATGCGTGCCGACAAGGCAGGAGGGCCACGTACGTGAGGGCGAATGCGAAGAACCTCTGCGTGGTCGTTGCTCTTCTGGTGATGTCCGCGGTGGCACTTGCGATGCCGTCGCCAGCCGATGTGGCCAGCGCAGTGAGATCAGAGGACTGGTCCAAAGCTGAGTCGCTTCTCGGGGAGGTTCTGCGGGAGCGCGAATCTCCGAAAGCGCACTACCAACTCGGCCAGGTCTATGCACACCAGTTCCGGCACGCTGAGGCGCTAGCAGAGTATCGCAGGGCGAAGGAGCTTGATCCGTCGCTCAAGTTTGCATCATCGCCGAAGCTGTTCGAGGCCATGGTCACCCGAGAGGAAGCGCTTGTCGAAGGCAACCTCGACGCCGGCACATCGCGATCCCAAAGCGCGGACGTCGCCCAAGAGACTCCGGCCATAGAGGGCGCGTCGAGTGCTGCCCAGCTACAGGCTACCGACACGCTTTCCAGCCAGCAGCAAGTGGTGACCGTGCTTGAGGACTGGGCGGGCCGGATGCTGTGGCTCATCGTTCCAGCGGCATTTTTGATGGGGGTCGCCGTGCTAATGGGGATCTTCCGAGTCCAGACGAGCGATCGGCCACGAAGCATCGCCCGGCTGCCAGACGAACTGGAGGCCTTGTTGAAGCGTCTGGACTCTGCGGAGGGTGTGTGCAAGGCGGCTTCGTACCCAACCGGAAAGAAGGATCTGATCCTGGAGTCCATCTGGAAGCTGCGCGAAGACGTGGAGCGAACAGTGTCGCAATGGCGGCACGGCACATCGATTGAGGGAGTGATGCCGGCGCTCGTGGCCAGGGCCTCACGCTTAGAGACGGCCGCGGAAACCGGGGTCGTGACTACTCCCCCTGTGGCGGACCCTGGTGATCATCGCCGAGTCGGGCCGGCAGTGGTGACAAGTCGACCTATTGCGCAGGCGATCGCTCCTCGAGCGGCAGTGCACAACACCGAAACGCATCGCGAATCGTCGGGCGGCGGCTTCCTTACCGGTGTGGTGGTCGGCGCAATGTTGAGCGGCTCCTCCCCCGCCAGAAGCGCGGAAAGCCGCGATGAATCCAGCGGATGGTATGGCGGGAGCGGAAATGGCGGCGGCGGAAATGGAGGGCCGACTTTCGATGGCGGAACCGGAGGAGATTGGTAACCCGGATCAGCTCTGCCAGGTGTCCAAATGCTTGAAGAACGAGTGAAGATGCAATCGCGAACGATCGATCCAGGCAGCGTGTCGCTGCAACCGCCCACAACTACGCACCGAGCAGCAACGGGAGCCCGTAGGCTGGCCGAACCAGCTATGCAAGGAATTTCCCGAGATGAACGTCCGGCCAACCCAGCAGATGCCGGCTGGCGTGTGCGGCTGTTCAAAAGCGGGAAGTATGTCGCCAATCGCCACTTCAGAGACGCCGCCTATCATGGCAAGGACGGATCGCTGTACGCCGCACAACGGTTCCGGGACGACATGGCCGCAGAGTTCGGCGTCCGTCGTCGCGATCGCGAGGTTACTGCTTTGGCGGGCTTCCGTGTTTCCGCAGGCATATCGCAATCGACGCTCGCAAGTTGGCTGCATGTCTCGACGCCGCTGGTGACCCGCTGGGAACATGAGGGCGCACCGGAGCCTGTTCTGATACTGGCAACCGCGTTGTTCGGAGGTATCTTGAAGCCGCAGAAAACGCTGCCATCGCCCGACCTGGTTGCCTTGCGGCTGAAGCTCGGGCTGCGGCAAGAGGATATGGCGAAGAAGTTCGGGCGGCGCCTGGCGGCATATGGCGAGTGGGAGAGGGGAAAGCGGCAGATGCCCGGATGGGTCGCGGTCTACGTGGAAGCTATGCTATGTGGCTGGGATGAAAAGGGTGGTGCTATGCTTGCGAGCGCAGACCAGCCAACGCAAATTGCTTCCCCGACCAGTGAATCCACAAGCAGTCAACTCAACTAGCGAGTGGGAAGAGACGCCTGCATTGTCCGCGTCTCTGCCGATCCAATTTTCAGACGGCGCCGTACTTCCCGAGATCCGTATCTCGTGCGAGGGGTGCGGCAAGCCGCTGGCCACCCGGCTGCAGAGAGGCCGTGTGGTCAACCTTCTTCCGGACGTCTATCGCCTGACGGGGCTTGCGGCGTGCTTTCACTGCGAAGGCCTGACGCGATTCGACTATCGAGTCCGCAGCGAGGGTGCCCGTATGTCAATGGAACATCGCAAAGATGGGGCATGGCGGTCAATTTGCATTTCCAGGCCCCGCGTCTGGGGACGTGTCTTTGGCTTGCTGCGGCGGTAGCCAGGGCTACATGCCAGCCCCATGCCCCGCGCACAGCGCGGGTTTCTTTTTTCTGCGCCACAAAAGAAAGAGGCCCACAGAAAGATCTGCGGGCCGTGGTTGATTAAGCTGCAACGGATTCCTGCTTCCCAGCAGTTTCCGTAGCGGGCGTCTCGCCGTTGTCGCTCGGGGCGCCGGCGGCAGTGCTGAGGAGGGATTCCTCGTCCTCTGCCTTTTTCAGGGCCTCGAAGATGGTGTCGATTCTTGCCTTGGTGTCAGGCGCGAGCATGGTGAAAGCGGGGTCAGCCTTGATGTCGTGGATGGCCACGCGCATGTCGGGTGCCGCTTTCGTCACTGCCTTCCTGAGCAGGGCGCCAGGTGTGTGCCTCGCAGATACCTTTGTGCTTCCGGTTACCTTTGCTCGGTCGATCGTCCGCTGAATAACATCTGCGGCTTGGTCGGCATGCTTCTTCAGCATGTCGATGGCGAAACTCGCCGTGATGACTTCGTCACGCACCCAGCTCGTAATGGCAAACGGCCCTTCAATTAGCAAAAGGAGATCTTCGACATACCCCGGTTCGAGTTCCATGCCTTTCGCGATCGTCTTGACATCAGGAGCATAGATCGACGCCGTCTTGCAGAGTTTGGCGAGCTCGAAAGTCGATAGTTTGTCACTATTGTTTCCGAGGTGCATATCGCAGGTACGCTCGAACTCAGTCAAATTCTGCTGTGTAGCGACTGCATATACTTGCTTGAAGTTGGCACCGTCCCGGATGGCACGCTTTGCTGCCTCAAGTCGACGATGGCCACGCTTGAGGATGACAACGTCCTTGCCGTTCCGCTTGGCTCCGATCACGGACAGAGGGCTGTCGCGCATGAAGCCAATCTCGGGGTTCATCATCGATTGATAGAGGCTTTCGACTTTGTCGTAGTAGGCCTTGTTCTTCTCCCGGACGTTGTACTCCTCGTCGACGATGATCTCAAAAGGGTCGAGTGTCCACAGATCTCCGGAGCTGGCTCCGATGATTTTCATGCCTGTCTTAATGTTTCCCTTTACGATCGGTGGAATCAAGGGAAGCTGGAGGTTCATTCCCACGGTCTTCTTGGTCTTGCTCATGATGTTCATCTCCATAGAGGTTGGTCTTGCAACCTCGTGATGCTGGACAGCGACGAGTAAGTTCGTGTGCGAGGCCTTTGTCGCTGTCAGCGGCAGCAGGCTGGAGAAGGCGCGGGCACCAAATGAAACGCCGCCCCACGAAAGTAGGGCGGCGTGTGTCGGTTAAGGCAATGTCTCTCCGGCGATGCGAGCACGCTGCACACCGGCATGGGAGACGACGTCCATCAGCCACTTGGGTTCATGGAAGCACTCCGCAAGCTCGCCCTGGTTCAACCGCATGACAGTGCCGACATCGGTGACAGCGACCGCAAAAGTCTTCTCGCCGCGCGTCTCGAACCCGGCAACCACTGCGTTCCCCATCCTGCGGCCGTCGCGCGTGCAAAGTTGGGCTCCGCGTTGCATGTAGCCTTCAGCCAATCCGATTGCCCAATGCGGGCGTAGGGCCAATTCGGTGAGCTCCTCGAGGTTATCGAGCGTCGTTTCTTCGTTCATGGATTCATCCTTGTAAGGTTGTCTCGGCACCCTGAAATGAGTTACACGCAACGCGAAGCCTGTTCGATCGATTCAGGGATTGAGCCATGACCAGGACTGCTGCTCTTTGTCCAGTCGAGTTGTGTCCCAGTGCAAATCGCGGCTGGTCGGTCGAACATCGATGGCCGCCGCCAGGGCGACGGTGTCCAAGAGTTCGGCATCGGAAGTCCGAGGGGAACCGGGCGCAGTCGCGATTGAGATCTGTCCGGCGACCCGAATGAACCGTCCGCCTGGCCCGGAGGGCTCTTCGTCTATGGTGAGGTGCGACACCTCGCCATCGAAAATGGCCAGCCCACGCCGCATGGCGTCCTGGGCGAGGGGATTCGTCTGCACAAAGAAGCGACCGAGCAAGTCCGCCGCCCCGACGCATGTACCCACGATAGGTACATATTTGGCAAAGCATGCCTCTCGAACATGCCAGTCGCGAAGAGTTGGTGCCTCTCCGGTCTTCGACGACCAGATGAGATGGCAACTGCGCAGGAGGGTTGGCGGCAGGCCTTGGTCCCGTTCTGGGTAGTGCCAATGTCCGTCTGACGGCGACTTGGCTCGCGGCACCTCCCTGTCCACGCGGAACGCCAAGAGCTCGAGCGAGGAGGTGCTGGAGATGTCGTAGATACGGCAAAGTCGTTGGCCTTCATCGCGAACATCCTCCAGCACAGTCTCATTTGGCCATTGGAACTTCGGACCATCCAGCAGCAGCTTGCCACCGTGCCAGTAGGAGAAGCTGACTTCCAGGTCGTGGAACCAGCCGAGCTCTAGGGCGCGCTCCTGTACCTGGATGATTGACTGGGTCCGCAAAGGAGTGTTCGACATTTCTGATCCTGGACGTTTGCCGATTCTTTACGGCAACTTTGGAAAACATAACAGGTAGGTATAATACACATGCGTCGATCAGGATGCACTTGTCTCGGCGAAACAACAGCGAGCGTGGAGCTCGTGCCGGCCACGAAACCTACGGAAGGAAACGCGAAATGGAGATTGAAAAGGGAACGTTCGAGGACATCGTGAGGAAGATGATGGCGAATCTCGATGGACAGCATCAGCCAGAGCTCGCCGGGACGAGCGGGACCACGCGGCCCGCCTGCGGCCAATTCACCGATTCGATGGCAGCGTCGGCTCTTGCAGCGGCGCTGTCGGAGCATGGTTTTACCATCAACGAGGGCTCACCTGAGGATGGCCAGGTGCTCGGGGATGAGGACTTCAAGGACATCGAAGAAGACCTGCGACGCGAGGAAGCGAGGATCTATCGGATCACGCACACGTATGACATCGGCAACCAGGACGTCTATGTTGAGCACCCGACGGGTGACGTCGACGGTAAGCGGGTGGCGCTGTACTGCTGGTTCAAGGCGTCAGAGTGGTTCGGGAGCGCGGCAATTGTGTCAAACCTTGGCATCGCCGCCGCCATGGTAAGCCTGTACGGCTTCAGACACTGTGCGACCCGTCATTTCTGCACAACGGTCGATCTATACGCAGACGCTGAGGGGTACCCCGACTACCAGTCTCTGATGGCGGACGCGTCTCTGCATCGTGAGGGTTTGCGCCATGCCTTGGCTCCGCATCTTGATGGCGTTCGCCCCGAGTGCACGATTGAGAATGCCGCCGTGCTCGATTCCGCCCAGTATCGGGAGATGCCCGATGAAATGCTGACCGCTCAGGACTTAGTGCAACAAGGAGCGGTTCACGCTGTCAGTTTTCTCCTGCAGCACGGTTGCAACAAAGCGACCGCAAATCAGATGCTGGAGTCACTGCGGGCCAACGCGGGGCACATCCGCGAGGAAGCTGCCCGAAGAGGAAAGGCCCTCTTCAAGCAGGACCAGGTGGCTTCACTGGAGAACTAAGAATCCTTGCCCGCGCGGGAATCTTGGCACGATGACTGGTGCGACTACACCAGCAGGGCTACTAGCGCGATCGCCACAAAGCCGGCGCACAAGAGGTACTGCCGGCTTTTTGGGCTGATTTTGATCCCGCGTCGTACGATGAAATGCTCAATGATGGTCCATCCGTCCAGGGGCGGCAGCGGGATCAGATTTGTCGCCAGGAGAACGAAAGAACCCTTGGCGCAGAGCCCCACCAGCCATAGCGGGTATATGGCGTCGACAAGATAGAACGCTATGCCGGTTACCAGGGACATCGCCGGGCCAGCCGCAGCGACGATCGCGCGCTTGTCGGAGGGCGACTGCTCATAGTGTTTGCTCGCCACAAAGGCCCACAGGGGCACAAGGCCGAACTCGATCGGAACTTTCTTGATGGTGATTGTGAACAGCTTCACGCCACCAATTACAACCTTGTCGGGGCGAATGCCGACCCTCTTCATGGCCAGGAGATGGCCGTACTCGTGGATACCCAGCAGCACGACCAGCAAGTGCCACATGATGTACGCGGCGAGGAAGAGTAGGAACGCGGTCTGCATGAGTCAATAGGTAGTTGGTGGCCCGGTGGGTCCTAGCGTTGGACCCGATTATATCCGACTGATACGCGGTTCGTATCTATACGTGTTAATCGTTGGATGTGCGACATAACGGTAGGGCCAAGCCAACGCATCGTGCGAAGGCGTGCTTTTTCTCAAAGGCGCCACTGCCGGTGCCGAGCCCCTTGGAGATGACCCCATGATCCTATCTGCATACACCGTCGATACCACCCCCGTCGGCTTCACGCCATGCTGGTGGCCGGCCACTTCTTTGGGAGCAGCAACGACTGTGGCGAAATCGCTCTCTGAACGGTTGGGTGAGGATGAAAGGTACCCGAATCCCTTCTGGGTCATCGACGCTGACAACGCCCCCGTGTGCAAGTTCTACCGTGGTAAGAAGTACGCACCGAGCGAATCTGTTTAACCTCATCGTCCGTCGGCATCTCTGATGCCGACGGTTTTTGCTTTCTTGGGCTTGGGCGTTGCCTGGCGCCAACGCTCAATGGGTTCCGGGCGTGTGCCTTCTGGCTGAAGAACTCATGGCGGTTGAATGTCAGGCCGCATACAATTAGTATCTGATCATCACATAACGCGTATGCATACCCTATGACGTACAGAACAAACGCTACCCGGATGCTGGCCGGCGCCGGCGCTGCGATACTCCTGCTTGCTTCAGGTGCGGCGGGCGCGGACCCTCATTCCGATGGATTGGCCTTTGGCAAGGGGCAACTGGGCGGTTTGAACGACAAGGTGAACCCCCAGAATGCACAGGACCTGCCGTTCTACACTAACAATCCTCCGCAGGCAGGTGGGTTTGGGGGGCCATCGCTGTTCAGCCTGGGGGTGGGGCGGATTACAACCTGCAAAACGGCCGAACATGGACCGGATTCGGTCGCCAATCAGGAATGCGACGCGGTGAACTTTCTGGCGAAGAATCCCCAGGACCGGGTCAAGATCCCTGTCAACCCGAACGACCCAATCATCAAGGGCATCGGGGATACGATCAACAACGCCAAGCCCGGCAATGTTACGGACAGTGGTTGCTACCCGAAGACCACCACCACGCCGGCGCAGCATGAGACGGAAGTCTGCAACGAGTACCTCGTAACCGAGGATAAGCAGTGCACGATGGGGCAGGTGGTGGAAGTGGATGCGAAGTCGAACTACCAGTGCAACATCACGAAGAATTCGACATACCTGACCAACTGCGACAAGGTCCTGATCGTCCAATGCGGCGGGGGCTACTGCGACACCGGTGGTATTTTGCCGCTGACGGTTTCGGCGACGACGGGTAGTGCAAACATTCGGTACGAGGCGCCGTACTTGTGGATCACCCATAACTATCAGACGCAGTATTGGGTAGAGTCATCCACGTTCGCCTTCAATATTCGGAATGTTAGCGAGGTTAAAACCTTTCTGTGGGAGTACACCTACGTCGATAATTGGATCTGGATTGCGATCAACGGGCAAAAGGTCGGCGTCCGAGCGAACAACGGAACACCCGCACAAGCTCAGTATGCCGATAAATTTGAACTCGGCTACTATATAAACGACCAAAACAACGCGCAATATCCCGACGGGACTATCGATCTTGGGGCGGGTGGAGTATGGGGCGTTGAGCGACCGAACAACTTTGAGATTGCGGAGAACGTTGATTTGAAGCCATATCTCCGAAACGGCACCAATGTGATTGAGTTCAAGTTGGCCAACGGCGCAGGACCAGGCAACGGGAATATCCGAATTAATGCGCAGCAATATTGCCCATGCACAGAGTATTGGGAAAATCAATGCACTTTGCTTGAGCAAAAATCATAATAAATTTGTGTTTTGTGTCGCGCCATTAAGGTCGGTACGTCGCGCCATTAAGGTCGGTACGCGGGGCTTTCAATCGCCCGCAAAGCCTTGCTGGAGGCGGCCGTACCGACCTTATCCATTTGTTGTTGCCGATTATTTGCCACGGATAACGACAAAAATATCATGAATTCTAATTGTCATTGTTGGTACAGATTGGCGCATTCGAGTGCTGACATCATCAAAACCTGATGTGGGCCGTTTGCCGTTCGCTGACTAGTCCCTGCGCGGTGCTTTTGGCGCTTCCAGACAAATGTGCTGCATAACGTGAGGGCCAAGCTGATTGGACAACCGGCGCTTGGCGATCAAGGCAAATAGAGGAGAGCAAGCTATGATTGGAACACCGGTACTGCAGCGCAAGCCGATCATCATTCAACGATGGGCGGACGAATCCACCGCAAGCAGCATCCCCAGGAAGGACGCGGCATACATCCTTCGCGCGAACCGGAAGCAGCTCGGCAGGGCGCGTGTCGTGCGAACCCGGCTTAACGGGCGAATCGAGATCCGTGGCTATGGGCGCACCATGATTCTGTGTCGGCTCTAGCGCAGGGGGCAGATCTCTCGGTGCAATTGCGATCGAGCGTTTCCCTGAGAACGAGTATCAAGGCCCTCCGAGTACTTCGGATGGCCTTTTTTGTTGTCTGTGGTTGAACCGAGAGGGCTTGCGCTTCCCGTTGGGCGTTGCGCATATCTCCATGTCCGGCCAATCCAATGGCTTTCCTCAGACTGGAGAACCCACTCATGAACAACGCACGAAGCGAACTTGCACAAGCCGTCTCGCTGTACCACCTTGCAGATCGAGCCCTGCACCTGCACTGTCGGTCCTGGCTGGCCTTGTCATCCTCCTTGCTGCCGGCGATCGAGCGGTTCTGGGCCGCGGAGCGCGTAGCTTTGCGTCCGGACTGGATTCCGGTTCAGGTGCGGGAGGAGGGTGAGTCAGCTCTTCGGCTTTGCAATGCTGCACAAGACCGGAAGGAGCGCCTAGCGGCAGTGCGATTGGAGCGCCTCAGGGAGGTGTTCCGCGCCCTAGGGAGCTACTACGGTGCGATGATGGCTCGAGATGCAACAGGCAGCCTTGTCAGCCGATTCCAGCGGCACCTGCGAGATGCATTGCGGGAGCGGCAGGAGAACGCCGATCGCGTGAAGGTCCGCCTTCGCGCAGTGACTGACGTCGAGCCGTTCGAAATGATGATCACTTGGTCCCGCGCGCTTGGCTATCGCTCGCCGCGGGATTTCTTCGTGGATCTTCGGATCGAACTGGACATCCGCAGCGGCATCGAGCCGGTCGCTCTTGAACAGGCAGCTCGCCTCGGGGTAATCGCGGCATAAGCCCATCCCCATTCAACCGTCCGTGCCGCCCCACATCCATATGGGGCGGCATTCTTATTTGCACCGGTTCGTCATCTCCCAGTCATCAATGACAACGGGAGATGATCCTATGGCTGGTGTTGTATCTCGACGAGCGTCCAAATCTGTGAAAGCGATCGCGGACGAGCTCGATGATGGCTATCGCCACCGAATGGCAGAAATGCTGAGGTTCATGCTGAGCGAAATCATGGTTATCTGGGGCTTCCCTGCGTGGGACCCGGTTCCGGAAGTTGTCCGCGGCAAGATCACCAACGCGATATCGGCCTACGATACGGCGGTTGCAGAAGAAGAGCCGTTCCTCGATCTCCTCGGCCCGCTCTACCAGGAGCTCTCGAGCCGTGGTGGCAAGCAGCAGCTCGGGCAGTTCTTCACGCCGTGGAACCTTGCAAAGCTGATGGCTCATTTGACTATTCCACCCGATCCCCAGGAGGACACAAGCGGCAGGCTTATCGCAACCTGTGATCCCACCTGTGGCAGCGGGGTGCTGATGCTCGCGGCAGCGAGTGCTGTCCTCGAGAAGGAAGGCGCCGCGGCTCTCCGGAAGTGGAGTTTCCATGGGTGCGACGTTGATCCGATCTGCGCGCGGATGATGGCCATTCAGTTCCTCGCGAACTGTGCGAGCCATCGCATCGAGGTTGGTGAGGTGGTCGTGTTCCGGGGGGATAGTTTGAACCTCCAAGTGAAAAAGGAGCTGATCACGCACGCGAGTGCCCCGGGTCTGGCCGTCATGCCAGCGAATGCACCAGGGCGACAAAAGCTGCTCGCGGACACCGCCCGCGGCGCCGGCGTGACGCCTGTCACCGCGGATTCCATGGAGTAATGCAATGGAGCTGCATCCAACGGTACGAGACGGCCTGACCAACGCAGCGCAAGGTTGGCGGGAACAAGAGGAGCTGTACAGGCAGAAGAGTGCCAATGAAGGTGGCAATCCCGCGGCACTGGCCATGGCCAAGGTCTGCGCGGACGCTGCCACAAGTCTGGAAATGCAAGCACAGGACGGAGTTCCCAGGTGCGCATGCTGTCTGAAGCCGATATGGACGGATCTCGATCTCCGCCCATACTGGAAACGATAGCTGATCTGCAACCCTCACGACCACCTCTAGAGGTGGTCGTTTCTTTTTGGGGTGTCGCCGTGCTTCCGTGTCTTGCTTCTCGCCTTGAACGGTATCCCCCAAAGCCGCTGTACACCTTCCTGTGCCACATCTCAGGCGTGATAGACAACCTCACAGGAGAGAACTCATGGAAACAGTTTCGGAAGTCAGTGTGTTCGGAGTACTGCTGGCACTGCCGGGCTGGCTGCAGGAACGACTGTCCCAGGTCGAACGGCTGGAGGGCCGTGGCAACGCTTTGAGCTCCTCGGAGCCCAAAGCGGTTTGGCACCAGTTGAGTATGGACGGCGTGGCCCTGCTGGAAGGGGGCGCAGTAATCAGAGCCGTCGTGCTGGGTGCCGATCCCGCCAGTTTTGAGGGTGTGGCCATCGTGTTCATTGAAGGCGGCGCGGTGGATCGGATCGTCGTGCGGGGGAACTCCATCCAGGGCGTGCACTTTGAGGAGGCTGCCTATGTGGCGTTGGCCGAGTACCAAAAGTACTTGCCGAAGGCCCGCGCAGTCCCGATCATCAGCACGCTGTCCCAGCCTCGTGCTTCGACGCCGACGGCCGTCGCTGCATCGCCTGCCTATGTGGCTGAACTGGCGCCCCTGGCGCTGGGTGACTCAGCAGTTGACGCGAGCATCCGTGCGGCCATGTCAGCCGGCGTTGTCCTGAACTCAGTCGATGCTGACGAGATCAGGACGGCAATGGCCAAGTGCGATGATCTGACCAGGCGAGCGACGCGGCTGTTGCGCCTAGCGTCGGACCCGATGAGGAAGGGAAACGCGTTCCCCATGGGGGTCGGGTTCACGAAAATGACGAAGCGGGCATCCCAGCGTATCGACGCCTCTGTCCGACGTGCCGGCGAAGCGAGCGAGTTGCTTCGTCGAGCTGACAGCGCCCGCCGCTACGCGGAAGGCCTGCTGGCCGGGGAGAACACCTTTGCCGCTCGGCAGCGAGCGACCGCGGCGCAGGAAGAACTGCAGCGTCGGGTCGTTGGCGAACTTCTTCGGTGGGCCAAAGGGCGATCCATACTGAAGTTGGGCGTATTGCGCGTGAACCGCGATGGGGCGGGGTATCCCGTATCCTTTACGGTTTCTGGTGGCAATGTCTCGGCCGGCTTTGGCGACAAAGTTGACGTCGTTCGCGCGTTCTTTCGCGGTAACAAAGAGGCGTTTTGCACTCTGGTTGACCAGTTGCGCGGGTCTGAGTTGGCTGGCGTAGGTCCGACCTAACTACCTGATGGCCACCGTATCCTCTCGATACGGTGCTTCTTTCTTCAAGGTTCGTGCTGTGCGTGCCGTGAACTTGACCAAAGATACAAGTGACATTTGATCACGGCTGATTGCCATTACCTTGTACCAAGACAACGTGGAGCACCATCGTGAGGAAGATTCTGATTCTGGCAGTTAAGCTTGCAGGAGTACTTCTGTGCGGCCAGGCATTCGGAGCGTCGATCGACGAAACCGTAGGCATGGTTGCGCAGACTCGCCAGACGACGGTCGCGACCATCAACGGACGCGACGCCGAGATCATCTATGTCGGTCGGTTCGGGGACTGTGACTCCGTGGCGGTGCGCTCGGGAAAGCACTATCAGCATTTTCGGGTGTGCAGCGGTAGAGTCCAGGCCCGTAATACCGTGGCGCCAAGTTGGGCCGACGATCAGGGCAGCCAGCGAGTTTTGGCTGCAGTGGTTCGGAACGCGATCTTCTACGGCCAGTCTGCGCAAGTGGACGAGAACGGTTACCTCATTACCGCAAGGACGCTAGGGGCGGTAGAGGCCTCCTGCAAAAACGTTGAGGTCGTCATCAGTTATGATGGAGACCTGGTCGACAGAGGCCTCAAGCGGATCTGCGGCTGATATCCGCTAATTCCAAACCTGGAGTGCCCCTCACCACAACGGTTGAGGGGCATTTTCTTTTTTCCCTCCTCTAGAACCCCTTGAGGGCCAGTCAATCTACGCACTCATGTCGAGCATCTCCTCCCTGCAAGAACAACCCTTACAGGAGCAGGCGTTATGGCACAAAAAATTGTACGTTGGCGTTCCAACTATCGCGGCGAGGCCCGGTTCGACGTCGTTGCTGGACCTCTGGCCGGCGAGACGGTAGCGGTGCGGTTCCTGAAACCGGACTACTACGAAAAGGACTTCCGTGACAACGCTGGCGGCGTCTTCCTGCCGGACTGGGGGGTCTACACTCGAGAAGTGATGTCATCCGTTGGTATTGTCCGCAGCACGCTGCATCCCGCGGGTTTGCCGACTGATATCGTGGAAGCCGTGAACGCCGATTTCGACGATCTCCGGGCGTCTTCTGATCCCGGGATCTTCTTCGGCTCCTTCTTGAACGGTCGCTACGACCCGCAGGTTGGCTGGGTCGCTCACTGATCCCGCCTTCGTAACCCCATCGACCCACCAGGTGACTGCTGTCAACTGGTGGGGTTTTTCATTCGGCCGGCCACAGTGCGGCCGGGATCTTACTGCTGCTGTTCCACATCGCCGGACACTATCCAACCCGTCCATTCCCATCGCGTTCCGACTCAGGAACCGGTGGGCATTTTTTTATCTGTCGCGCACGACGCCCGCGAGCGCCTCGGCGCCGGGCGGATGGCTGGGCTCCCCGTCGCGGGGGGGGCGGCGGGCGGTGGTGGTCAACAATCAACGCGGGGGGCGGTGTTCAAGACTTAGTCGCGCCTGTTCCTCATCACTCCGGGCAAGTCCAACTTCCACCCGGAGATCCCAAATGCAAGACCAGTTCTATGTTCTTTACTCGCCCACCGAAGCCGCGGCTCTGACCGATGCTACGCCTGGTGAGCACGGGGCCGGCTTCTGGTCGGCAGAGGATGGCTGGTCGAGCTTTGACAAGGCGACCCGTTACGCTGCCGGCCTGCGCGAGATTCTTCCGTTCCCGAAGAGCCTTGGCGACGATGCAGGCTGGGTGCTCGTCGACAGCATCCTGTTCCTGGCGCTGGCGAAGCGCTACTCGGAAGATCCGCAGCTTTCCGAGCAGCTTGATCGCCTTGCCGATCGTTATGCCGACGAGGTTATCGGCGGTCACCCGGAGCGTTTCAACTCCGTGGAAATCCAAGGCGTACGCAATGAGCACTCTCCGCGAGATGCCGGCGGCGGCATCGTCGAGCTCGACAACGTCGATCCCCAGTTCTATTCCGTCTATCTGCACTACAAGCCGGAAGAAGAATGTGGGAGCGATTGCGTCGGCGACTTCGCCACGTACGAAGGCGCGGTTGAGTATGCCAACGAACTCGCCGAAGAGAATGGATGGGCAATCCTTGATCTCGTCACCGAGGACGGCAGGACGCCGCGGTGGGAGCCAAGCCATTCCGTTCCGCGCGTGCTTCCTGTGCGCGGTCGTCATGACCTCTCCGTTCAAATCTAACCACCACACTCTTCCCAATCCTACATAGGAGCTTCATCATGGCAAACACCTACAGCACTTCCACGGGCGTTCTGATCCTCGACAAAGTCACGCCGATGATCATGGCACTCTTTGGCGCATTCGCACTGGACCCGATCACACCGGGGAATGGTGAGGTCTACATAGCCTCGACTCCCGAGGATGAACCGCACTGGGGGAAAGTCAACGATCGGGTGGCGGCGCTGAGGTCAGATCTGGGAGTCGAACTCCCGGATGACACCAGTGAGGGCATCGCAATGGAGTTGTTCGCGCTGGCGGAGCACTTCGGCATCAACGACCCGGAGCTCTTCCAGCTTCTCGATCACCATGAGTTCACGGAGGACGAAGATGCTGATCTGCAGGTTCTTTTCGATCTTGCGCAGTGGTTCGACGACGGCCACGGTCTGAAGGCGATCAAGTTCGAGGGGAGCTGGCGGTGCGACAAGCCACAGTTGTTCGAGTTCGGTGGCGCCGGCGACTTCATCGGTCGGCACATCTCGGTAAGGTCCAGCTCGGCCACGGCGATCGTGCTTGGCGCGGAACTGGATGCAGCGATCGAGATCGGCAACCTGGACGGCGTAGCTACCCGCTTCGTCACCCAGATCAACGGCATCCTCGCTGGCCTCACGGACGGGGCGATCGCAGATCGCGTGCGCGTAAAGCTCGGTCGCTCCCTGGTCGACGCGTACGGAAAGCTCGAGGAGGGCTCCCCAGCCTGGCTGCGAGCGACCTTCGACACTGAACACCCAGATCATCCCAGGTCGGCGTGGCGATCAGAGGTAGCAAACGATGACACCCTGCTCGGATATTGGGAATGGGTGTTCCACAGCATCGAAGGCGCAGCAGTCTGAGTCCGGGGCAAGCAGCCTGGAACCGCGGCTGAGGCACCCACCCGCAACATAACCACGTGCTGGCTACCAGCACACACGGCCGCTCACTATGTGAGCGGCTATTTCTTTGCGCGTTCCTGATCTGCATTCCCTTCTGCAAGGGTTTCCCACTTAACCGCCAAATGCCTCCCACCCCGTGCGGGGCGAGCGGCTGGCTATCAGGAGCAAAGAAATGGTTGACACAAAGACGATCGAGCTGTTCAGGCGTGACGAAATGGTCTTCACCGTGCAGGAACTGATCGAGAAGGCCTTGGCAGCGATCGGGGCCCTGTTCGCCGGCGGCCATCCGATTATTGTGGCCTACAGCGGAGGGAAGGACAGTTCTGTGGTGGCTGCCTTGGTTCTCCACGCGGCAGTTTTGGCAAAGGCGTCTGGGGGCAATCCACTGGTCATCGTGACGACAGGGGATACTGGCGTCGAGTCACCTGAGTCCCAGTCCTTGTACCAAGCTGAGACGGCGAAGATGCGGCGGTTTGCGAAGGAACACGGCGTGCGGCTTCTTACGAAGACGGTTCAGCCCACGCTGCTCTCGACCTGGCAGTTGAAGATTCTGAGCGGCCGAGGCCTTCCAAGCTTCCCGGGCTCTCAAAGTGACTGTTCTGTCGATCTCAAGATCCATCCTCAGCGCATGTTCCGACGCAAGCTGTTCAGAAAGCTTGCTCAGGAGAAGCTCCCCGAGCCCGTAACGTGTCTGGGCACCCGCCTGGACGAGGGCCAACGCCGCGCCGCTGCCATGCTTGTCCGCGGTGACCGCTCGGACGTGCCGGTTCGCAACAAGGACGGAGAGCTGATCCTCAGTCCGGTTCGGGTGTGGAGCACCGATGATATATGGGAGGCCATCGCAATCTACGGCGGTCAGCAGTACCCATCGTTCTCGGACTTCGAAGAGACGAAACGTGTGTATGCACATTCCTCAGGCACATCGTGTGCCGTTGTCGCTGACGCAATCTATGAGGGCGGCGAGAAGCGAGGGAAGGGCGGCTGTGGTGCTCGGCTCGGGTGCCACGTGTGCCAAGTTGCGGAGGACAAATCGCTCGCCAACATGATCGAGTACGACGCGCGCTATGCTTACGCCAAAGGGCTGAACCAGCTGAACCGTTTCATCCGCAATACTCGGTATGACTGGCAGAAGCGGCATTGGGTGGGGCGGACGATCAAAGAGGGTTGGGTCACGATCCAGCCGGATACGTACCATCCTTCAATGATTCGTGCGCTCACGCGATACATGCTGCAGTTGGACTACGACGAAGAGTTGCGCGCAGCGAATGCTGGTGAGCGGCCGAAGTTCAGGCTGCTTCCGCTGGATGTCATGATCGCTGTGGACGCAATGCAATCTCTGAACGGCGTGGCTATGCCATTTTCGGTCTGGGCAGACCATCGGGACATCAGGCAACGAGGAGTCCGCTACGATGTGCCAGATGTGCCGACAGTCAAGCAAAGCCCGATACCTGTTGCGCGGTTCCTGCACGTTGGCAAGGAGTGGGATTCGACGGCTAGCAATGCAACATGGACTGGCCTGCGTGATCCGTACTTTGAGGCTCTCACCGAGAGAAGTGGGTGTGCGCCGGAGCTGACGACCCTAAAGGACGGAAAGCTGGCGTGGGCAGTGGAAACGGAGCCTACTTTCTCGGTGGACCTCGAGAGCGCCTGCTTTATCGAGGACTTCGAGGTGGACCGATTGCTCCAAATGCATGATCAGGGAGTGATGCCGGGCGGAGTTACCACAGGGTACCTTTGGTACTTGTCTTACGGGTGTCTCTCCCTGTCACACGCGCAGCAGAACGAACACGATGCGATCTGCCGTCGTACCGCACACAAGGATCGTCTCGGTATTACCTGTGAGTACGACATAGACGCACTCATTGGTCGGTCGGTCGGGTTTGCCGATTTACCGCCTGAAGCCCGGGTTGCATGGGGCGGGAAGGCGACAACGGCATCGGCACAAGTCGATCTCTTGTTCAATTAAACACTCCCCGGGGGCGTATCCACGCTGCCCGGGGATTTTTCTTTTCCGGTACGCTGTGGCGCGCATGGTGATCGGGCAGCGGGCCGCCGCAGAGGAGGGTTACGGCAAGTTGGCGTCCCCTTTCTGTTCTCCTGGTGTACATCTCTTCTCGCAAGGACTTTCCAACAACCCCCAGGGCGTTCCTGCGTATTTCGGGGCGCGTGATCAGCGATTTCGGGGGAACGTGATCACCTGTTTCGGGCGGATGCTGATCGCTGGTTTCGGCGGAACGTGATCACTTCGGCGATGCCGCCGAAATCGGTGATCAGCTTCCCGAAACGAGTGATCACGTTGCCGAAATAGGTGATCAAGCAGCCGAAATGGGTGATCACGCACCGCAATGGGGCCGGGGTTAGGGGTGGGACTGCGCATGGACTAGAACGCCGGCGATACGCTGCTTCCTTTTTCAAGGAAGCAAGCTGATGCCGGCCAACCGGATGACCATGCGCAAAATCAAGGAAGTGCTTCGCCTGAAGTGGGCGTGTGGCCTTTCGCACCGGCAGATCGCTAGGGCGACGGGTGTGAGTGTTGGCGCCGTTTCGCAGTACGCGGCAATGGCGAAGGCAGCGGGGCTGGATTGGCCGCAGGCGGACAGCCTGAACGAAGATACGCTGGAGCAGCGGCTGTTCGGCGCGCAGAAGCCGGCCAACAGCCCGGGCGGGCGGGTGATGCCGGACTTCCCCTATCTGCATCGCGAGTTGCGCCGCAAGGGCGTGACACTGCAGTTGCTGTGGGAGGAATACCTGGAGGCGAATCCAAACGTCCCCATTTACCAATACACGCAGTTCTGCTGCCGTTACCGGGACTGGGCAGCGACGCTCAAGCGGTCCATGCGCCAGCAGCACCGCGCCGGCGAGAAGCTGTTTGCTGACTTCGCCGGTCAGATGGTGCCGATTCTGGATGCGGAGGGCGGCATTGCCTTCGAAGCCAGCATCTTCGTCGCTGTGCTCGGCGCTTCAAATTACACGTACGCGTGCGCCACCCGGGGGCAGACCACTGCCGACTGGATCGGGGGAATGGTCTGCGCGATGGAATTCGCCGGCGGCGTGCCCGAGCTGCTTGTTCCGGACAACCCGCGCGCGCTGGTGGCTCGCCCTGACCGATACGAGCCAGTGCTGTCCCGAACTGCAGAAGACTTCGTTCATCACTACGGCACGGCCATGCTGCCAGCACGGCCACGCAAGCCGCAAGACAAGGCCAAGGTCGAGACTGGCGTACTGATCGTCGAGCGGTGGATCCTAGCGCGGCTGCGCAATCACCGCTTCTACAGCTTGGGCGAGCTCAACAAGGCTATCAAGAAGCTCGTCGCCGACCTGAACGACCGACCGTTCAAGAAGCTGCCTGGCACGCGCCGGGAGTGGTTCGAGCGGTTGGACCGGCCAGTGCTGCGACCGCTGCCGCCGCGGCGCTACGAAGTTGCAACGTTCAAACAGTGCCGCGTCAACGTCGACTACCACGTCGAGATCGACGGCCACTACTACAGCGTGCCGCATGCCCTGGTGCGCAAGGCGGTGGAGGCTCGCGTAACTCGCCACACCATCGAGATCCTGTACGGCGGCAAACGGGTGGCGCTGCACGCGCGCAATACCCGCAAGGGCAGCCACAGCACGGTCAAGGAACACATGCCGGTGGCCCACCGCGCGCACCTCGAATGGACGCCCGGCCGGCTGCTCAACTGGGCAGCCTCGATTGGGCCCAACGTCGCCGTCATCGTCGAATACCAGCTCACCCACAAGAGCCATCCCGAGATGGGCTATCGCGCCTGCCTGGGTCTGCTGAGTCTGGCCAAGAAGTACAGCAAGGAGCGGCTCGAAGCCGCTTGCGCCCGCGCCGTCGCCATTGGCTCGCTCACGCGTAAGTCTGTGGTCTCCATCCTTGAAAACCATCTGGACCGGCAAGCCACTCTGCCGGTATCGCAAACCGAGTGGCATTCCCCCATGCACGACAACGTGCGCGGACCCGACTACTACCATTAGGAAAACTATGCTGATGCAACACACCGTCGGCCAGCTCAAGGCCCTGAAGCTCGACGGGATGGCGCGGGCCTTCGAGGAACAGTCTGCCCTGACCGCCAGCTCCAGCCTGCCGTTCGAAGAACGCTTCTCCATGCTGGTCGACCGGGAGATTGCTTGGCGTGACACCAGGCGCCTGGAGCGGCTGCTGCGCTCGGCCAAGCTCAAGCACGCCCAGGCATGCCTCGAGGATGTGGTCTATGACGGCAGCCGCGGTCTTGACCAGCGGCTGGTCGCCAGCCTGGCCAGTTGCGACTGGATCCGCAATGCTCAGAGTCTCATCCTTACCGGGGCGACCGGTGCCGGCAAGTCCTGGCTGGCCTGTGCGTTTGCTCAGCAGGCCTGTCGGCAGGGATTCTCTGCGCTCTACCTGCGGGTGCCGCGACTGTTCGAGGAACTGCAGATCGCCCACGGCGACGGGAGCTTCACCCGCCGCCTGGCACAGCTCGCGCGCATCGATGTCCTGGTGCTGGACGACTGGGGCCTACAGGAGCCTTCTAAAAGCGCACGCGGCGATCTGCTGGAAGTTCTGGACGATCGCGTCGGCACCCGCTCGACCATCGTGACCAGCCAGCTCCCGATCGAGCATTGGCACCAGTGGTTGGATGATCCGACGCTGGCTGACGCCATTCTGGACCGGCTGGTCCACCAGGCGCACAAGGTATCGCTCAAAGGCGAATCCATGCGCAAGCGCTCGGCTACCGACGTCAAGAAACGGGCATCGTGATCACCTACGCTACAATCTCCTGACCGCGCAGTACCACCTTCCTTCCCTGATCACGTTCGCCGAAACCGCTGATCACCTTCACCGAAATCCGCAGCGTTCCGTGCCTTTGGGGCGCGGGCGACTGGATATCAGGAGCATATTGTGCTGAATGCAATCTCGAACGAAACGACAGCTGGACTTGAACTGGCGGTTGCACTGGAGCTGTTCTGTGTAACTCTGGACTGGCAGCCTGGCGACGACGAGCAAGGCGACTACTCGGTATCCGTCTGGGCAGTCGACGAGGACGATGCCATTCGTCAGGTGGCAGAAGAAATGGCTGACTCCGGCGAGAAGAGCTTCGAGACCGAGGCAGAACGTGTGGCGTACATCCAGTGCGTCATCGACGGAGCTGGACAGTATGCCGCGGAACATGTCAAGAACAGGTTGCTCAGTGATCTCGACAATCTGCTGAGGAACGATCGTCCGGAAGCACTGAAGGCAATCAAGGCCATCTTGGATGGTGCAGATCCAGCTGGCAGCACGACGCCGGCGGCCGACGATGCAAAGCGGAGCGATCCGCCTGCGCAGTAGGCACTGCGCATTTCAAAACTCGTCGCATCGACTAGCACTCTAGTAGTGCAACTCAGAACCCCGTTCATCCGAAAGATGAGCGGGGCTTTTTGTTTTTGGCCGGAGCTTCTGGTTGTGGACGTGTGTGACTCATTCCCATTGGCAAGGACAAGGGGGAATGCCCCTACCAACCCTACCAATGGAGTAAACAGCATGATCGAATCCGCAAACACCGAAGTGAATGGCTTTTCGTCAACAAAGCTGCCGGTCGACCGTGACCTGATCAAATCGCAGCGCCTTCTCAACATGATTGAGGTTGTGGAAGTCCTCCATGCCCCGGACGGTGAGCGAACGCTCTGGCAGATGCTGGTTGACGCCGGCGCTGACATCGATCGAATCATTTTCCGAGATGTCGATGACCTCCAGGCCGAACGGGCGCCTGCCCTGCAGTTTCGCGTGGATACCTCGAAACTGAAGGGTTTTTTGGTCCTCGAGCATGCCCCTGGTCAGCACGGACTCCGTATTTTGGTCCAGACTGAGGGAACGATGGTGCTGAAGGTGGTCCATGCGGGGGTTCTCCTGCGCGACCTCGCGACGAAAATCGCTCACCTGATCGACGACGGTACCCGCCGGAACGAGCCCGCTAGCCGCGTGATCGTAAAGGAGTAACCCATGGCCCCGGCGCACATAGTGCCCGGGGTTTTTCTTTGTCTGGAGCCATCGCGGCGGGGCGGCGGCTCCCTCCTGCGGCAACTCGTGCGTGCTGCCGGGTATGCCGCGATGTTGATCATCCCGGCATCTCAGGCCAGATCCGAGGCCTCAATTCTTCAGAAGGAACAAGAATGTCTACCTCCAGGCAAGTCGATTTTCAGGAGCTTTGTCCTCATTGTGGGCAGGATTGCCTTGCAACGTTGTATGAGGACAATTTTGGGTACGAGTCCTCGGCGGCGCATTGTCACGGCTGCGGCTACCGAGTCGCGGTCGATATCGGAGATGGTGGCGGCGTAGACGCAAGTATCCAGACGAACAAGCTTGGCGGCATGATCGTCTCAGGCTGCATCGTGGACGGAGAGTCATGCTGCTCGATGACGCTTGGGAGCCTGATCGGAGGACAGACAATGCGTGATCGCGAGATCATCAATGGCAGTCCCCCTGCCTGGTTCGCCTTTGTCGACGATGTTGGCGTAACGGTCCTTCGTGGCGCTCCCGCGGACGATCCGGCCTTTGCCGATATTGTCTTGGATGCGCGGAAACGGCTTGACGAGTTGGAAGTCGTCTCCGACGAGCAGCTCCAGGACATTCCTGAGCCTATAGCACTTTAACCATCGACGGCCCGTCACACACTCGCGTGTAACGGGCCAGTTTCTTGTGATGACCGGTCGGCTTGTTTGCACCTGCGGTTCATATCAAGAGGCAAGGAATAGAGCCTGCACCAGGCTAGAATTTCTCGAACTGGAGATTGGACATGGATCACACCTTTAAAACCGGCGCCGAGATCGACGGCTTTCTTCGATCGGAGGGCCTTACGGAAGCCTCAACCGGGGGAGGGTACTCGGGCTGGTTCCTCGAGCTCCAAGGCAAATCGGGCCCCTGGCAGGTCATGATCTCTGACTGGACTACCGATAGCACCAGCATGCAGCCGGGCAAACCCATTGGAATCGCGCTCTACGCGCCTGGTGGTGCCGAAACACAAGCGGAGGTGCTGCCGAATGCCGATGGCCTGCGGGATGCACTGAAGCGGTTCCGGGATGCCGGCGCGCAGCTGTTCGGTACCGCGCCGGGCTGAGGAGAAATGTATGGGCATCCGAGCTAAGGCCGGCATGATGTTTGTCTACGAACTCAACGGCTGCCGCCTGACCGACCATCTGGTCAACGGAACGTGGGTCACCGTCAAGGTTGAACCGCTACCGGCATAACCTGATCGCACCGCGATCGCAGCCTCCAGCTCACGATGTGTGACTGGAGGCTTTTCTTTGAGTACCGCTGCGTGTGAAACATCTCCTACCTGTCAGGCCATCGCAAGTGGCCTCTTACCCAGGAGATCGATCATGAGCCATTTTTCCAAAGCAGTAGACCGCCGTTCCCGCCCTGCGATGACGGAATTCTTGTCCTCGCACTTCCGCTACCACACCGCTGGCAGCCACAACCGCAGTACTTCCTATGCCCACTGCATCAAGGTCGACCGAATTGGCCTGAACCGCGAGCAAACCGCTGCTGCGTACGACATGCTGGGGGCGGAGACGTACTGGGATCGCATCAATGATCCCATTTGCGAGTTCACCCGCTCCATGCACGGGTTGTACACGATTGGGACGAACGGGCGATCCGGTGGCTATTTGGTCCTCTATCGCAGTGAGTACCAGAGCACGAAGCATCTGTCTTTTTGCCGGTCGTGCGGCCAGCGGAACTTCAGGCGAGTTGCTCCTACCTTGGAGGGCGCGGAGGGTATCATCGGCGCCGAGATCCTTCGCAATGGGGGCCTCTGGCACGACGACGTCTACCTCGATCAATCGGCAATCCAGGCGATCGCGCTCTCGGACACGGAAAAGCTGGCTATCGTTAGCAAGCTCAAACCGCTGTTGAAGGACTGTTCCGCGGACAACCGTTGTGGCGTCTGTTCGGCCACCGGCGATCGCGGGCGCGTGAACTACGAAAAGTCCCCGGTCACGCTTTCGCCCTGGCCGATGCGTCCCATCGATCAGGATATTGATTTCAGTGACATGAGCATGGACGAACTGCGCTCGCGCGTCGACGTCGTCACGGCGTTCGATGCTGCGTGCGATGAAATTCGCGAGAACTTCATTGAGTTGCTTTCCGACTTCGCGCCGGTTGAACGAACCATCATGGTTCCCAAAACCGTCACCGTCCTCGAACGACGCGCGGTTTAATCGCCCAGCCCACCGGACCGATGTCTGGTGGGCTTTTTCTTTCTGATCGGTGCAAGGCCCGGCGCCAAGCACGTAACCGGTAAGCATTTATGCGAAATGCGCGTGCAATGCGGCTTCGTGGGCATGACCGAGCGACAAGAGGGGGGGGCGCCCCTGGCTGCAGCAGGCCTGACCCGCTGTCTGATCCAAACCAACCCCGGGTGCTCTCGCGAGCTGCCGGGGTTTTTCTTTTCCGACTAGCCCTACTTCGAGCCGCCTCGGTGCCCCTGAAAACTGCCGAGCCAGTTTGGGGTGAAGATCCTGGCAGATGGTGCGCGGCGGTAGACATGTGCGCGGTGCCAGGCCAGGTACCTTTGCATAAATTTGTTCGGCTTCGGCCTGAGGTGTCCCGTGGCTAGGAAAGGGAGTTCACGCAGCTGGCAGTAGTCCCGAAACTCTGACGAGACTAACAGGGAGCCGTCATCATCGAACGAGACAAACCCGGGGCCGAACGCTTCGTCGATGTGTGCAGTGAGTACTAGGACGTTGGACAAATCCATCCTTTCCGCGTCCGAGGAGGCGGCCCACGACTTGATGTGTGTGACCCGAAGATGCGCTTGCTCCTGGAGCCCCGTCAATTGGCAGGATACGGCGTGCCGCCTCGAGAGCGCCCTCCAGAGCAAGTCTAGTCCGATCCGTTGTCTCGCATGCTGGTCGGCTACGGTGGCGTGGGTGATGCCTGCGGTTGCCTCCCGGTATTGATCCAGCAGCGATCTCGTGCTGACCTTGCCCCTGTTCCACGAATCCCATAACCGAGGGAATTAGGCAGCCCGGTGTTGCTGAGCTGCGGACCAGTTTTTCTCGAACGTCATGGGGCTGACGTAGCCCAGCGTCGAGTGGAGTCGGCTGGCATTATAAAAGCCAAGCCAGTCAATTACCTCGTCCATTGCGGCGCGGCGGGTAGCGAACTGGCGACCGTGCAGGCGAGCGACCTTCAACGACCCCCACAGACTCTCAGTCGGCGCGTTGTCCCAGCAATCGCCCCTGCGGCTCATTGACGAGCGCATGCCATACGCCTTCAGGGCGTCTTGAAACAGATGGCTGCAATACTGGCTTCCCCGGTCGGTGTGCACAATCACACCGGCTTCCGGGCGGCGCCGGAACCAGGCCATGCGCAGCGCGTCCGTGACCAATTCGGCCTTCATGTGTGGTTGCATCGACCAGCCAACCACCTGCCGGCTGAACAGGTCGATGATGACCACCAGGTAGAGCCAGCCTTCGGCGGTCGCCACATAGGTTATGTCGCTCGTCCAGACTTGATTGGGTGCTGCTGGGCTAAAGTCGCGTTGCAGCAGATTGGGGGCCACCGGCAAATCGTGGTTCGAGTTGGTTGTCGCGATGTACTTGCGCTTGTGGCGGGCACGGATGCCGTGCAGCGCCATCAGCTTGCGAACACGCTCCTTGCCCACCCGCACCCCACGCGCCAGCAGTTCCTTCCACATGCGCGGCCAGCCGTACTCCCCCTTGACCCCGGCGTGAATCGCCTTGATGTGGGCCAACAAGGCATCGTCACTGAGTCGGCCTCTATCTGGCCTGTCGGTGCTTACTGTGCGTTGCTTGCGCTGGTGATAGCCGCTGGGGCTGACCCCTAACAGCTCACACAGGACCGAGACCGGCCAGTAACGTCGGTTTCGCTCGATGAACGCATACCTCACACCGACTCCTTCGCAAAGTATGCTGCGGCTTTTTTTAAAATATCGCGCTCCATCTTCAAGCGCGCCACCTCCGCCCGAAGCCGGGCCAGCTCCATCTGCTCCGGGCTGACCGGCTTCATACCCGCACCAGTCAGCTTGCCTTCCCGCTCCGCCTTGACCCAGTTATGCAGCGTCTGCGCTCTGATGCCCAGGGTCGCGCTAACCACTGCCATGCTCTGCCCGCTCTTCACCAGCCGTACCGCTTCCAGCTTGAATTCCAGCGTGTACTGCGCCCGCTTTGTCTTGCTTGTCATCACATCTCTCCTTGCTTCAGTTTAACCTCAGCAAGGGATTCGTTTTGCGGGGGCAAGCTCATGCCGTTATCGGTCGGTTGGCCAAACGTAGCTGCGATATCACCCTCATCCAACCGAATCGTGGATCGCGACGGCACTAGCAATGCGCTCACTTCGGCCGGAGAGTGCGACACGACTGGGCTAAGAACATCCGGATTGATCAGCCCTACGCGAACATCGTGGTAAAGCCTGAAGAAGTCCTGCGCCTCGCTCAATCCGGCAAAACCAATATCGAGCCAGGTTGAGCCGTGCCTGTCATAGCGCCTGGCTGGAGCAAACTGCCGCCACACCCAGCCAATGATGCGCGGCTGTGGCATGGCCGAAGACTCGATCCGATCGGAGCAAATGGCCACGTCGATGCCGTTCCCAGGCCGGGTATCTGGCCAGTCGATCGTGCATACGATTTTCCAGTCTCGGACCAAGCCAACCCCGCTTGGCCGCGCGCTTTTCGCCGCGGCCAAGAATGCGCGCTCGGCTCCCGCAACCGTGGCCTGCAGTCGGAGGGGGACGACGGGAGGAGAAGGCATTTGACACCTTGTTCGGTCAGCTTACGTGTGCCGGCGCCGGCGATTGTTTCGGCCAATTCAGCGTATGGCTACAACCTATAGGCTGCAGAACAACCGACACCGGCCCACGAAAGCGTTGCAGATCTCCATCAATGCCGCGGACAAATAGGCAGATTTTGGCGGGGGAAAGGTCGAATATATGCCGTTATTCGCACCCCAATATATAATGTAGCTAACAGTCAAGCGTGAAGGCCCCCTCCACATCTCCCGCGAGCGCACATGGCCAACAAGGAAATCTTCGAGCCGAAAGCCGTCGACTGGCAGAACAACCCCGAACAAGCCTTTGACGGCTGGCTCTCAACGCTGAAGGGCCGCCGAAAGGATGCACCACAGCTGAAAGTCTCCTCAGTCGAGATCTACAAGCTGCAGTGGGGGAAATTCCTCTCATTCCTGCAAGAGCGGAAGGTCCGGGTCACCGAGACAACGGCGAAGGATGTCTCAGACTTTCTGTCGACGCTCGCGGAGACAAACTCGTCAAGCCAGCGGGAACGATATCGTGCGCTCCTGGAACGGGTATTCAAGCACCTGCTTGGCGCCGATGCAACCACCAACGAGCGGCTCAATCCCGCTAGCTGTTCGGCCCAAGGGATAGAGCCGGGTAGAAAGAATTTATTGAATACATCGCTGCAAATGGGCTTCCTGCGCCGGTCTGAGTACGACGGGCTGGTCTCCCATCTGAACAGCGCACTCAAGCCAGCAAGCGACATCACCACGCACCGCAAACAGCTACGTGACCGAGCCATGGTGGCGGTGTTTCTCGGGGCCGGCCTGAAGGTTCACCAGGCACTGAGCTTGACTGTTAGCTGCATCGAGACAAAACGTGCCGTACAAATCACCGTTCAGGAGGAGGATTCGAAGTTCTTCCACCAGGTGCGCGTCATGCCGTTCGCGGCGGATCTGCTCAAACGATGGTTGGCGCAGCGACGGAAGTGGGAGCGTGAATGTCTGAGGAAGGGCCGCAAGGTGGGCGATCTGGTCTTCCCGGCGGAGATTGTTGATCCCGACAGGCTGCAGGCCCTCGAGGAAGGTTCACCGGTGGCTATGCCCAGCTCCGGTTCATGGATCGACCTCCTCGAAGCAGGGAGCGCTGCAGGGATCTCCCGGCGTGGCCGCAATGGCACCGGTACCCGGTTGGTTGGGCGTGCGATGAACTCGGTCATGGCACTGCGCGTCTGTGAGGCGGTCATGCAGGAGTCGGGGGTGTACACGAGCCGGGAGGGCGCCGCTGCCGAGAGCATCAGCCCCCAAATACTCCGGAACAGCTTTGCCGCGACTCTTTTTGCGTCAGGCGAAACGACGTTGGGCGTGCAGAACCAGCTGGGGTTTGCGGAAGAAATCTCCGCTGCGCGAGTGAAAGCCGCGTGGGATTCCTGGCGCAGCTTTGGCAATGACTAGTGACTCGCCGGCAAGTCGCCGCCCCCCGTCCGGCGATCGCGGCAGCCACGACGCCACGTCATGCACACGAAATAGGCCAGCCGAGCGGATCAAAGCCGCGTGGGATAGCTGGCGCAGATTCTCGCCGGCCCGATTCTTCAGGGGTTGACGGCCGCCGGCGCGATCCCCCGTGCCAGTTCGGCGACGAGGGCGGCCATCCTGGAGCAATGCCCGCGCTTTTCTGGCGCAATATGAGGGTTGGCCGGGATTCGTGTATTTCTCGCCAGAATGATCCTAAGGCGATGATTCAAAAGGGAATTTCCGATCAAGATCGGATTTTGCGGCGTCATGCAGCACGAATCCGTATCAGATCGCCAAGCGCATCGGCGTCGCCCATTACAGGGCAGGAACGCTACTGAATCAGCAAAGGTGGCTGGTTGGTGCGCTGAGAGGCAGCTGGAGTTGACGAGACAGTCTTTCTGAGAGAGCTAACGGAACACGTTGAATCCCATCTACCGGGCTTGCAGAAACGTGGCAACCGAAAAAAATGGAGAGGGGCTATAGAGGGGAGCTCTTCACGGATAGGTTCGGTTGCCTCGTGGGTCAAAGGTGCGTTTGCCGTTCGCCCCCACATGGAGAACCTTCAACGGCAACAAGTCCTCCAGGTCTTCTGGCGTCATGAATTGTGTCCATCAAAATAGTGATGGACACAATCATCTGCCGCCTCCCGACTGGGGGCTACGTTTGGCTAAATTCGCGCTTACGTTGTACGTTTGCGTACGCCTTAGTACGGCAGCATCTCCCATCAGTACATTCAACGCGATGCCATGCGCTACAATGCGCGCATGTCACGTGCAACCCTAAGCATCTCGCTTCGGGCTGTGTTGCTGCTTCTTATCGTGTTGCTGCAGCTGCTGAGCCCACTTCTGCACGGCCATTTCGGAATTCCGAAACAGACTGGCCTGCACGTGCACACCGCGCTTTCTGGCGCGGTTGATTCTCATTTTCAATCCCTCGGATCTTCCCATCATCGAGCCTCCGCGCATGAGGGGTATGCTCTTGATCGCGAGCTGGCTCTGACGAGCAGGGAACCCTTTGAGGTTGATGTAGAGCCCTCGATCGGTCCATCGGATCTCGCCGGATTTCTTTGGGCTGCTGCGGGGCCTGGGTTATCGGCACTCACCTTTCTTCTGCTGGCAGCGCTTGCCTGTTCAGCCATATCACGCCCAGTCTTTCGGCCAGCACCAATTCGCGCGCGCTGGCGCGATCGCATCAATCGAACGCCTCCAGCGCAGGCTCCCCCACCGGCCTGCTGATCCTAAGCAGGCGGACGGCACGCGCGTCACGGTGCAGCAGAACACTCGTTGAGTTGATCTGCAACAGCCCCATCACGCCCACCGTAGCGATCATGAATTCGTTAGGAGCATTGGCTTCTGACCCATCACGTTCGCTCGACGCCACAAGGCGGTAGCTGCATTGCTATCCGCTGGCCATCCACTGTTCCTACATTCTTGTTCGCGTCGCCTCGAAGCGCCACGCCGCAGTCGGTGTTCGTGCCGCTTCGGGAGGCGACGCAGTTGGAGGATGACGCCGACAGCGTTGCCTTCGTGGATTGGAGTCAGGCATGTTTCTCAAACGAATTGTGGTGGTTGGCGCATCGATTGCACTGACCGCATTTCCTGTGCGTTGGGCTACTGCTCAACCGGCGGCACAGGCAGTGTCTCTGTCGGCCGAACAGGCGCGCGCACTGGGTGTGCGCTTTAGCTCGGTCGCAGCTTCTGGGGGCTTGGAAGTCGGCACCCACGCACGTGTCGTGTTCAAGCCGGATGCGCAATATGTGGTGGCGGCTCCGTACGCGGGCGTGGTGCCTCGCGCGCTGGTGTCACTGGGGCAGACCGTCCGCCCGAGTCAACCGCTGGCGAGTTTCCTGAGCCCGCAGCTCTTTGAAGCGAGCCGCGCGCTCACGGAGGCCAACTCGCAGGCGCGTTTGGCGCAGCAATCGCTCGCCCGCGATAAGGCGCTCTTTGATGACGGCATCATCGCCGGAAGCCGCTGGCAGGCAACGCAGGCGCGGGCCGCTGAGGCCAACGCCATGGCCATGGCGCGCCGGGCCGAACTGGCTTCCGCAGGTATCGCATTCGCTGGCGCGGGCGGCGAAGCGCAACTGATCGCGAATCATGGCGGCGTGGTGTCGGAGGTCAACGCTGTTCCGGGGGCGCGAGTTGAAGCGGCCGCGCCGCTTTTCCGGATCGTTGACCCGGCTGCGCTGGAGCTGGACCTGCTGGTTGGCCGCGATGTGCCCGTGCCAACCATAGGCGACCGCATCGAGATCGTGCCGCGCGGTGCAAGCGGTACGGTCATTGGCGTTGCGCCTTCGGGTGACGGTACGGCAGGGGTGCGTGTGCGGGCGTCGCTGGAGCGCCGTGGCGATCTGCGCGCCGGCGAGAGCGTCAACGTCACGCTCAAGCTGCGCGGCTCTAACGGCGCGGGCGCCTCGGGGCTGGTGCGGGTTCCGGCGGCCGCCTTGGCCTACGTGTCCGGCGTTCCGGGCGTGTTTGTCGCCACCGACAAAGGCTTCCGCTTCCAGGAGGTCGCCGTTGCCAGTACGGATGACGCCGTCGCTGTCCTGCGCGCCAATCTGCCTACAGGGACACGCGTAGCGGTTGCGGGCGTCGGTGCACTCAAGGGCTTGCTGGCGGGAGAACAGTGATGCTGCCCCGCCTGATTGAGTTTTCTTTGCGCCAGCGTGTACTGGTGCTGATCGCGGCCGGCGTGCTTGCTGCCGCTGGCGTCTGGGCTTACCTGAACCTGCCGATTGATGCGTTTCCCGATATCTCGCCGACGCAGGTCAAGGTCGTGCTCAAGGTGCCGGGCATGACGCCGGAAGAAGTCGAGCAGCGTGTCTCGACACCCATCGAGCAGGAACTGCTCGGCCTTCCGCATAAGACGATCGTGCGCTCGGTGTCCAAATACGGCATCAGCGACGTGACGGTCGATTTTGAAGAGGGTGTGGACGTCTACTGGGCACGCCAGCAAGTGTCGGAGCGCCTGGCAGGTCTTGCCCGCGACCTGCCGTCGACAGCCGTGGGCGGCCTAGCGCCGATCACCACGCCGCTGGGCGAGATGTTCATGTTCACCGTGGAGGGCGACGGCTACTCGCTGGCGGAGCGGCGCCGAGTGCTGGACTGGGTCATCCGGCCGGCGTTGCGCACCGTTCCTGGCGTGGCCGATGTAAACGCATTGGGTGGCGAGGTCCGCAGCTATGAGGTAACGCCCGATCCGGCACGCCTGCGTGCACGGGGGGTGACGCTGGAGCAGCTGCGCCAGGCGCTGGATGCCAACAATCGCAACGATGGTGCGGGCCGGCTTGATCGCGGTGACGAGCACTGGGTGGTCCGCGTGGAAGGCGGCGTGCGCGGGCTCGACGATCTGCGAGCGATTGTCGTGGTGCCAGCGCAGAGTCCGGCGTCCAACCCTGCCGTCACCGTGGGCGATGTGGCCACCGTGCAGCTGGGTGAGGCGACCCGCAACGGCGCTGTCAGCAAGGATGGCAACGGTGAGGTAGTCGAAGGGCTGGTGCTGGGCCTGCGCGGCAGCGATGCCCGCAAGCTGGTCGAGGCGGTACAGGAACGGTTGGACACGCTTGGCCCTCAACTGCCCAAGGGCATGTCGGCACACGTGTTCTACAACCGTGGCGAGCTGGTGACACGCGCAGCCAACACGGTGGTGCGTGCGCTGATTGAAGCCAGCGTGTTGGTGGTCATCACGCTGTACCTGTTCCTGGGCGGTGTGCGGGCGGCGCTGGTGGTGGCGGCCACGCTGCCGCTGTCGATGCTGGCGACCTTCCTGCTGATGCGCTACGTGGGCCTGACCGCCAACCTGATGAGCCTGGGTGGACTGGCCATTGCTCTGGGCATGCTGGTGGATGCGGCGGTCGTTGTGGTGGAGAACATCGAGACTGCCATGGCGCGTGCCCAAGACCACAAGACCGATCCAGCGCTGCGCGGGGCCGTGATCCGTCACGCAGTGGCTACCGTTGCAGTGCCGATGCTCTCCGGCGTTTCCATCATCGCCATCGTGTTCCTGCCGCTGTTGTCATTGCAGGGGCTGGAGGGCAAGTTGTTCGGGCCGGTGGCGCTGACCATCGTGCTGGCACTGGCCTCGTCTGTGGTGATCGCCTTTACGGTCGTGCCGGCGTTGGCCTCCATGCTGCTGCTCGCGCATGCGGATGAGGCGCCTTGGCTGATGCGCAAGGTGGCGGGTGGCTTTGCCCGCCTACAGGCCTGGACCACGGCGCGCCGCCGCATCGTGTTTGGCGTGGCGGGGGCGGCGCTGGTCGTGGCGGTGGTGCTGTACATGTCAGTCGGCAAGACGTTCATGCCGACCATGGACGAAGGCGATCTGATTGTGCAGTTGCAAAAGGCGCCGTCTGTTTCCCTGGCAGCATCGCTGGACCTGGACCAACGCGTGCAGCAAGCGCTGCTCAAAGAGGTGCCCGAGATCCGCTCCATCGTGGCGCGCTCCGGCTCCGACGACCTGGGCCTGGACCCGATGGGTCTGAATGAGACCGACACCTTCCTGGTGCTCAAGCCCAAGGACCAGTGGCGCGGCAGCAAGGAGGACATCGCGACAGCCATTCGTCACGTGATGGAGCGCTTCCCCGGCGTGATCTATGGCTTCACGCAGCCGATCGAGATGCGCGTGTCGGAGATGCTGACCGGTACGCGCGGGGATATCGCCATCAAGCTCTTCGGCAGCGATCTCGCCGCTATTGACGCGGCCGCACAGGCCATTGCTGCCAAGGTGCGCTCCATCCGTGGCGCCGCCGAGGTGATCGCGCCCAGCAACAGTGGTGTGCAGTACCTGAAGGTCTCGCTGGATCGCGCGGCAGTCGGCCACGCTGGCTTTACCGGAGATGCCCTGCAAACGCAGTTGCGAGCCCTGATCGAAGGTGACCGGATTGGCGTAGTGCCCGAAGGCATTGTGCGTACACCGCTGATTCTGCGCGGCGGAGCGGGCCTGCGCCAAGCGCCGGAGAACCTCACCGGCCTCCTGGTGACGGCGCCAGATGGCAAAACTTGGCCGCTCTCGTCTCTTGCCCGCATCGAACGCGTGGACGGGCCGGTGCGCATCAACCATGAAGACGGAGCCCGGTTTGCTGTGATCCAGGCCAACGTTGAAGGCCGGGATCTGGCCGGCTTTGTGCAGGAAGCACAGGGTGCGGTTGGCAGCATCAGCACGCTGCCGAAAGGACTGCGTGTTGTCTGGGGCGGCCAGTTCGAGAATCAGCAACGTGCGGCGGCGCGTCTAGCACTGGTCGTGCCGCTGGCCTTGGGCGCCATCTTTCTGCTGCTGATGCTCACGTTCCGCTCGGTGCGGCAGGCGGTGCTGGTCGTCGCCAACATTCCGTTTGCACTCGTAGGCGGCATCGCCGCGCTGCGGATATCGGGCGAGTACCTGTCGGTGCCGGCCTCCGTCGGCTTTATCGCGCTGCTCGGGATCGCGGTGCTCAATGGTGTGGTGCTGGTCTCGCACTTCAACACCTTGCTGGAGTCGGGCTCGAGCATGGCGGAAACCGTGCGTGTGGGCGTGCAAGACCGCCTGCGGCCGGTGCTGATGACAGCCTGCATTACCGCACTGGGGATGATTCCGCTGCTATTGGCGAGCGGGCCAGGGTCGGAGATTCAACGCCCGCTGGCGATCGTAGTGTCGGGCGGGTTGCTTTCTTCGACGGCACTGACGCTGCTCCTGCTCCCCTTGCTGTTTGAACGCTTTGGTATGCCCCGGGCCCGGACGGCCGACGGGCAGGGAGATTTGCAATGAGGTTGAACATGTTTCGCTTCGCATTGGCCGGAGCCGGCGTGATGCTGCTTTGCGGCGCCACCGCCCAAGCGCAGAACACGCCGGGCTACCTACCCGCTGAGAGCTCGGTGCGTGAAGCGGTTGCGCAATCGCCCGAGGTGATGACGGCCGAAGCCCGGCGCGATGCCACGCTGGCCCGTGCCGAAGGCATTCGAGCGGGGACGGCCGAGACTGTGGTGAGAGCGATCGGACAGGGGCGTCAGGTCCGAGATCCGTCTGAGCGACATGCGGAAGGGCAGATCGCCGTGGAGCGGCCGTTGAGGCTGTGGGGCAAGGCTCAAGCCGATGGCCAGCTTGCTGATGCGGCGGCCGAGGCTGGCCAACTTGCGGTGAAGGACGCACGCCACGAAGCATCGCGGCAGATCCTCTCGCTGTGGTTTGCTGCTGTGCGGGCTGGGCAAGCACGCCAGGCCGCTCAGGAGAATGCCCGGGCTGCGGCCGAGTTGGCGACGCTGACGGCCCGCCGGGTCCAGTTGGGTGACGCTTCGCGCTTGGACGGTGAACTGGCAGCAGCGGATCAGGCTCGCATGCAAGCCGCACTGGCGACGGCCACTGCAGCCGAACAGGCCGCGCAGGCGGAACTGCAGGCCCGTTTTCCGGGGTTGCCCCGGCCCATGATGGCCGCTGACACCGCGCTGCCCGTGTTGCCGCAGGACCCACCGGAACGATTGCGCACGCAGTACATACAGGACAGCCACGAGTATCGGCTTGCCATGGCGGAAGAGGTGCAGGCACAGCAGATGGCCAAGCGGGCAGATCTGGAGCGCCGGCCCGATCCCACCGTCGGCATGTTCGTATCGGTGGAGCGTGGTGGTGCGGAACGCATCATGGGAGTGAGCGTGGCGATGCCGCTCGGCTCGGCGCATCGCCGTACTGCCGCAGCAGCGGCCGCGGCCGATGCGGAAGCTGCAGCTCGCCGCAGACTCGGTGCAGAACGACGCCTGGGTGCGGAATTCGACGTGCTCTATCGTGACCTGCAAGGCAAAGGGGGAGCCGCGCAAGCACAGATCGAAGCGACTACGTTACAGAGACGCGCAGCCGACCGCGCCACCCGCGCGTTTCGCGCCGGCGAGTCCGGCTTGACCGAGCTGTTGGTGGCACGCCGCGGCCTTGCCGACGCAGTGTTGGCCGAGCGGCTCGCTCGGGTGAACGTACTGGAGGCGGACAGCCGGCTCCAGCTGGATCTGCATCGCATGTGGGATTTCGATGACTGATCTTGAGCAACGCCTGACATGCCCCATGAATAGATAGCGATAACCATCAACGTGGGTGCGTTCGCAACGACCGAAGCAGCGGCGTACTCCACGTGTCCTAACGTAGATGAATCATGCGACATCCCGAAGACCTCGATCTCAAAATCGACCTGGATACCGAAGACAGTGCGACCAAGCAGGCAGCCGCACGGCGCAGCACGCTGGTGAGCGTGGGCGTCAACCTGAGCTTGACCGTTGCACAAGTCGTGGCGGGCATCCTGGCCGGCTCCCAGGCGTTGGTGGCCGATGCCATCCACTCGTTGTCCGATTTGATCTCGGACTTCGTTGTGCTGTTTGCCAGCCACCACAGCCAGAAAGGGCCGGATGCAACTCACCACTATGGCCATCAGCGCTTCGAGAACGCCGCGTCGCTAGTGCTCGGATTGCTGTTGCTGGCCGTCGGCGTCGGCATGCTTTGGAATGCAGTAGTGAAGCTGGAGCACCCCGAGGCCATTCAGCCAGTCAAGCTCATCGGCCTGTGGGTCGCTCTCGGGGCGCTGGCGGCAAAGGAGCTGCTGTTCCGCTACATGCTGGCCGTTGCCGAGCGTGTGCGCTCCAGCATGCTGGTCGCCAACGCATGGCATGCACGCTCGGACGCCGCCTCGTCGCTGGTGGTGGCGCTCGGCATTGTGGGCAATGTGTTCGGCTACCGCCTGCTTGATCCTGTAGCGGCTCTGATCGTCGGCCTGATGGTGACGCGCATGGGTTGGCAGTTCGGGTGGGAGGCGCTGCACGATCTCATGGACCGTGCCGTCGACCAGGAAACCGTTGAGGCGATCCACCAAACGATGCTGGAAACGCCCGGCGTGCACGGCGTACACGACGTCAAGACCCGCCGCATGGGCGACATGATCCTGGTCGATGTCCACCTGGAAGTCGATGCGCGTGCCAACGTGAGACAAGGCCACGACATTGCATTGGAAGCGCGGCGCCGCGTCATGCTGCGCCGCGATGTGCTCAACGTAATGACCCACGTGGACCCTGTGGAGGCGCCAACCTAAACGCGAGGGAGGGCAGTTTTTTGATCTGCGACAACTGTTTTCCGTATCGCGGCGGCGATCGATCAGAAGTCGCTGCTCCGTAACGGGGCATGCGAGTACATAGATGTTGTACTGCGCAGCCATGATTCACACACTCCAATTTCTAGGTGGTTTTATGCGCTCTGAACAGAAGTACTCCCTTGCCATGCGATCCCTGCATTGGCTGGTATTCCTGGCCGTCACGATTGCCGTGGTGGCGATCGAGATCCACGACTTTTTTCCCAAAGGCAGCACCGCGCGCACCGCGGCATTTGCGGTTCATCAGACCGCGGGGCTGTCCGTGCTCGCGTTGATGGTGCTGCGTTTATTTGTCCGCTGGGGAACCCAGCCGCCGGCACCGGTCCCTGGCCCACAACTGCTGCAGCGTGCAGCATGCCTCACGCATGGCGTGCTCTACCTGTTGATGGTCGGGATGCCCATTCTTGGCGTGCTGGCGCTGGCCTGGGGTGGTAAGCCGATTCAGCCGTTCGGGCTGACTTTGACGCTCCCCCTTTTGCAGGACAAGAGCTTGGCGAGCCTCAGCAAGGAGGTGCATGAGTCAGGTGCCACGCTCGTGTACATCTTTGTTGGGCTGCATGCGGCCGCAGCGCTCTGGCATGAGTTCATGCTGAAAGACCGATTGTTGCGTCGCATGATCTAGCGCAGCAAACGGTTCTTCCAGGTCGCTATTCGTGCAGGCCCATCGTTCATGGAATCCGGCTTCCGTCATCTCAATATAGCGCTGCTCGCTGTCTCGGCCGCGACGCTGGCGGCCGGATTGTTGGCGCGCTACCTGCGGGCCGACCAAGATAAGCCGACCCGCTATCATAAGCCTCTCGGTGATGAAGGCGGCGCTTGTTATTTCGTTTGGTAATTAGGCGTCAGGCCGGTTTTGGCCGCTGGCCAGCGCGTCCAACTGGCGCTTTCTTCAACACATCTACCAACCGGCGCGTCGTTGCCGCCTCGGTCTCGGCGCGCTCAGCGCGTCGCAGCGCTTCCTGCAGCTGCAACTGAGTCTGCGCCAGTTGATCGGCCGCCGCGCGCAGCTGAGCCACGGCGGCGTCTGCCTGCTGCTGCGCCCCGCCCAGTTCCGCGCGCAAGGCGCCGATCGCGTTGGCGTGCTGAACGGGGTCTCCTCGTTTTCAGTGCAATAAGTGACGGTACGAAAAGCTAGCACTGGCGCGGAGGTGGTGTTGGTAGATCGTTGATTTCATTGACTTTCCTGTTCACTTTCAAATCTGCGATTCGTGGCGTCAAACCGTGGTCGGTTTCATCCATTGGTGCCAGTTATCGATGCATTTGGCCGCGAAGGCAGGATTTGGTCAGCATAGCGGTCAACCGGGAAGCGAAACACACCCCGCAAGTTGATGCTCTCCAGCCTGGTGGGCGCAATCTTCCCGATCAGTTCCGGTGGAATGACCTGGCGGCGGTTCGACCAGCGATCCAGGACCGCCTGCATCTGTGAGGTATTCCACGCCATCACGATGTTGGCCATCAGGCTCAACGCATCGGCCACAGCCTGCATTTCATCGACACGTTTGGCCTGCGCCGGGCTGATCCGGCCGGTATAAATGGCGCGCTTGAGGGCGTTAACAGCCTCGCCCCGATTGAGCACCCGGCGCAACTCGTTCCTGAAAGCGTCCTTGACAAAGTAGTCAGCCAAAAACGCCGTACGCAGCAACCGCCCCAATTGCACGCCAGCCTCATAGATTGGATCGCCCTGGGCGGCAGAACCGAACCGCGCAAGAGCTGCCACCGCACTGGCATGTCCGCTCATGACCGAGGCTGCCAGGTGCACCAGACTATCCCAATGCTTTTCGATCAAAGCGACGTCGACATTGGCTTCGCACACCGCAGCGATTTCTGCGGGCACTTTGGTGCCGCGTGGCACAAAGAGGTGGCGCTGTTTGAGTTCCTTCAACCGCGGGCAAAGATCAAAACCAAGCAAACGGGCATGTGACATGGCAAAGTCGGTGTAGCCATGGGTATCCACAGCAAGCTGGCTGGTCTCCAGCTTTTCTTGGCGGATGACACCTTCAATGGCCACGCCCGCCTGGCGCTCATTGAGCACAAAGGGCTGCGCATGGAAGATGCCCCACCGGTCTTTTACATGGGAGTAGATTCCAATGGAAGGTGTGTTGCGCCGAGGATCAAGCCGGGCTTGCCACACCCGTTTGGTGGTCTCCATGCTCATCATGTCAGAAGATGCCAAATCGGACCGCCCCCAGGTGGCGGCAATCGGGTGTCGCTGCATGAATTCCAGCACAGCCTGGCAGGCCTGGCTCAGACGCCGTTCGTCCCGCGCCCAGCGCATGGCCTGGCGAATGCTGGTGGCAGACAATTGCGGAATCATGCGCGCGCATTCGACCGCAGTCAGACTGGTGCCGTGGGCCATGATGCCGGCATAGACCATCAGCAGCTCGTCGGTAGAGCGCGGCTCACGTCCGAGCATGATCCAGCTAAAGCGCACCTGGGCGTCAACGGCCAGAATCACTTCCGGCAATTGAACCTCACCGATGCGGTGATCCAAAGCCGCGCGCAGCTTGGTCACTTCTGGGTCTTCGTCCTCTGCGGGCAATGGCGACAAATGGAGTTCATCATCCACGCGCAGTACGCCACTGCGGGCTGCAGCGGCCACCGCATCGACACCGGCAGTTACTCTGGCCAGCAAAGGCTTCAAGAAAGTGGCAGCCTTGCTGGGTAACGATAGACGGGCATAGTGTTTCTTGGACTCTGCCTGCCAACGCTCGTCCGTGAAGAACAAGCGCGCACGACCCCGAAAGCTCAGGCTGTGCTCAATCCAGACCGAGCCATTGCGCACCGCGCGGCGCAGGGCAAACAGGGTGGCCACCTCCAACGCCTGAAACGCCCGTTCCCGGTCTGGGCTGGAGATCGAAACCTGCCAGATCATTCCCAGACTTGGTGCCACCACTTCAACTGGCAGCTTTCTGGATCCTTTGAGATATAAAGCTTGCAGCTTGGCAAGGTACTCGATGGCAGGATGCTCGCCGGTGGCCTGCCAGGGCAGCTTTGCAATGGCGACGAGCAACGACCGCACGGGGCGAATTCCATCAATCAATCCCTCGCGGACCAGGGAGGCCCTGCTCGGTGGTTTGCGTTTCTGGGTTTCGGTGATCAAGGCTTCAAGACGGGCACGCAACTCAGCATCTGGCACCGCACCTTGCGCGCTCAAGGCAACAAGTTCGCCGAGCAGCGTTTTGTACATTGCGGCCCAATTGACGGTAGCGGGGACATCGGCGGCAGCCTGACGCCACAGATCGGCGATCCGGCGCTGCACCATAAGGATCAACTGGTCTGTGGTGGTGAACAGGCAATACCGAAGAAAGCATGCGACCTCCACGGTGCGCGCTGGCTCTTTGATCTTGGCTCCGGCTGAGGGCGGCCTGGAGACAAGTCGGCGCGCGTAGCGGCGCAAGATGAGATCGGGGATGTCTGCCAGGTGCTTATGAACGTCCAGCGTGTAAAGCAGGTCGATGCGCTCCAGTACCTCGCTGATTTGGCGGGTTGAGTGTTTCGCCGGTGCAGCCCATAGCCAACTCTGCTGGGTTTGTCCATCTGGGCGCAGCTCTGAAACTGAGGCTCGCCAGCGATCAAGTGTTGCTGGATCAACGCTGGCGGCGATGGCGGTGCCTGTTTCAACTTCAAGCTGGGCAAGTGCCGCCGCAATCAGTGTCCGAATTGCCCGCTCGTGCACGATCACCAGCTTGTTCTTGTACAGCCATTGACGCGCCCGCACGAGTAGCTGATCGCGGTCGGCGCAGCGCGCCACTTCGTCGCGCAGTTCACGTACCAGTGAGCGGCGCTGGTGCTCGCTCATCCACTGGAATCCAAGGACCGTGCAGGCTACTTGTTGGTGATCGAATAGCGTGCGCCCGCGTTCATACATGGCTCTCAGCGAGGCGACTTCTGGTGCTGCAATGCCAAGCTCGTTGCCAAGGTGGCGCCACAAGGCTACTGGAATTACCCGAAAGGCACCGAGCAAACGCCCACTCATGCGCAGGAAACCAATATGGAGCGCCAGACCAAGCTTGTGGGAATCACCTCGGCGTGCATTGATTGCGTCGCGCTCGGCACCATCGAAGGTGAAAAATGCCTTCATCTCGAAGTCGCTGATATCGCGGGGGAGCCCACGCATCCCCAAAAACGTTGTGTGCCAACCCTGCATCGTGAACCTCAAAAGTGGGAGGCCACCATACCCGTTTACAAAGCGAACAGGAAAGTCAATGAAATCAACGGTCTACCCAGACCACCCCCGCGCCAGTGCTAGCTTTGCGTACCGTCACTTATTGCACTGAAAACGAGGAGACCCCCAATCCGACAAGGCGATCAACTCGTTCAGTTCGTCGTCTGGGATCGAGAGCAACCAGGCACGTAGCTCATCCTCATTCATCTCGACCGGGTTCTTGTCGAGGTCTACGATGCGCCAACGCAACCGCTCGCGGGCTTCCACGTTGAGCGGTGGCGGAAGAATCGGATGCGAGTGCGAACCGCTCGCACCCGATTTCGGCCTCAGACGGAACCCATAAAAGGTCTTCATTGCACTACCGACGGGCCGAGGTCAGTCCGTGAAACCGACCAGCCACTGATTGTCGTGGTCGAACAAGTAGGCCACCACGGTCCTATGCTTTTGGATCTGGGCCGCCTGCTTGGCGGCGCCGCGATAGTCTGCGAACACCTTGGCCAGGTCCGGGTTGGCACCATACCGATAGACCGTGACCCCGCGTTGGGACTCCATGGCATCGGCCAGGAATTCGTCGCTATCGGGCAGGTGCACGACGTAGCCCACGAACTTCGCGGACGCCGCAAAACCCATACTTTCGCGCATGGCCTCGGGGCTCGGTACCGCGCCAATGGCAGCCTCCACACGTTCTGTCTGACTGCCGCGCCGCTTGGCCTCACCCATGGTGAGTACCTCCGGACGGGCCGTCGAGCGGGAGGTAGCGCCCATCGGACGATTGGCTGCCGACGACGCCTTCGCTGCCAATCATGTCCTGCCACGCAAGGATGGAATCGGCCACCGCATCGGAGTCGCCCTTGAATGCGACGACCGACTCCCCGCACGTCGGGCACGGCCCGCCAAAGGCCGCATCGATACCGGCCAGGCCGCGCGTGCCCAGCGCCTCAAACTCGGCAAACGCCGTTTTGCAGCTGCCGCACACCAGCGTCTCCGGGCGCAGCGCCGCCAGTTTGGCGTGCGCTTGCGCCACCCGTTGTTCTTTGGTCCCGCGTTGTTTTGCTTGTCCCACCATTTCTCCCTTGTTGATACGGCCTGAGCCGGCAAAGTCAGAGCGCGGTCAGCGGGCCGCTATTCTTCAGGCATCCAGTAAAACTCACCCGCATCCACGTCTTCCAAGATACGCGGCTCCGGCGCTCCCTTCTGCTCGACCGAGACAATCGTGCCGTGTCCGTACATGCGTTGGCCGACCTTTGGAAACTCCACGATCGCGATCACGGGTACCGCGAACGATGTTTCTTGGTTGTAGGCGTAGGCGTCCCCTGAAACCTCAATCCTCAGAATATCCGGCACTTGATCTTCGGCGCAATGGCAGCGGCTTGAGGTCGCTCTCTTGACATCCGGGTAACCGACCAATCGCTGGATGGCGTGGATTCGGGAATTGGACGTGTCCTCGAAAACAAGTTCAGCCGCGTTGTGCATGCCGCCGATGGTGGTCAGCCAAAATGGCGTAATGCCGCTGGGTCGAAGCGCCAAGGAAACGTCTCGCCACTGCGCTTCAGTCACGGCAAGTCCGAGGTCCTCCGCGCGTGCGAGTCCCGCCGCATCGTCGAACAGGACATAGTGGGGCTTGCCATTCAGGGTGTCGAGATCCGTCGCGCGAAGCGACGCGTACGTTCGGTGGCCGAGGCAGGCAGCGAGGAGCTGATGCACTTGGCCGAGTTTGATTTTGGGAGCTTGCTTGACAAGGAGGGCGTGCGCGATGCCGCTCCAGCGGGAGAACTGGTCCATGGTTGTCTCTCAGAGCACAGCGAACGTTGAGCGTTTAGCGTCCGCCGCCTTTGACAATCATGCGACGCGGAAGGAAGAGATGAATTCGTGCCAGTTTAAGCCGCTCAAAACTTGGGCTGGGAGCCCAGGCGGCGATGCGCGCCCGTGATGATTCTGCCATTGGTCCGAACCAAACGCAAACGCAGTCACGAAGATGGCAACGATGGTCTGCCCTCGGGCGGATCTAAACGACTACTGCTCGATATAGGTGCCGAGCACCAGCACCTGTCCCGCCTCGGAAATCTCGAAAACGACGTTGCGACAGTTGAATTCAAAGCCGGTCCCATCGACGCCGTGCAGGTAGGAAACAACTCCGCCGCCTGCGAAGTGCACCGTATGGGACACGGTGTCGTAGAGGCGGATGATGCTGTGTTTCACAACCTTCGAGAGATCGGCGATGGTGACTGCGCGGATAGCCGGCGTCCGCCCGTCGATGTCACCGTCGCGTGAGCAGTGAACCGTGGCGACGCCTGGCAACGTGACCATGAAGCTACCGTCGGGGTAGTCCATCCGCTGCCCACCTTGGCAGTCGACAGCGGCGCGGGAATGTGGCGAAGGTGGGTCGGATCGGTCAGGCATGGAGGTCTCTCGAAAACAGGACGGAAATGCTGTTTATGCGATCAAGGCGCCCCGGAGATTCCGACAACGCTGAAGACCAGCAACGGCAGCAGCATCAACCCTCCGATTCCCATGAAGACATAGGCGATTGCACGCAATACACGTCGCTGTGCGGCCATAGAGCGCAGCGCCTCCTCATCCGTGGAGGCACCCGTATCAGTCATCCCCATGGAAGCGAGCAGGCTCGCGATCCCGAGTCCGAGCAGGACGATTGGGAGGTCGAAGTCAGCTGAGGAAATGCCTGTTTCCTGGCTGCGTCAAAGCATGGGGACCCCGCCGCCTGAGTACTGCTCCAGGACGCGCTTCGCACCACGTTCCAGCGCGTCTTGGCCGGCAGACAAGAGCTTGCGAGCTGTGCTCGCTAGACCCTCTTCTGCGCTATGCGCGACTTCGCCGACCTTCTGGGAGACTGTGTCCGCTACCTTGCCAGGCACCGCCGCCACACGGTCCCACGCCGCTTGCGCACGCTCGCCCAGCGTCAGCTCCGGCGCGAAGTGTGTGCGCCAGCGTAGATACCCCCATACTGAACTGAACTCGCGTCCGGTTTTCTCCAACGGCAGCGTGCCGTCCTTCAGATAGCGGTCCAAATCGATGCGATCCTGACCCATAACTGGTGGCGGTGGCGGCGCGACTTCACCCTTGCCGCCGTCAGAAACCGGCGCATAGCGCTCGATCGTTCCGCGCGGGTCCCGCTGGAGGTCCGCGCTCATCTTCTGCCACTCCGCCTTCCATCTGGCGTTCCACTCGGCATCTTTGCGCTTGAGGTCTTCCAGCCGGTTTTTTTCCCTCAGCTTCCAGACCCCTTCATTGGTGGCGCCCATTGGCTTGAACCACGCACGCGAGTCGTGCACGTAGTCGTCAAAGAACTTGACGATCCTCGGGTCCAACGGCGACGTGTCATTCCAATACTCTTTGACCTCTCGCCACTGTGCAACTTTGTCGCCCCATATGGCACGGTGGAGTCTGATCAACGCCTCAGCGGCCACACCTGACCTGCGGAATACCGCCGCCATCCAGCCATCTGAGTACAGGATGGAGTTTTCCATCTCCGACATCGTCTTGGCTTCTTCGCGCAATTCTTCGTTTGCGCCGCTCAGATCCTGTGCGCACTGAGCACTGTAATTCTGTGCTCGCCTGAAAAAGGGTTGGTTCTCAAAGGCATCGGGTCCGCTGCCCAGGCGCAGCCGACGCCAACGCAGGTACAAGCCGTATTGCACGTGTGCTGCGCCAGTAGTTCCTCCGCCCTTCTTTTTGATAAGCGGATTCACCGCATCAACGTACGCGTTGTAGTCCTTGATCAGTTGGGGCGAGATCTTGAGTGCATCCAGAACCCGAGGTGGAAGATCCGCTGACGGCTTCAACGGCACGCCGGCAGCAACGGCTTCCCGATACATCTTGGCAAGTGTCACTTGCGAGAGCTTGGTGCTGTCGTCGGGTGTTCCGTCGGCCCTGCAACCACGGCCTTGGTCCCCTGGCCGGTATGCCCCGCCCACATCCGTGTGGACGCCTGGATAGGCGATTTCGAGCAGATCCCTGGCGACCGCCTTGTCCAACGGGAACGAGCCACGTATTTCGTGTGAGGAAATCAAGTGGACCGTCCGATTGACATATTTCGGAATGCGTAGGAATTCCTCTTGGCCCCACCCGCCGTGGCCGGTGGAGAACATGGAGCTTTGGGCGAACCCCACGGACGCGACAGTATCCAAGATTCCGAGGAAATCGAAGCTCACCTCGACACCAGCCAGCGTCATACCTGGGTCGAACGCATCTTCCAGCCAGTTGCTGAACACCCGAGCTTCCGCCGCGCCGCGTGAGAATCCGAACACGTACAGGCGAATGCGCTGGAGCTTCGGCTTGCGGTCGGCGATGAGTGCCTTCAGCTTTTGCGAAAGGAACTCGCGCCGCCGTTGCAACTCCTGCTTGCGCGGAATGGCATTGGGAATGTTGTCCGCCGTGTCCAACGCGACGGCGAGCGTGCGCCCCGTCCCTGCGTCATTCAGTTGCTCCACTTCGTCTTTGATCTTCTGCGCCTCGTCGCGTGCGCCGGCTTCCGCGCGCTTATGTACAGGGAAGCTCAAATCGCCCGAGATTTTGCGAAGCACCTTCAGATCTTCGGTGCCCATCGCCCTACTCAGATCATCTCCGTAAAACAGCTGGTAAAGCGCATCGGTTAGTTTCAGCAATGCCCAATTGATGCGGGCTTCACCGCCCCAGCCCGCCATCAGCCCCGCCCGTGCGTCATAGCCGCGGCCGGTGTCGCCGATTTCTTTCTCGAACGGTGTCCCGATGCCGGGCACATAGAAGGCCACCTGATTTTTCTTCCGCTCAAAGATGTCGTACAGCCGCGCTACGTTACTGTGGGCGTGCTTGGGTGCGTCCCGATCCTTGTTGTTGTTGGTGCCATCGAAGAAGATCCCGATTCGCAATTCCTCGGTGCATTGCCCTGAGAAGGCCTCAATGTTGTTCGCCATGCACCGTCCCTTCTCGTCCAGCGTTAGGGCGAAGGGATTTGGCTGCAGTCGTTCGAGTTCGGCCATCTCATCGCTCCTGGCTGGATGACGCCATGCGCTCGGGATAGAACTTGGCGGCGCACGCCTTGTCCGCCATGCAAGCGTCTTCTGGATACTTCAGTCCGCCTGGAAATTTGGGATTGAGAGGCGTATAGCGCGAAGCAATGGCTCTTATCTTCTTGCCTGGGTAAAACGCTAGCCAAAGCGAACTTGGATCGCCGTCAGGATACGGCTCGACGGGGACCTGTGCCTTGTATGTCGCATCATGGTCCTTCCGGTAGAGCGTGTCGTCCTGCCATTCAACTTCTACTGTAAGACCTGGATGCCACTTGCGTGGCACACCGATTGCCCCTGCAACACCAAAACCCCCTGCATGGCGCTTCTCACTTCCTACCCAAACGCCGTTTACATAAACGATGTCGAGTCCCTCATCCATGTAGTTGAGCACTCGGACCTCAAGGCCGAGGTCTTCATCTTGCTGGGCAGCATTCGCCTGCTCCGCAGGCTTGCAGCCGGCGCTGAGCGTGGCCAACACCACCAACACGAGTGCCATCCATGTTCGAATTTTCATGACTGTTCCGTCGTTTCTTGCGACTGCAGCAAACCAGCTTCACTCAATGCACCGGCGACTACTCGAAAAACCACTGCGTCATGCGCGCCCGCGTTGAACTCGGGGCTATCCAGCGCCATCCGAATGCAGCTATGCGCCTGAGATGGTGTACCTGTTAGTTCTCCCCACCAATGCACGTTCGTCTGAATGAGTCTCAGCAGGCCATCCGGGCGAGCCAGCGCATCAAGACGATCCATCTGCTCCCGACTGAAGACATAGGGTTCGTCAGTCCGGTCGGCTGAAGCATCGTCAGGGTGACCGACAGCCTGCAACCTGCCATCGCGTCGGAAGTACCACCACCGCAACCCATTCAGGAAGCGCTCACGCTGCGCGTCATCAAACACCTGCAGCAGCGCATCCAACGAGCGGGTATCCGCGAAGCGGATCAGGAACGCCTTCCCCTCATGGTCCACAGCTTCCATCTGGTCCTGGAGGTGCGCGACTGGATCAAGAGCCGACGCGATGCGATGCAAGAAGCTCAGCATCGGCTTGCCCGAAGTCTCATTCAGAACGAACTCAAGGAACGTACGCCGTTCGGATTCTTCAACCGGTATGCGGACCACGGAGGGGGCGATTTCTGCCAAGCCGGGCCCGTCATAGCGCCCCTCGTAGAGTGACTGCGGATGCAAGCCCGGAAACCGCGAGCGTAGCCGCTGCGCGAAACCGGTATCGAACGCGTTGTCGACCAAGGCATACACGTTCGCCTCCGGCAATGCGCCAAAAAGTTGTGCCAGAGCGCTATCCGGGAAATCGTTCACCCAAGCAGGTTCATCCGAGCGTCTGCGTTGAATCTGGAAACGGGTTGCCATGGTGCCAATGACCTCGATGTCTGCTAAATCAGCCGTTCCTGCTACCGAGCGAATGACCGCCAGCCATTGCGCGCAACATGCATTCGACACAGATGCTCTGTGGAAACGCCGGCAACGGATACGACTGGTTCACCGGCCCATCAAAGGTGCGCTGCGCGGCCTTGTAGGTAATCGGCCCGGAGCACTCGACGGTGATGTTGCCGTCCTCCAGCGTAATGGCTGCACCGGCCGCCGTCGCCAGGCGAATCCGCTTGGCCGCCGCAAAATCCACGTTCATGTTGGCCGACACTAATTTCAGGTCATCCTTGGCCATGAGCTTCAGCGTGTCGTGCTGCGCCTGAACGTCGATGTTGCCCTGGCCGGCGGTCAGTTGCAGGCCGATGTTGTTGTCACCCGCCTTGGACAGGCCCGCCGCCACGCCGATCGCTTGCCCAGCGTGCATGCGCGCCTGTTTGCCGACGGCGATGTTGGTGTCCTGGCCGCTGCCCAGGGCGATGCTCTCGCCGTTGGCCAACTGCAGATCCTGACCGGCCACCATGACCAACCCGGCGCGGCCGTTCGCATGCACCATCGCCTCGCCCTGGTGTGGCACCTTGCCCGGCGTGCTGGTGTTGCCGGCGCTGGCATCCTGCTTCGCCGCATCGAGCGCCTTGCCGTCCACCATGCCGGCGGCGGCCTTCTCCTGCTTGGCCAGCGGCGCATTCTCGTCCTTCGCCGACGACAGGCCAGCGGTCTGATGGGTGACGGCCCCTTGGCCCAGCGATTGGGTGAGCGCCTTGGCCTGCTTGATGAGGGCAATGCCGGCGGCGTTGTCGCCTGTGGGCACAGCTTTGCCGCTGGCGGCGTCGCGGTAGGTGGTCAGCAGCAGTCCGGCCTGGCCGCGCACGGCGGCGTGGCCGTCGGTGCGCAGCTCGAAGCCCTGACCACGGAAGCTGCCGCGCCGGTTGTCCTGTTGGTGAACGAGGTGGCCAAGGTTGATCTGGCTGTGTAGCTGCGTGGTGGCAAGCTGCGTGCGCAACTGACCATCGCTGTCATCGAAGACGAGCTGGTTGTAGCCGCTGCCGCCGTGTTCGGCGCTCTTGAAGCCGGTGTGCGCAGCAGCGTTGCGGTGTCCGTCCGCGTCGGTGCCCATGCCGTGCCAGGCGGGGCTGTGGCCGCCCGCCACGTTACCCTGGGCGCTCGGGGCCGTATCGCTGCCTTGTTTGTAGAGTGCGGCCGTGTCCATTTGAGCTGCGGTTTGGCCGCCGGGCGTCGGCGCAACGCCGGCCTCGCCCTGACCGTTGTAGAGGGCACCAATGACGACCGGCTGGTCGACATCGTCTTCGCTGAACTTGACGAGCACTTCCTGCCCAATGCGCGGCAGCCATTGCCAGCCCATGCCGGAACCGGCCTGCCGCTGCGCGACGCGTACCCAGCGGCTGCTTCGGTCATCTGCACGCTCGCCTTGTTGCCAGGGAAAGCGCACGCGGATTTCACCTGCGGGGCTGGCATGGTGCTCGCCGTCTCCGCCGGCTTGGGTCTGGCCGTCCGGGCCGACCACGATGGCGCTGTGTACGCCTTGCGCGGTGGGCGCCGCGTAGAGACGGCCGCAATCGGGTTCAGTCACGGCCGGGCGCCAGGGCCGGCGTGCGTCGCCGGCGCGGAAGACGCCAGCGTAACCGTGCGCGCGTGCTGCTTTGAGCAGATCGCCAGTCGGCGTGCTGCGTTCGACGGGGCCTTCTGCTTCTTGGAAACCAAAAACGCCCGGGCCGGATTCCGGCGCGCTGGGCGGCGTATCGAATGCCAGCGCGGCATCGAGCCCGCCCAAACGCTGGCTGAGCGCGTTGTGCGTATCGACGGTCAGGTTGTTGATGCCGCAGTGCTCGACCAGATCCATCAACAGCGGATAGGCGCCTTCCACGTCTTGCGGCAGGTGCGGGCAATCCACCACCTGCAGACGCGTACCGCTGCGCAGCGTGCGCACCGTGCCTCGCCCCGAGAACAGCAGTGCGCGCGCCTCCAGGCTTTCCATGACCTGCTCGGCAATGCGCTGGGCATTGGCGGAATCCGGCGCCAGCGACGGGCTGATGGACAGATACGCGTCGGGGCTGCCGGCGCTGGTGGCAAAGCGCGCGGGCGCATGGGCACGCACGCTGTGCTTGCCTTCCGGGTCCCACGCGGCCACGGCAACGCCGCCGGCAGTTGTGCGGGTGTGGCAGGCCAGTTGCTGGATGGCGTCGCGCTCTTCCAGGCTGTGCGCGCGGTGGAAGCGGATGCCGCCGGCCGCAGCCGACTCCGTGTCTTCCGGCAGCTGCGTGCTGTCGGCAAAGATCACCAGCGTGTGGCCGCCGTGCGCCTGGTCGTCTTCCACCGTGGTGAAGCCGAGCCCCGCCTCGGCGAGAAGGCGTGTGACGAAGTGGTAGTCCGTCTCGCGAAACTGCGCGATGTGCGCGCGTGTACCGAAATCGCTCATGCGTGCTTCGGCACCGGCCGCGTAGCGCCACGAGGCGTACGGCTCGTACGGCGACAGCATCTGCTCAATGATGTCAGCGAGCGGCCGATTCTGGAACACCTGGCTGTGGCGCTGCTGCGTGGTCAGCCAGAACCATGGCACCACCGTCAGGCGATAGCGCGTGAGGCTGCCGTCCGCGCCGAGCTTCTCAGCCAGGCGGATCAGGCCCGTGCGCTTGGTCTGCGTACCATCGGCCAGCGTCGTGACCAGCGTGACCCGCTGGCCCAGCAATGATTTGAGCGCGATGCGCGCATTGGCGCTGACGGCCACCACGCGCCATTCGAACAGTTCGGACAGTGCCTCGCGACCGAGCCAGGCTTCCACCGCCAGATCCGCAAGCGGCCCGTCGCCTTCCAGCGTGTACAGGCGGCGTGTGGGGGCGAAGAGGTTCTGAAGAAGGGTTGTGACTTCCATGCGGCGATCTGCCCGTTACAGGTGCAATGTCCAACCATCCACCGGCGGCTGCACGCGCGCAGGATCTGGGCGGGGGGATTTGTTTTCGAGAAGTTCGGTAATGGCATCGAACGCTGCTAGGCGCGCAGCCTCATCAGAGGCATAGCCCGTTTCTGCCCGACAGATTTCGGTTTGCCGGATGGGGCGAATTTCGTAACGCCATCCGTTCTCCTGCCGCCACACCGTGGTCACATAGCCATCGGCCGGAAGCGACATGGGGCCATCGAAACTGCCGCCGCGCTTCCATGCGCGGGTCAGCCATAAGAGGCGCTTGGTCGCCCGGCTGCGCGGCGGCGGCTTCGGCTCGCTCTGTTGCGGTTTCACCCGCAACTCGCGGGAACAGTCTTCGTCGACGCGCAGCACGCCGTGGTAGTTGTGATGACGTAATACGTGCACCGGCCCCGTGAACACGCCACGGCATCGGTCACACGTGCCGACACCGGCGTCGCCCTCGTCGGCAGCGACGCGAATCCACCCATCGCGCGGCAAGCCGGCCTTGATCCATCGGCCTTGCTCCCAGACAGTGGGCGGTCGGGTTCCGCGGGCTTTGCGGGGTGACCTGATTGACCTCATCGACGACCAGCACGGGTTGACCAAAACCCGGGATGGTAGAGCGGCTGTGGCCCGTTATCGCTGAAAAATATCGAAATCAGACTTAAAAAGAACTGTCCACCAGACCCGATGCTGGCATTGCTTGCATGCGCGCTGACACGGTTTTCAGCCCGAGGCGGGGCCGATATCGCACCGGTCAGCCCTTATGATGCGTAGCCTGGCGTGACGAGACTCAAGACGCAAACATTCTCGGCGGTTGAGACGATGCAGCAGATCCATGACACGGCCTACCCAATGCTGCCGGCCGAACTGGGGGAAACGGAACTGGCCACGGTGTTCACCCCGAGCCCGGCCGAAATCCGCTTTGTTGCCGACCAGTATCGGCAAGCGCCCACGCGCGCGCTGATCCTCGTCCAGCTCAAGCTGTACCAGCGGCTGGGCTACTGCCCGCCAGTTTCGGGCGTTCCGACGGCCATCGTGCATCACGTGTGTTCGGTGCTGCGCATCCGCCCACTGCTGCGCAGCGTGCTGGCACGATACGACCGTTCAGGAAGCAAATCCCGCCACCAAAAGCTCCTGCGCGACTTTATCGGCATTCGCACCACGGACGCGCAGACACACGCGTGGCTTGCCGATGTGGCCGCGCACGCGGCGCGCATCAAAACGGAACTGCCTGACATCATCAACGTCCTGATCGAGGAGCTGATCCGGCACCGCTATGAATTGCCGCCGCTGGCCGCGCTGACCAGGATCGCTGCCCACGCCCGCAGTCAGGTCAACGAAACCATCTACCGCACGATCGTCGAGGCGCTGGGGCCCGACCTGATCGTCAGAATCGATGCGCTCTTCGACAACCGTGGCGGGCGCACCGGCTGGGATCAGGTCAAACGGGAACCCAAGCGGCCCGCGCCACGGGAGATCGCCGGGTTCCTCAAGCACATCGAGGCGCTGCGTGTCTTGGCTGATGGCATGCCGGTGGCACCGGAGATCCTCACCGCGCCAAAGTGCACGCAGTTGGTCACGGAAGCGCGCGCCCTGGATGTCCAGGAAATGCGGTCGCTCAAGCCCACCAAGCGCTATGCGTTGGCTGTCCTGTTCATCCTTGCGCAGTTGCAAAAAGCACTGGACGACGTGGCCGAGATCTTCATCAAGACGGTGCGCAACCTGGAACATACGGCCGAATTGCGCCTGCAGCAGTACCAATTAGCGCACGCGGACCAGCTTGAGGCCCTGGTCGGTCAGTTTCGAGACGTGCTCGGTGTGCTGCAGGACGACACGCTGCCGGCGGAAGCCCGTGTCGCGAAGATGCGCGCGGCGCTGGGCGGCGATCCCGATGGGGTACTGACCCGCTGCAATGAACACATCGCCTACGCGGGAAACCATACGTTTCCCTTCATGCTGCGTCCGTATCGGAACCTGCGGGCGCTGCTGTTCCAGTGCCTCGATCTGCTATCGCTCAGGGCCAGCTCGCAAGACGATGCGCTCCTGCGAGCGCTGGACTGGATGCGCAGCTACAGGACCTCGCACCGCGAATACCTGATGCTCAGCGACCGTGACGCGGCCAACCTACCGCTGGGCTGGATACCGGACAAGTGGGAGAAGCCGATTTTCCCGAATGGCAAGAGCGGCCGGCTGATGCACCGCAAGTACTTCGAGCTGTGCGTATTCAGCCAAATCATGCGGGAGTTGAAATCGGGTGACATCTATGTGGAGAACAGTGACCAGTACGACGATCCACGTGTGCACCAGGTGTCGTGGGAGGAGTTCCGGGCGGAACTACCGCGCTACAGCGAGCTGGTCAATTTCCCGGTCGACGGCAAGGCATTCGTCCAGGCGTTGAAAGAAGAATTGGGTACGCTCGCTGACGCGGTGGACTCTGAGTTCCCTGCCAACGACCATGTGGAGATCAGCGAACAGGGGCTCATCCTGCATCGGCTGGAGAAAGATCCCGATCCGCCCAACAAGCTGCTGATCGATCAGGCCATCACCGCGTCGATGCCACCGGTGAGCATTCTGGACATCCTGATCGAGACCGAGCGGTGGCTCGACTTGCACAAGCTGTTCGGTCCGCTGTCGGGGTTCGAAGCCAAGATCGACGATCCGCGCAAGCGGTTCATCACAACGCTGTTCTGTTATGGCTGCAATCTCGGACCGAGCCAGACCGCGCGCTCGGTGAAGAACCTGAGCCGCAAGCAGGTCGCCTGGCTGAATCTGCGACACGTCACCGAGGAGCGCCTGGACAAAGCCATCGTGCAGGTCATCAATGCCTACAACCGGTTCGCTTTGCCGAAGTTCTGGGGTTCCGGCAAGCGGGTGTCGGCCGACGGCACGAAGTGGAACCTCTACGAGCAGAACCTGCTGTCGGAATATCACATCCGGTACGGTGGCTATGGCGGCATCGGTTACTACCATGTCTCCGACATGTACATCGCGCTGTTCAGCCACTTCATTCCCTGCGGCGTGCACGAGGCCGTCTACATCCTGGATGGGTTGCTCAAGAATGCCTCCAGCGTGCAGCCCGACACCGTCCATGGCGACACGCAGGCGCAGAGCGGGCCGGTGTTCGGCTTGGCACATCTACTGGGGATCAACCTGATGCCGCGCATCCGAAACATCAAGGATCTGGTGTTCTACAAGGCCGACCGGCGCCGGCGCTACAAAAACATCGATTCGCTGTTCCGGGGCACCATCGACTGGGCACTGATCGAGCGGCATTTCCCGGACATGCTGCGCGTGGCCATCTCGATTAAGGTCGGCCGTATGACGCCGTCGACGATCCTCCGGCGCCTCGGCTCCGAGAGCCGCAAGAACAAGCTGTACTTCGCTTTCCGAGAGTTGGGCCGCGTCATCCGTACGATGTTCCTGCTGAAGTACATCAGCAACCCCGACATGCGACGGGCCATCCATGCGGCCACCAACAAGAGCGAGCAGTTCAACGACTACGCGCAGTGGCTGATGTTCGGGGGAGAGGGCGTCATCGCCGAGAACATCCGGCACGAGCAGCGCAAGGTCATCAAGTACAACCAACTCGTGGCCAACATGGTCATCCTGTACAACGTGCAGTGGATGTCGCGCAAGCTCAAGGAGCTTCAGGAGAAGGGGTTGCCGATCGACGCCGAAGTGCTGAAGGTGCTGTCGCCTTACCGGAAGGACCACATCAACCGGTTCGGCGATTACTTGATGGACCTGCACAAGAAGGTGCCGCCGCTTGATCCGACGATCGATTTCTCTTTCAAATCAGCCGCTTAGACTCATTCTGGCGGAAATTTTACGAATCCCGGCCGACCCTCAATATCCGCCAGTTCCGACGCCCATCGCTTGTAGCGAATGAATGTAGACGGCTTCAATGCAGCGAGCCTTTCCATCGGACCCGAGTCCGAGACCACGACCGCGCTGACGATGCCATCGCCCAAGAGCGAGGCAATGCCGTAGTCCTCAAGCTCCGCGCTCTCATCGTTGAGCAGCCTACTTGGGGCTCGTTTGCCTGGAAGGGTAGTTCCCAAGCCGGCCCAAATGATATCTATCGTCAGGCCCGCAGCAAGGAATGCCGCGAAGGCTAGCTTTTTCATCGTGACTGACTCCGTTATCTGTTACCTCGGAGATGCGGTACGCGACCTTGTATCTCGATTGCAGGTGGGTGATCTGCATAGCCAAGCATCACGCAAACGCTCCCCACCTCAAGGAGATACAGATGAATGAAGCCCTTCCCACCAAGCACGAACTTCGCCGTCAGATGCATGAAGCGCTGGGCAGTTGGCTGTATGCCCGTCGCGCGACGAGTAAAACCAAGCAGGAGCGAGCCGAACACGTCCTCGACTACCGTCGCCGGCGGAATCAGCTTGCGGCAGGGATGTACCGCGAGGAAGTCAATGCACGCGGGAATACCGTCCATCGCGATCTGGATGCGGATCTGGCGCTCGGGTTTGTTGGCCGGGATCGATACGTGTATGACAGCAAACTCTGCGGCGCCGGCTGGCAACAGTACGACACCGACCAGGATGCCCCTTACTTCGGGTGCTGGGTCAACCTCGAAAAGCGTTGGACCATGTGCTACGCCGAAGGCGACCGGATTCTGGTGAAATGCCCCAGCGAGGAATCGCTGAAGGCCGAGCTCGCCGACATGGATCGGTTCTATGGCCGGGCTCCTGCCGCGTTCACCTTGTTTGCCTCCGGTGGGCAGGTAACCCAGCTCGTATGCGAACGACCATCGGTCACACCCTGATCCGTCAAGCCTCTACGCCCCCGTGTTATTCACGGGGGTTTTGTTTTTCTGCGGGCCATTAGCTGACGCTGTGAGCCATACCCGATCACAGACCAACGCAAAGGAGGCTTTCGTGATCACCTGGCCTGACCTCAGGATTCCCCCCATCAACCTCTGGAATGCCCCCAGGGTGCAGCTCCCCAGCACCGTTCCCACACATAGGGCGCAACCGACCAACGGGCACCGAGGGCAGTTTCGCCCCGTCACTGCGGAGATCCAACAGCTGCTCAAAGCCCGATGACCTGCCATATCAATGAACTGCACCACCGACGCCCTGGCTAGCAAGACAGCCGGGGCGTTTCCTTTTCCATCCACCCCATAGCCCCGTCACCAGCTGCCGCCTTCTGCCCTATGCGCACTGCGCATTGCGTGCGCTGGCCGTGGATACCCGACCCGCCTCCGCGTCCTGCCCGACCTCCCACCGCTCACCAGGTTACAGCCACCTGGTGGTCATCACCTGGCGTACGGCCATCGCAAGTGGCTCCTTTCAACCTCAGGAGATGACACATGAGCAAGCAATTGGAAACAATGGAGATTCGGACTCTCGGCGAGAGGCGCGGCAACCCACGCCTCTGGATCGATGGGGACCAAGCCATGAGGGGAGGTTTTGCCCCGGGCGTGGAGTTCAACCCCAAGGTCGACAAGGAACGGTGCATGCTCACACTCGAAGTCGTTACGAGCGGCGGCGAGCGTGTGGTTTCCAAGAAGATCGTCCGCGATCGTGAGATCCCGGTAATCGACATCAACAACAGCGACCTTCTCGGGATGTTCGTGAAGCTGGGTTTGACGGCAGTTCGCATCGTCGTCAAGTACCATCGGATCTTCATCCTACCCATCGCCTCGGAGCTCCGTGCCATGGAGCGCCTGGAGCGCCTGAAGGCAAAGCTCGATGCAGGTGAGCCGTTGCTGATTGGCTCGTTCTCCGCTGGCATTGGCATCCTGGATCGTGCTGCGCACGAGGGGCTGGAAGCGGCGGGCGTCGCATCCAGGCTTGCAGTTGCCAACGAGATCCGAGCGGATTGCATGGCGCATGCCGTCGAGCGCAACCCTGTCTACGATGCCAAGACGATTTTGCTCACGGCACCGATGCAGGAGGTGGTGTTCGATTCGTGGCTAATGTCCCAGCTTCCGAAGCTGGACGGCATCGTCATTGGAATTCCGTGCAGCGGAGCATCCAGCGCAGGGCGAAGTAAGCTCAAGCTGACGCATCCCGAAGACCATCCTGACGTCGGCCATCTGGTCGTTCCGTTCCTCGCGGCCGTGGCTCAGACGTCGCCGGCGTTCGTGGTAATCGAGTGCGTGCCAAACTGGCTGAAAACGGCTTCCGCCTCCATTTCGCGATCGATGCTGAGGGATCTCGGCTACGTTGTTCACGAGACTGTGCTCAATGCCGCGGACTTCAACATGCTCGAGCATCGGCAGCGGATGGCTATGGTCGCGGTCACCAACCCACTGTCATTCGACTTTGACATGGTGGAGGTGCCTGTTCCCCAGGAGCATTGCTTCGCCGAAATCATGGACGACGTGCCGCTTGACGACAAATCGTGGAGCCGTCTTGACTACCTGAAGGAGAAGGAAATTCGCGACAAAGCCGCTAATAAGGGCTTTAGCATGACGGTGATCGATGGCACCGCAACCAAGCTACCAACCCTGAACAAGACGCTCGCGAAGCGCCAAAGCACGGGGACGTTCATTCAACATCCGATCGATCCCGACCTGCTGCGTATCCCTACGGTGGCCGAACATGGTCGCGCGAAGGGAATCTGGACGGAAATGGTGGATGGAACCACGCAGACGTTTGGACACGAAGTTTGTGGCCAGGCCATCAGCGTGCCGCCGTGGATTGCTGTCTTCAAAGCAATCGGCAAGACGCTCATCTCCTTCAAGGAGAGCGCAACGCTGACGTTCTCATCCTTCGTCAGGCCCGAGCTGAAAGCCGCTTAACCCCCACGCCACCGACTACACATCGGTGGCGTTTTTCTTTTGGGAGGGTTGGTTCAACGGGGCCCGGCAAGCCCCGCGTGGGTTTGGCGCCAGAAGGACGCCGCAGCGACGATTGAACGCTGATAGTTCGCTTCCGCAACGAGCGCCGCGGCGCGATCGGGAGCTTCATAGCGTGCATGGGTAGCGTCCGCATCCATCGCTGCGGCAGCCACAGTGCGAGCGGCACACGCTTCCTCTGCGAGGTGCTCGACGAGCTCCCAAACCAGCGACCTATGTCGCGGTCTGCCGGTGCCAATGATTCTGCCCTGCGCATCCACGAGTTCAACCCAGTCGATCGCCCCTGCAGTCTCGTCCTCGTCAAGCGTTGCGGCGAGATGCTCCGCCCACAGAAACTCGACGCGCTCGGCCGTCAGGACTCGCCGCGCTGACTCCAATGTCGCACCCTGAATACTGATCAAGGCCCTTGCTTTGCGCGAAAGGTTGGCCGCGCTCGAGTGCTGCCCAAATGTGGCGACATCGACGAAACCATGAACTCGAATCCACCGGCCCACGGCTTTCAGCCTGGCCTCAAGTTGGGCAAGTGCATTCTGTGCGGACACATCGTCGCGCCCCAGCGTCGCCTTGCCGCGAACCAGAGCCGACAGAAGGTGATACTCAACCCTCTCTCTAAACGCCGCATAGAGCAATTCCGTACGCCCTTCAGTCACGTGCTGTCCCTCAAATCCGTAGCCAGTGAATGCAGTTCTCCCGGCGGGGGGCCAGGGTGAAGCTGCTCTATCCAAGATGATGCCTTGTGGAGGGCAGGGGACGCTCCGGCGAGCAAAAGGAGATTTTCACGCCAATTCAGCCGCGCCGGCCAGATTTGCATCCACCAAGCGCCATGCCGATGTGCCTCATTCGCCCCACCAACGCCCTCCACGACGTCAAATTATACAGAAGACGCCAATTCAATACATAACGTGTATAGTTACGTGTGATGCATCTTCATTGATCGCAGGACGCGGGCAACCGAAGATCCGATCGTATTTGGATACACCTTCCGACAACTGAACCTGAGGGAACACGAATGAAAAAGATTGCTGCTGCTCTGGCCTTTGCCGCCATGTCCATCGCTGCCCATGCTTCGCCTGAGACCGACAGCGTGATGGCGACACTGAAGATCAAGTATCCCAACACGAACTTCACCAGCGTCGAGGCCACCCCGATTCCGGGGATCTACGAGCTCACCATGGGCAAGAACATCGCGTACACCGACAAGGAAGGGCACTACTTCCTCTTCGGCAGCATGTACGACATGGAGAAGCGCCAGGATCTCACCGCCTCAAAACGCGAAGCCGCCAACAAGATCGACGTCAGCAAGCTGCCCATTCAGGACGCGATCGTGCGCGTGAAAGGCAAGGGCACGCGCAAGCTCTACCTCTTCTCTGACCCCGACTGCCCGTATTGCAAGCAGCTCGAAGCGCAAGCGTTCCCACAGCTGGATGACGTGACCATCTATACGTTCATGTTCCCGCTCGACTCACTGCACCCGCAGGCGAGTGCCAAGTCGGAGTCGATCTGGTGCCTGCCGGCCGCACAACGCGCTGCTGCGTGGGACAAGCTCGTCACCCAGAACGTCCCGGCGCCGGCGGCGAAGTGCGACAACCCGATCAAGCGTATTGCTGCACTGGGCGACGGCCTCGGCGTGCGGGGCACCCCGACCCTGTTCAGCGCCGATGGCCGCATCTTGCCGGGCGCCGCTGACGCTGCGCGAATCGACGCGTGGCTCAATGGTGCGAAGTAATCAGGTGTCTCCCAACCACTCGCCTTCACGGTGAGTGGCGCATCGAAAGCCGCGGCCAAGGTCGCGGTTTTGTGCTATCTACTTCGTTGATCGGAGCCCATATGAAGGTAAGCCGCCGCACTACAGCGCTCTTCCTTGGCTTGGCACTCTCTACCATCGCCTGCGCGTCGTTTGCCGAGTCTCTCGGCCGATACGGCAATACCTGGGACATCCAGGAGCAGGACGCTGTCGACATGATCAAAGGTCGGTTGACCAACATGGAGAAGCAGGGCCAGCTGAAGAAGTTCTGGGAAGACTACAGGAACAAGCAGCTCTCCAACCTGGAAAATCCCCCTCCAGTTCCGGGTATATCGACCGCAACCGGTCCAAAGGTGTGGACGTTTGATCCTACCTATACCTACCCTGACAACGTGAAGGATCACCTGGGCAATGTTCTCGTTCCCGCGGGGACCAAACTCAATCCGCTCGATTTCACTGCTCTGTCGAAGGCCATCGTGTTCATCGACGGCCGCGACCCGAAGCAAGTCCAGTACGCCAAGAAGCGCATCGACGAGAATCCCCGCGACAAGGTCGTTCTCGTCGCGGGCTCTTTCCTGAAACTAGATCGCGAATGGAAGCGACCGGTCTACTTTGACCAGCAGGGCATCCTGACTCAGCACTTTGGCATCAAGCGGGTCCCGGCAGTGCTTTCCCAGAAGGGGAAAATGCTGCAGGTCGAGGAGTTCGCGCCATGAAGAAACTCATCTCAGCGGCCCTCCTGCTCGCCGGTGCACTCTTCGGTTCTGGCACTGCGAACGCCGACGCGCTTTGCACGGGCAAGTTTCCCAACCTGATCTCCGACGTGTGCTGGTCATGCATGATGCCGATCAAGTTGTTCGGCACCGCGACTCTTCTCGGGGGCGGCCAGGACGACTTCGATTCTGGCCCCGTGAACCCGGTCTGCTTTTGCCAGAACCCGCCGAAAGTCGGCATCCCGACGTCATTCTGGGAGTTCGACATGATGACGGATGTGACTGCCGTTCCAGGCTGCTTCCCGCTGCTCGGTGGGGTGAGGGTGAACACTGGCGTGAATGCCGATGCCTTCGGCCAGATCTCCGATGACCAGTCGGGGGAGATCGGGTCTACCCGGACGTCGTTCATGCAGGTGAACCTCTACATCAATCCGGCACTGTACGTCATGGGCGCGATTCTGGACGATTCCTGTCTGGACCAGCGGGGCATTGACATCCCTTGGGTGTCCTTCGCCGACCCGACGCACAACGATGATGAGCTCGCCGGCATCATCGCGCCTTACGCGTTCCCGTTCGGAGGGATGGTTGCCATCGGCGCAATGTCAGCCGATGCAGTGGCGGCTACTGCAGGCTTTCCGATCCCAGAGATCTTCTGGGCCGCGGGCGCCTACGGGCACATGTATCCCCTGACAGGGAATAATGAGGCTCACCTGAGCATGGAGCAGACTGCGCGGCTCCAGACGACGCGCGTTCTGGCCAAACTCCATGCCGCCGGAACGCAGTGGTCAGCGTTCGGCAGCGATGCCATGTGCGGCTACTACCCGCAGATCATCATGGATAAGCGGCAGTACAAGTTCACGCGCCTGTACCCAATTCCGCAGACCGTCAAGATCGCCGGCAAATGCTGCGACCCGATCGGGCGATCGCCCATTCTTACCCAAACAAACACTGAATTGCCCATGCCGGGCTGGAGGGACTTTGGCTATGCGATATTCCGCAAACGTGATTGCTGCAGCGGCGCTTCTCCTGGCTAATGGCTGGGCTGGCACGGCCATCGCTCAGTCGCTCTCGCTACCACCCGAAGCCGAGATCCAGACAGAAATGGCCAAGCACCGAGAAGAGGCGGCAGCAGTCCTTGGACAGAACATCAAGCCGGTGAAGCCGGGTACGTTCAAGGTCGAGGTCCCCACGATTAAGGCACCGCCGCCAGTGCGAACGCAGAGTCTGGACGACATCATGCAGCAGTATGCAGAGGCCAAGAAGGGTGGCCCAGCACCGGCAAAGCGGGGGGCGAACGACCTCATCATCTTTGTCTCGTTCTCGATGCCAAAGCCCGTCCTTACTGAGCTGGCTCGACAGGCCAAGGAGACGGGCGCCGTTATGGTGGTCCGCGGTTTCAAGGACGGGTCGCTCAAAGCAACCAAGCTCGCCGCGCTCGAAGTCAACCGAGCGGGCGCCCCATGGGAGATCCATCCGGACCTCTTCAAGGCGTTCAAGGTAACCGCAGTGCCGACGTTTGTGGTTGCGAGTGCGGAGGCCGAATCCGTGCTTGAGGACGGCTGCTCGCCGGAGACAGCCTACTCTGCGGTGGCCGGCAACATGTCCGTCGAGCTAGCCCTGGACACGATCCGCCGGCGGGCGCAGCCAACGATCGCAAAGCTCGCTGAGAACCGCCTCGCGGCCATCCGAGCCAAGAATCAGCCCGGCACATTGCGATGAACGGGCCTTGCTGGCGGGACGGCACCGGTCCGACCGCCAGCGGGGCTTGAGCCCAGGACATCAGCCTCCAAACCCGGTTCTTGTGGTTACCAAGGAGAAAATTATGCAGAAAATGCTTGGCATGGCCGTGGCCATGTCGACCCTATCCCTCTCCGCGATCGCCGGCGGTACTACGACGGTGAAATCGACTTTCCCGAACGTTGTACCTGTCGAGCAGGTTCGCCCGGCGGTCGAGCGCATCAATGGCGCCGACGGGGTCAAACCCGGCGACACACGTACCGCCGCACCAGGTGCAAAGCTCATGGAGTTCACGGTCTCGACCAAGACGACCACGCCGCTCCTGGAGGTTGTCCGAGAGGTGAAGCTCGAGGCCGGCGACGCTTCCCTGTCCCTCAAGGCTGGCGCCCGCGTTGCGCCGGCGGCAAAGATCGTCGACAAGGAGGGGAGGACCTTCTATCTGGTCAAGGCCGCCCCTGAGAGCAGCTCGCTCTTCGCCCGGAATCGCTACTTCGCCATTACGGACACCGGCGCAGTACTCGAGAACGCACTGAAGGCGACGGGAGATACCTACGAGATGCAGGAACCTGTCTCGATCACCCCGGGCGACATGGTGATCACCAAGTCTCGGACGAGCGGGCCAGCACTCTGCGGCATCTCAACCGTATTCCTTGGCGCCAACGACGGCGTGGCGAAGTACCGCGTCCTTCGGACCGATGCTTCCGGCCGAATCCGCGGCTCGCGCGACTTGGCATACATGAATGATCTGCGGCTGATTTCGATGGCCGGCACCCATCTCGCGATCGACAAGGTCGAGCCGAACTCGGTAAGTGTCCGTATCGTTGGCTCCACGCCGGCGGCCTGCAGTACCGCGATCTAGTTCCGACGACCACCACTCGAGCGCACCTGGAGGGCGAAAGTAAAAAGGCGGCACCGGTATCCGGGCCGCCTTTATTTCTATGTTCCACGCGACTCAGCAGCTCGCGCGGCCAGGCGTGTGAACACCTCGGCCATTTGATTGAGCACGCGCTGATCGCTGGGAATCTGCATGAGGCATCGCGCAGGCACCCCGCGCGACGTCAAAGGCTGCATTTCAATGTAGCCGTCGAGGTCACGGATCAGAAGGCCGCTTGTTTTGACCTCTCCATTACGACCCAGGCACAATTCCAGCGACTCAAACTTCACCTCTTGCTCTTGAACTTGCATGACGATACTCCGGACATTGGTTGAGTGTGCATTTGCATTGCCCTTTGGTATGGCACGCAATGACGCGTAAGAAAAAGGGTCCGCATCGATAGACGCGGACCCTTTCTGTGCAGTTGATTCCGATACTAGTGGCCGTCGTGGCTATTCACGGACAGCGCCGGAAGGGCGGCGGTGTCAAACACCCCGGCCTCCTCGCGGCTTTGCTCCAGTCGCTCGCGCGTGGCCTTCCATTCCTGGTCGGTCATGCGTTGACGGTGCTTGGTCCGAACTTCACCATTGAGAACATGACGGAAACGGACGATGAAGTATCCGGGCGTGACGCTCGGCGTTCCTTCATACTCATAGATGTTGAAGCCCTTGGGGTCTTTCCCTGTGGTCGACACGGTCTGAGAACGAAAGAGACGGTTCACAAACGCCAGTGCGGCGAGTTTGAGGATATGCAGGATTGCCATGTTTGATCTCCTAGTGGATGTCGGACCCTTGCGATGACCTGACATAGGGGAGATGGAGATCATGAGAGCGGAAGAGCCTCCTGCTGCGATGGTGGGTCCCGTCGTTGCGCGACGGGCTCCCCAAGGCAATTCCACAGACGAACGTTGCCGTTTGCAGCAAACTGGACTTCAGCCGGTATCACGGCCAGAATCCGCGCATCCGATGAGCCCTCCATTTCGCGCATGGCCAGCGTCTCGGTGGCATGGAAGTTGATCAGACCCCAGTCCTGTACTTCGAAACGCCGTCCTGCCAGAGCAAAACCGACCTCCATTCGGCGTCCAATACCCTTCAACTCGGTCTCAAAGGCTTTCCGAGCTTGCTGTTGATGATTCATGTCAGATCTCCATTCTGGGTTGATTTGCGATCGGATATGCGTCACAGCAAGTAGTAGGGCCTTCACGGACGCGTGCTGCCGGCAAAAGAAAAGCCCGCGATGCGGGCTGAGAAGAGTCGGCGGGAGGAGGAGGGCGGCTTAGATGAACGTGCTATCTCCCTGGTTGCCATCGTCTGCATACCCCTGCTCTTGGGGGGGCGGACCGTCATCGTGTCCGTCCGCGCCCCCTTGCCGGCCGCCCAGCATTTGCATTTGGTCCGCAATGATCTCGGTGCTGTACTTGTCCTGGCCAGACTGATCCTGCCACTTCCGCGTGCGGATGCGGCCTTCGATGTAGACCGACGAACCCTTCCGCAGGTACTGACCTGCAATGTCAGCCAGCTTCCCGAAAAAGGCGACACGGTGCCATTCGGTGGCTTCCTTGAACTCGCCAGACTGCTTGTCCTTGTAGCGGTCGGTCGTCGCCAGCCGGATATTGGTCACGGCATCGCCGCTGGGCATGTAGCGGGTTTCCGGGTCCGCACCGAGGTTCCCGACCAGAATCACCTTGTTTACCGATGCCATCAAACGCTTCCTTTCAATACCCCCAGTCGGAGGCTCAACGACGAATTGAGTGATGGTGCATTCCTGACTTCCCACCACCCGCTATGACCAGCAGCTCGCTCATGCGCTGCCACCGATGTCCGGCCTCTGGTGCCCCCGGGCATTGCTGCCCGCCGCGGTCACTCTGCAACGTACTCCGCTTCGCCTCCCAGGCTCTCTATGAGATCCGGGAGAAAACGTGACAGCTCACCTGTCATGATGGCAAAAGAGGACTGGAACACGGCCTCAGCGTCCTCCCCATCGAGATTGACCTCTCCCATCACGGCGTCGAGGAACGCAATCCGCTTAACCTGGCACTTATCTGTGAGGATGAAGCTAACGCGGTCAGTCCACGTCATCGCCAGCTTGGTGGGACGCTTTCCCTCGAGGATGTGCTGCCGGATCTCGTCTCGCTCCAAAGAAAGGCGCGTGTACTTGACCGTTGGCTTCTCTGCGTCTGTGCCCTTCAGCTCGCACTCGCGATCGACCGTGAAGTTGTACGGTGCTTCGTTCGAGGTTAGCCAGTCGGACATCGCCTGGGCCGGCGAGAGATTCGTTTGGGCCAGCGCGATCGGGATCGTTTCAGCCGTTCGAATCAGATCGCTAACCACGTCGTCGGCCTTGGACGGAGTCGAGGTATCCATCGCGACCCATCCATCGGCGGCATTGATCCACACCTGAATCGTCGCCTGCTTTGGGAATGCCCGTGGCAATAGCTCCGTGAGGGCCTGCTCTTTCATCTCCTTGAGCACCTTGCGGCCCGGCTTATAGCCGTTTCGCTCCTCATACTCACGTGCCCGTTGCTCGACCAACTTCCGGATGGCCTCCCCGGGCACCGATTTCGTCTCAATGCGGAGGGCAACCAACCACTGCTTCCCATGGGCATGAACAAGCGGGCCATTGTCCCGCGGGCTGACCCAACCGGATGACTTCATATCCTGGCTGCCGCATGGATGAAATGGCCGCTTCTTCAGCAAGGCTTCGAGGCCGTCTGATGTCATGGGCCAATCCTTGGTCAGGCGGTAAAGGTGCAGGTTTGAGAACAAGGACTCTCCTCTGAATGGTGACTCTGCAGCTGTGTTGATGCGGCCCGCCGGCGGGGAACAGCCGGGTGCCGGCGAGACGTCAGCTTAGATGGGCGATTGGCCAGGCGGCGAGCCGGGAAGGGCCAGGATGGCGGGGGGCAAGCGCCCGAGCTCGGCCGCGGTCAGCTGGTCCACGGAAAGACCGAGGCGCAGTGCCGCGGCAACCGCAGACTCCTTGTGCGCAAACCGCATTTGGCGGTGCGACCTACCGATCGCAATCCAGCGGCATTGCTCGTCTGTTATCGTGCCAACTCCGTCACATTGCGGGCAGGGAGCCGTTCTTGTCAGACGGAGCCTTCCCGTAGAGTCCGTAACGAAACCGCTCACCCGCTTCTTGCCCTCACACGAGGGACAGGAATGATGTATGTCCATAGGCTCGGTCCCTGGTCAATTCGGCGCTCGCAATCGCATCGTCACGCCATATCACGTATGCATACCTTCATTGTATCTTAATGACGCAAAACACAGGCGTGCAATATGTTGTCTGGTAGCCTCAGTGACCACAAAAAAGGCAAGGCCCCTCGACATCTCACTGTCGAGGGGCCTTGCCCACTTCACGGTTCGAGAGCGTCCCCTCGATGTCGCACCGTTGGCGTTTCAGTTCAACCTGTTACCCCGTCCGGAACGCACCTGACACGAGGGTATGAAACGCTTATTCTGATAAAGCTCTCACACCCTCAAAAGGGCAGCGTACGCCTGATCATTCATGACATTCACCATGTCGACCGCTGCGGATTCGTCCACCGCAAGTACTCGGACCGTCTCGACCAGATCGAGGCCGCGATCGACAACGACGTGATGCGGCACCTCCTCGAGCTCTGCTGAGCATCGCACTCGCATTGCAACCGCCTGTACCGCGCATCGATAGTCCATGGTTTCGACCTCCTTCAATTGTTTCTTGACCAAACCCCACTAAGTGGGTTTCTGTAACACGTAACCATAAATCTATCGGCCATCACCGGACAAGGGAAATTGCCCCGGGGTAGCGGCGACCCAAATGGCCCCCTTATGGACCTGCGTGATTCATCTCCTGGCATCAAGGAATTTCATCAGGAGCATCCAGATGGCTAACAGCAATTCAAAGGACTGGAAAGTCGATTTCTCCAAGGTGCGCAAGGATTTCCCTCTCGATTGGGTCTTCGAGCGCATGCTTGGTGCAATCCCCAAGCCCATGAGCGGCACGATCCGTTACTCGATCTGCCCGAATCCGGAATGCGGTGCGTCTTCCGAAGGTTCGGTGAAGGTGAGTGTGAAGGACGACACGTGGAAGTGCTTCGCGTGCAACAAGCACGGTGACGTGATTGAAGCTGCTTCTCTGTACTTGGGTAAGTCTCCCCTCGAGACTGCGCTGGAGCTCAGTGGTGCTGACGCGAACGCTATCCGTTCGTACACGCCCCCAAAGCCGAAGCCAGCGATCGAGAGGGATGACTCGGCTCTTGAAGAAGTCTTCTCCAAGCTTGTTGCTGCGCTGCCCGAACCGTCTCGCGATGGTATCGAGTACCTTGCCGGTCGAGGAATCTCGCCGGAGATCACTCGAACCGCCTGTCGAAAGGGCATCCTTCTGACGCTTCCGTCAAACCCAAAGGAAGCCAAGGAGTTCCTACTTCACCACATTGGCCAGGGCCTCATGACGAGAGCCGGCTTGTGGAAGGAAGGATCAAAAGCGCCTGCAGCAGCTTTCCGTCCTCTGGTTCTGGTGTCGAACAACCGGAGGGCTGCGGAGTTTCGTTACTTGCGTGCGACGCGATCCGACGAGGTCAAATCGCTACGCTACGGAACGATTGCTCCGTGGGGATGGCTTGGTGAATCGAAGCAACGCATTTTGATCACCGAGGGCTGCATCGACTTGCTGTCTGCTGTCGCACTGGGTACGAAGCGAAGCATAATGGGCCTGCCAGGCTGCGAAAACTGGCGCCCAGAATGGTTCGAAACGTTCCGCGGAGCAGACGTTTTGGCTGCATTTGACGATGATGATGCAGGGCGAACCGCGTTGGAGAAAATCCGACCTGTCCTGGAGGCTGCAGTTGGCGGACCGATCGGTACGTACACGCTGCCACCTGGCGCGAAGGATCTCAACGAGGAGCTCAAGCTCAAACTCGGTCTAAAAATGTAGTCCCCCAAACCCGGCTCCCCCGCCGGGTTTTTTCTTTTTTGTACGCCACTTGTAGCAATACAGCTACGCCAATATTCCACATACGCGTTAGACTAGCATCCTGCTTTACCAACGGGCGGGAAGGCTTGACGGCCAACAAGAGCCCCCAGCATTTGGAGTTCATTCTTTGGACAGACGGCGATTTCTTACTTGCACAGCCGGCGCGTTGATCGCCACGTGCACCGACCCACTATTTGCACGGACGGACCCGCATTTCTGGGAGCGCCCGAGGCGCCTCTGGATCAAGACGGAGGTTCGTAAGGGAGTCATCGAGGAGATCAGCGAGACATACTGGGCCAACGGCCGCGTGGTGTGGCCAGGCTACCTCGCTATCTGCCGCCTGATGCGCGATGTACGTGCCGACGCCGCAGTTCAGATGAGTACCACACTGCTCGATATTCTCTATGGAATGCAAGGCTGGACGGAAATGAACGGACGTCGCAAGGTAATCGCACTGACCTCGGGCTACCGCACTAAGCCCACCAATGAGGCCGTCGGCGGGAAGGGTGACTCCAGGCACATGAAGGGCGCCGCTGCGGATATCTTTATCCCCGGCGTCTCCGTTGCTGACATGGGCAAGCTCGCTCAGCATTTGCGGGGGGGCGGAGTTGGCTTCTACCCGTCAAAAGGCGTCGTCCACGTCGATGACGGCGATCTGCGCTCGTGGCGCTCATGATCCGGGAATAACACGCATAAATACGCTTGTAGTATCGTTTCGATTCATTTAGTATTGCACCCATTGCTTGGCCTGACGGCCGAGTGAGACGTGCAGTAGCAGTTTGGGGATCGTGACTGTTCCCTCCAATGGCCTCTCTACCTGACCCCTGAGTAGGCTTTTCTCCCGACCAGCTCCCCTCCCGAGAGCTGGTTTTTTTTTGGTGCTCCCGGCGCGAAAAAAACAAAGGCCGCCAAGGGCGGCCGGCTTATGTTGAGTCTAGCCCGGAGCTAGTACAGCTTCGACCAGGAGATCTGATTCGCCAGCGGCCGGTACGGGGTAGCCGACAGATCGATCGCCCTCAGCGTAGGGTTCCGGCCGGTGAGGTACCAGTTGTCGTTCTGTTGCGACATCAAGTACCTTTCGGCCATCTGCTGCAGCGCCCGGCGATATCGGTCCACGTTCTCGCCACCGGACGCCTCCTCGAGAAGGGCGGCCGACCGGATTCCCGGCTGCAACCACGCTGCCCGCGCCAGCATGTAGCCTTCGTCTCCCGCGACGATGTAGATCTCCCCCTCGACGGCATCAGGCACTGGATCGATCATGAAGGGGAACTCCACGGGCAGGACCAGCCAGCGACGCCAAAACTCATAGTGAATTCGCAGTCGAAGGACATCCTTGCGCGTCCCCAGCGTTTCGCAGCACCGCTCAAAGTTCACTTCACCCAGCGTGCGCCCGAACAGCCACTGTGCCGCCTTCACCAGTTGATCTGGCTTAGTCCGTTTGTCGAACAAAGCCTCAACGTTCGCCTTGACGATCCGGTAGCAGAGACGTTCCACGCCCTCCTCAAAGTCCTCCTCTGTCAGGTTCCTCAGGTAATCTTCTTTCCGCCGTTTTTGGGTCGTTCCAGCGTTGGGAATACTACTGAGTGCGGCGAGAGCAAGTTCTTCGCTAAAAGGACGTGCGAGTCCAGCAGCTTCTTCATCCCCCACAGAAGCCATTTCGCCGTCGCCGTCAGAATCGCTAAGATCGAAGGCGTCAAGATCTTTGAAAAGATTGGAACAATCAAAGCTCTCAAGCCAGCGATGCACATCACGAGGGTCAGACAGATCGCCGCGATCACCAGAAACACCATCCAATCCGACGTGATCATAGCCATTCTCCCAGTTTAGGTTTTCACTCATTTCATGCTCCGTACGTTGTGTTCAAGCCTTCCCGTCCAGTCGTTAGCGAGCGGGAGGGCCTGCTACTCAATCCCTGTCCTTCCTTCGTATGCAGGGGCTACTCGTTCGCCAGTTCCTGACCGAAATCTCGCTTCCTCCCACCGCTGGGCACGCTGCTCCCGCCGAGGTACTTGTCGGCATTCTTGAAGAAGTCGGCACCTTCAACTTGGGGGCGTCGGAAGTGGTTGATGCGGAGTGGGCCAATCTCCCGCTGCAGTTTCTTGTCAATCGTGATCATGGGCACGCGAAGGTTGAAAACCGTATCTCCGCCGTACGTGACAATGCACTCACCCTTGCCAAGCGCTTTGAGATCGTCAGGAGAAACCTTGTATTCTTCCTGTTCCCGCTGGCCCTCCGAGAATCCCGAACCTGCGCCAGCGCCACCTTCCGGAGTCATATTCAGCAACGGCGAGTTCGTACTCTGGTTCTGTGTCGCACTCAACGACTTGGCAATACCCGTTTGATAGCCAATGAGCTCCGCACACTCTTCCGCCGTCGCCTGTGTCCCCACTTTGAACATGATCTTCGTCCAGGTGTTGCCGATCACCATCTCCTTGAACTCATCGGAAACAGACTCAAGGTTGGCCATTGTTTGTACCGCAGGCCAGAGTGCGATGCGTGCGCTGCGTGACTGCTCGAATGGGCGGGCCAGGGATTGCACAGCGTAGCTACCTGCTTCATCCATGAAGACGAAGAAGGGAGGATTCGGGCGTTGGCTCTCAGGAAGTGCCTGCACCCAAGATATGGCGGTACGAAGATCACCGAGGAACATCTTCCCGAAGTTCGATGCCGCCTCGTTCTTTCCCATGGTCGGCAGTGCAACGTAGATGATCTTGTTGCTTTTGATCGCCTCGAAAAGATCGATCTCCGGTGTGTAGGTGTTCATGACCTTGCCGAAGCTACCGGTCCCGAACATATACATGCGGCCTCCAACTCCGCCGAAGGTCTCTCGCATCCGCTTGATGTCGACCATGTTCTCCAGCCCGGAGCCAGGTTTTCCACCACCCTTGTACTGTTCAAGGAATAGCGACAGGTTCTTCGTAGCGTCGTGGTGGGGGCGCGTCTTTTTCAGCCGCGTCTCGAGCTCCTCCATCGCTCTGTGATTCATGAGCAGGATCGTGAAGTCGATGAAGTTGTAGGCTAGCCCGGCCGCCTGCATCGCGGCCACCAGGGTTGTAATGCCTTGGTTTGCGCTCTGCTTATAGTGGTCCGCCCCGGGATTCGAGTCGGTTGCCGGAATTAGCGAGAGGACACGCGCAGATACTTCGTCTGGCTCCCCGCGCAGAATAGGGCTGTACGTGTGGCTCTTGTCCGGATCACCGGGGTTGAGGATGAGCAAGTCCTGTTCGCGACCGCACGCGCAGCAGTACTGGTAGACCGTCTCCATGTCCTCTGCAGTCAACTTGCCGTCCATGAAAATCAGGCCGCCGCCCCGCTGGATCTGCTGAAACATCAGCAATCTGCCCATCACGGTCTTCCCCACGCCGGACTGGCCGCCGATGAAACCATGCCGCATCAAGTCGTCATCTGGCAGATACACTGGCTTACCGGTATCTGTCGTGAAGCCCAGCAACAGACCATCCGGCTTGGTCAACGCCGCGGCTGACTGAATGCTGATCTTCGATTCGAGGATGTTCTGTTGGCGCCAGAAGTCGAATAGCCGGGTGCCAAGGTATGTTGCGCCGGCGGCGCCAAGTGCCATTGGGACAGCCGCCGGTATGTTGGCAAAGTAGGGTGATGTCATCAAAGCGCCGGCGCCCATGGAACTGAGTGCGAGCGTGTCGCGTGTTCCGCCAAGCTTTGTCCGATAAATCTGATCAATGCTCATGAGAGCTGCCTCCATTTCCAGCGCACCTGCATCCTTTCCTGGTACCGGTGCGCATGCTTCGAGCAAAAAAGCCCCGGTGCGCGAGAAGCGACCGGGGGCAGTGGGTTAAAGAAAAATCTCGTCCTTGGGAGACTGCTGGGTGAGTTGAAGGCGCGGGTGGCTCAACAGAAGGGCGCTTTCGACTTTGGTGAGCCCTGCGTCCTGCTCAACCGTCTGTCGTGCGATCGCAACGTCGGCGATCTTTTGGTTCTGGTCGTCAAGCCTGGTCTTGTACATGGTGTAGCGATCGGACTTGGCAGAATCAGCTTGCTGACTCTGCGCACCGGCACGCTGCCTTGGCGGTGCTGCATCGACGCCACTCGCTCCGGGAGGAGGGGTGTCGGTGAGCCCAGGCCCGCGATCCGGACTACCAAACTTGGCGTGCAGGCCTTCCAAGTACTTCACGTCACTGAAGAGGTTCATATGTACGTCAGCGCCGAATCCAAGCAACGACATACATTTGCTCATCCCATCCGTGAAGCTCTTCTTTGGCGCCTCTTCGTCAGTGAAGACGCCGTGGGTCGTACGCCCGACAAACGTCGTCTGGCCGAACTGTTCGATCTCACCGCGTCGAATCTCGCCTCTCCAATCCATCTCGTACCAGAAGCGAACGCGCAATTTATGGATCAGCTCGCGCCCCCAAGAGTTGCCGTTCTCGTCCCAGCCCAACGGAGACCCCTCCAGAATCTCTTCCGAAACAATGGTGCACCCCCAACCTAGTCCCATTGGACCGAACAGCTTGGTGGCTTTCTGGACGAGGTAGGTTGGAGTAACTGCTGTACCTGAGAACCCGCTATGAGTGCTGAACTCCTTCGTGAAGGTTGGATCAGTATGAAACACCTTGTCCCAGACATGAGCACAGCCTTCACCCAGTGGTCCTTGCATCCACCCCGGAACCGGTAAGTTGGTCCCCTTGCTGTTGTTGCTGCCGTTTTCACTCATTCATCGACCCTCCTATGACTGATGCGGGAATGCCTTGCGAAGAGGTATGCGGCACAACGTCGGATAAGGCCTACCAGGCCGGGTTGCGGACAGACTTGTCTCGGCTCACACTTGCGAATACTTAACACGTCGTTATAATTCTATTGTGCGTGCGAAACGTTTGCAATCGTTGCACTCTTTATCGGTACGCGTTATTCTTCGCCATCACATCATCCTGTATCGCAATGACCCGACTTCTCAAACCGGCAGTCGCCCTTGTGTTCGCGAGCCTCGCGTGGCAGGCGTGGGCGGTGGACGCGCATCAGATCGTCGTTCCCCAAAGCGACGGCATCGCAATTGAGCCCGCCCATCGCGCTCACGTTTTGTCCGACCAGCAGCGGAACTTCCAACTGAAGCGCGATGGCGCTTTCTGGATGGTCATGGAACCCGCACGCTCGCGCGCACTGATACCGGAGGAGGAAGCTCGCCTAGCGGCAGAGGAAGCCAGCTTGAACGCCGCGCCCAAGGATTCGACGCCCGTAGCGGCTGCGACTCTCCATTTCTCGTTCAACCGGGCAAAGCCTATGTCTTGGAGCCCGCTGGCCAAAGTGCTGAATCAGGCCCAGACTTCATCGGCGCGCATCACCGTGGTCGGCCACGCCGACGAGGTGGGAACCGCTCAGTACAACAAGCGACTCTCCGAGGTCCGCGCAAACGAGGTTCGTCGCTACCTGACGGCAAAGGGCGTCGATCCCGCTCGGATCAGTGTTGAAGGGCGGGGCAAACTCGAGCCGGTTGCCCCTGGTGATGGCGTACGGAACCGGCGGGCGGTCATTGACGTCCTGGCATTTCCGCAGGGGGCAGGCCAGTGAAAGAGATTGATATCCCGCGCTACGTCGACAATCAACCCCAGCTGTTCTTCTGGGAACTTGACGAAGCCATCATTTTCATCGGTTGTTTAGCCGGCGGAATCTCACTGGGCGGCTACTTCACGCTCGTCAGCATGGCGCTCGGTTACGGGGCAGTGAAGGCGTTCCGACGCTTCAAGAATGGTTCGCTGGAAGGCATCCTCTACCACCTGTGCTATTGGGCTGGGCTCATGGCGCTGAACAAGCAGTATCAGGACTCCTCGAAGCGCGACTTCTTCTACTAGAACCCGCCCCTTTTTTTAGTCATCTATTATCGGTACGTGTTATGTATCCGTACAGCAACCGAACGGAGTTTTGATGAAGATGCCGCTGCTTACCTCCACATGGGAGGGCTCCAACAAGCTGGCCAGCGTAATGATTCTGTCGAACGTCATTCTTGCCGTCGGCGTGGTCATTGCCGTTGGCAAGCTGGTCACTGACCACGAAGTCACCCGCATCGTGCCGCCGCACCTCACAAAGGCGGTCTCCGTTGGCTGGGAATCTGCCGACCAGGAGTATCTGGAAAGCTTCGCGACGTACGTGGCCACGCTCACAGCGAATATCACTCCGAAGAACGTCGATTTCGTGATCGAGCGGCTTTCTGGCCTAGTCTCCCCACGGGTCTACACCAACGTTCGTCAGCAACTGCTGGTGCTGAGCAAGAACCCAGTCTTCAAGCACAACGGTGGCTCGGTTCGCTTCGACCCGTCGAAGGTGGTGTCCGAGAAGGAGACGAAGAAGGTCTTCATCCTTGGCCAGATGACCACCCAGAGCATCGGCGGCAAGGACACGAAGAACTATGTGATCGAGATGAACGTCGTCATGCGTGACGGGCGTCCATGGGTGGACAGCCTTGACCATTACGAAGGCTCCGATCCTCATACGCTCACCTGGATCGAGAAGAATCCGGTCCTCGCTCAAGAGGCCCTCCGCCGACAAGCGGAGAGTGCGGCAACGCAGGCCGATCAGATCCTCAAGCAGCAGGCCGCCGAATCCGTGAGCATCCAGCCCCTGAACACAACCAAGGAGGTTGCGCAATGAAGCGCCTCGCACTAGCTGTCGCCGCGCTGATCGCGCTACCAGTCCTCGCGGACGAACTGCCCCCGCCGGTCCCCGGCAAGAAGCTCTCGGCGGCAGAGTCTCGCCTCGCGGAAATTGCCGCTAAGCGGGTACAGAAAGTCCCCGCACAGAACCTGCCCGGCTTGGGCACCATGCCAGGCGACACCCAGGTGTACAAGCCGCAGGTTGTCCGCGTGAGCCCAGACCGCAATGAGGTCATCAACGTTTCGTCGGGCCTGCCCAATCGTATCGCGACACCGTTTGCAAACCCCCAGTCCATCGACGGGCAATCGGCTGACGTCGAAGTGAAGGCGGTGGGGCAGTCCCTCTACGTCACGATGAAGACCGATCGCTCGGTGGCACTGTATGTGACCGGTGACAAGCCAAACGATCCCGTCGTTTCGCTGACGCTCGTTCCCAAGAGCCTGCCTGCACAGACGATCACCCTCCAACTGGACAAGCCCGTTGCAAGCACGGGCGCTGTGCCCGGCGACGAAGAGCGGGGCGCCGACAGCTCGGTCTATACCGATCGCTTGCGCTACGTTCTGCGTCAGATCGCTCTTGGCAAGGTCCCGGAAGGCTTCTCGGACGGCGTTCTTCCGAAGTCAGTCGCACGGATGGGGCCGGTGATCGCCTATCCATTGACCCGCTACTCGGGCCCTACCTACGACATCTTCCGCTACCGCATCGAGGCCTCAGTCGATAGCGTCGATCTCGACGAGGGCGCGTTCTACACCGACGGCGTGCGTGCCGTGGCCTTCTTCCCATACGCCGCATTGCGCAAGGGCGAGTCGACCGAAGTGTTCATCGTATCCGACAAGACGGAGAGCAACTGACATGTCTGAGTCGCTTTCCGACAAGTTCAAGAAGAAGTGGCTGGACTTGCCACCCCGGTCCCGAACGGTCATTGCTATCGCTGTGCTTTTCGGCTCGATGGTGGCTATCGGGTCGCTGTTCATCAAACCGCACAGCAAGCCCCGTAAGCAGGTTGAGCAGCCAGCGGTAAGCAACATGCTGCTTCCCAAGCCCAAGGACACCACGGGGGAACAGCTGTCCGCGCAGAACTCTGCCACCCAGAAAGACGTCGACAGACTCAAGGGCGATCTAGAGGCAGCCGCGAAAGACAGCAGGGCTCTTCAGGCACGGATCGACGAGATGGAGAGGGAACGCAAGCAGCCGGCCAACGGCGTTACCTCGGACATGATGAAAGAACTCATGGAAATGAAGGGCCGCCTCGAGGCCATGGAGCGCAAAGGCACCGCCCCTGGAAAGGCGCCGGCACTCTCCGACCCGTTGCCTGTTCCGACCGAAGGTGGGAAGGCGGGAGAGGAACCGCCAGAGCGTGCCAAAGACCAGGAAGTATCGCGCATTCGAGTATCGGGCAACGCAGCCACGACCACTGTAGCTCAAGCCAAGCAGGAATCGAAGCCGACACCGTACCTCACCGCGGGCTCAATGTTCGAAGCAATCCTGCTGAACGGTATGGATGCGCCCACCAACTCGGTAGCGCAGAAAAATCCTATGCCGGCCGTCATGCGGATCAAGACTGAAGCGCTGCTGCCGAATCAGTACAGCCACGATGTCAAGGAGTGCTTTGTACTGGTATCTGGCTTCGGGATCTTGTCAAGCGAGCGTGCCCAACTCAGGACTGAAACCCTCTCCTGTGTCCGCGAAGGGGGCAAAACCATGGAAGCCAAGGTCGATGGCTACGTCGTCGGCGAGGACGGCCGGGTTGGCGCTCGAGGCCGCCTCGTTTCGAAGCAGGGGCAGAAGATCGCGCAGGCTCTCACAGCTGGTGTCCTGAGCGGCTTCGCAACGGCGCTCACGCCAACGCAGGTGCCACGCCTGGACCTGAGCACTGGTGGCAACAACTTCATCAGTACCCAACGCGCGACGCCCCAATCGATCCTCGAAACCGGCGTGGCGAAAGGGTTCTCTTCCTCCGCGAACATGGTCTCCCAGTTCTACCTGGAACTGGCAAAGGAGATGACGCCGGTGGTCGAGATTGATGCTGGCCGCAAGCTGACTGTCGTCCTCATCAAGGGCGTCGAACTCAAGTAAACGGGTCAAGGAGGCCCACCATGAAATTTCGACTTCTTCTCGCGACGCTTCCACTGCTCGCGACCGGCTGCTCATCGATCTTGAACACAGCGGACAACGATTCCTTCTCGTGCCCGGGTATGCCGCAGGGAATCATCTGCAAGACGCCGCTGGCCGTCTACAAATCGACGAACCAGATGCCGCAACCGACGGAGAGCGATCGCCCCTTTGGGTCTTCAGGAGCTCGTGGCGTTCAGGCGGGGGACGATCAGGGAAACGTTGCGCGCCCTGAGCTCACCAGCGGTGTTGCCGCAGGTGCGCCAGGGCTGATCCAAACGTCCGTCCCGGGTTCCGCCCAGGCCAACGGAACGGCACGCCCGGTCCGCAAGCCGGCGCAAGTCATGCGCATCTGGATCGCTCCGTGGATCGATAGCAAAGACGATCTTCACTACCCGTCATATCTGTACACCGAGGTACAACCGCGCCGCTGGTCGTTCGGCAAGTCCGAGTTCGCCGGCAAGGGCATGGTTGTTCCTCATCGTGAGCTCGCAGCGGTCGCTCCGATTCCCCAGGAATCGGGCCGGCCGAACGGGAAACCTGCAGCGCAAAGAACTCCCGGGGGGGATGCGCCGCAGGCAGACGCCAACCAGCCATATCAGGGGACCGATGTGACGAAGCTTGGCATGCCATCTCCCTCGGACATTAACCTCGAGTGATCATTTCCACATTAGGAGAAATCTCCCATGAACCGCATTACCAACAACAAGCAAGCTCTGCTGACCATGGCCATGATGGCACTCGTGCTTGCGGTCAACGCGTCCGCGGCCTCGGATACCACGTTCGCGCAGATCGTGACCCGACTGTCTGACTGGATGACCGGCTCGCTGGGCACGGTTTTCGCGCTCGGCTCGCTGGCTGTCGGCCTGGCCATCGGCGTCGTCAAGCAGTCCGTGATGAGCGTGGTGACCGGTGTGGCGGTGGCTCTGTCCGCCTCCCTGGGCCCTGGCGTCCTGCAAGGTCTTTTCACGGCAGCGCTGTAATGCTCGTGCCTCCGGCTTTCGTCGGAGGCCGCGTTGCACTGCCGATCTCGAAACTGGTTCGCGGCTCCGGCCGCGAACTTGTCTTCTAAAGCGTATCCCCCATTCAGAATCACAAGGCAAGGAAATCACGATGCTCGGGTCTCAAAAATCGAAGGGTTCCAAGTCCACGCCCACCATTGACGGAGACCGGGACAACGTTCCTTACGCCAAGATCACTGTTCGCGCGTGGGACCCGGATACAAATCTGCTCCTCGCGTCCGACAAGGGCGAGCACTATCTGGGCGCTTGCTTCATCGCGGACCCGCTGAAAGGCGCGGACGACGCGACCGTCGACAAATTCCGCTCGGCGTTGAGTATGCCGTTCCCGGCCGGGACGTTCATTCAAATCGGACTCCTGTCTTCCCCCGACGCAGACGAATTCTTTGACGCGTACATGGCAGGGAAAGACACTGAGAACGAAGTGCTCCGCGCGCTCGCCGAGCAGCATGCCTCGTACGTCCGGAATGGCCGCCATGAGCCTCTGGTTACCCGCAGTGGCGTACTGGTGAACCGGCAGCGGCTCATCCTTACGATCAAGACGCCTTGCGCTCGCGCACTCCCCTCGGCCGCGGATATCGCGGCTGCTCGGGAGACTGTCGACCGCGTTCAGGAAGCATTCAAGGCCGCAGAGCTTCAGACCGTCCAGCTCGACGCTCAGGGATACCTCGTTCTTCTCCGCCTGATCGCGAATATGTACGAGCACCCGAGCTTCCACTACGACGAGACCCGTCCTATTCGAGAACAGGTCTTCTTCCCAGGTGACTCGATCAACTACGACGATCCGAAGCTCATCAACTTCAATGATGGGGCGCACTTCGCCAAGGTCATGAGCGTCAAGCACTTCCCGAAAAGGGCGAGCTTGGCCATCATGAACCACATGATTGGCGATCCTCTTGGCCTGTCGAATCAAATCACAGACCCATACTACATGGTGCTGACGCTTCACTACCCTGATCAGGTAAAGAAGGTCGACTGGGTCAAAAACCGATCCTCCATGCTGAATCACCAGGTGTTCGGCCCAACGGCGCACATGATCCCAATTCTTGGCTACAAGAAACATGGGATGGACGTCCTGGTCCACGACATCGAAGGCAAGGGCTCCATCGTCTGTGAGGCGAACTTCACGCTCTTCCTGTTCTCCCGCAGCAAGGAGAAGCTCAACAAGCTCGCGGCCGGCCTGCGCGCCTACTACACCAGTCTGGCATTCGAGATCCGAGAGGACAGCCGCATTCTCGAGCCCCTCTGGAACAACCTCCTGCCTCTGAACACCTCTCTCGAGGGAATCCAGAATCTGTTCCGATTTCACACGATGGGCGTCACGCACGCCGTGCAGTTCATGCCAGTCATCGGTGAATGGACCGGCAGCGGGCGAAATGGGGCGCTCCTCCTCGTAACGCGCCGCGGGCAACCTGCGCTGATCGATCTGTACGAGTCAACAACCAATTACAACGGCATCGTGTTCGCCGAGGCCGGCGCCGGTAAGTCGTTCCTTACCCAGAAGATCGTCAGCGACTACCTGGCCGAGGGCGCAAAAGTCTGGGCAATTGATGCCGGTCGCTCATACTTCAAGCTATGCAAGGCAGCCAAGGGCTCATTTGTCGAGTTCAAGGCTGACTCTGATCTGTGCCTGAATCCATTCACCTTCATCGACAACCTCGAGGAGGAAATGGACATCATCAAGGCGATGATCGCCAAGATGGCAGCCCCCGACGAGCCGTTGGGGGCGTATGCGATGTCCCGTCTCGAAGAGGCGATCACCAGCGTCTATCAAAAGTATGGCCGCAACGCGTCCGTCAAGGCGGTGGCCGAGTTCTGCCTGCAGCAGCCCGACGAAGACACCCAGCGCCTTGGCCGCCAGCTTTATCCGTTCGCCGGCGGCGCCTACACTCGATGGTTCGAGGGCGAAAACAACCTGGACATGAACAACGCTTTCGTTGTTCTGGAGCTCAGCGACCTGAAGGGTCGGAAGGCGCTCCAGCAGGTTGTGCTGCTTCAGTTGATGTCGCGCATCAACTACGACATGTTCCTCACACGTGGTCGGAAGAAGATCCTGATCATTGATGAGGCCTGGGAACTGCTCGACGACCCGGTCATGGGCAAGGCAATGGAGGCCCTCTATCGCAAGGCGCGAAAAGAGAAGGGCGCCGTGCTGATCGTCACGCAATCGATTGAAGACCTCTACAACTCGCCGAACGCTCGCGCTATTGCCGCCAACTCGGCATGGCAGTTCATCCTGAAGCAGAACAGCGAGTCGATTGACGGTGCGATCGCAGGCGGGCACTTCAAGATCGAACCCTACGGTGCGCATATGCTCAAGACTGTGCATACGATTCCCGGAAAGTATTCGGAAGTCATGGTGAAGCAGAGCGAAAGCCAGTGGGGCATTTTCCGGCTGACTGTTGACCGCTTCACACAGGTCCTGTTCTCAACCAAGGATGACGAGCGCGACGCCATCTTTGATGCCATTGACCGCGGGGATAGTGTCGTCGACGCAGTCCATCGCTTTATCGACCAGGAAGCAGCAGCCGAGGACGCGCTCCTGGCCGCGTAGCGGATACGACACGTATCCTCGGAGGAATGCCCGCATTCGCGGGCATTCCTCTTTTCTCTTCGCACTTCAATCCATTTGCCGTATCGGTACGTGTTATGCTTCGGCAATTACCAGATGAGCGAGATTCTGGCCGCTGGGCCATCGCGCTTCCCGCGGAACATTTCTTTTACCCGAGCACACCATGACCCAAGACACCGACACCACTGCTCAACCCACTCCGCCGTCCTCTGCTACCCCGAGCCGCTCGCCTGATCAAGGGGGCGTGTCGCTCCTGACGACAATCATCGTTGCCGCGCTGTTTTCGGCGTTCTCCAGTGTCCTGAGCTGGAGCTTCGCTACGGGCGATCGCGTTCAAGCGACGCCGGTGGTCATGGTTGATGGGGCAAAGCTGGTGGAGCTCCAAGCGAAGGCGGCGCTCTCGAAGCCCGGGATGACCGTCGAACAGGCGGAATCTCAGGGCAAAGAATTCGTGCAACAACTGAACAACGCGCTGTCGGAGTACACCCAGGCCGGCATCATCGTCGTCAACTCCTCTGTCGTGCTGAACAGGCCCGGCAGCGTGGATGTGACTGCAGCAGTCGCGCAGAAGCTCGGAATCAAGTTCGAGTGACCTCATGCGATTCCACTACCCGATCCATCAGTATCTCGATCGCATTCGGCTCGGGATGAAGGACCAGAACCGCATTCGGTTCCTTCGTGCCTCGCTGCTATGGACTGTATTGAGCTTCCTCGTGGCTTTGGCCGCCGTCACCGAGTTCCGCAAGCACTACCAGATTGGGCTCGACCTTACACCGATCCGATGCATGCCTGAGCGGCTGTATTGGGTGAAGCTTGGCGCCCCGAAGTCTGTCCAACGCGGAGACATCATCGCGTTCATCGCCCCCAAGGGGCTGATGCTCGAACCCTTCAACGGAAAAATGATCGCCAAGCAGGTAGCCGGCCTTCCGGGCGACACGGTCCGGGTGACGAACGACCGAGCATATGTGAACGGAAAGTACATAGGGGACCTAGTGCTCAACCAGAAGCTCGGCCGTGGTCCGGGAGCTTTTGACCGGGAGGAGGTTGTACCTCCTGGAAAGCTCTTCGTGATCGGAACGCTTCCGCGTAGCTATGACGGCCGTTACTGGGGCTTTCTGGACCAACGGTCGTTGGTTGGCTCTGTGACGCCGCTCATCTGATCCACACGTGACTACAGCCAACTGCTACGGGTCAAGAATGACAAAGACACTCCTCGTACTGGCACTGCTCTCCCTCACCTTTGGAGCCGCGCAAGCCAGGGAAGACGACGGTACACCGACTCGCTTCCTTGAACGGAAAGCGGAAGGGTGGTTCTGGTACCAAGATCCGAAGGATGAGATCCCTCCCGAGCCGCCGGCACAGCAGCCACCCGCTCCACCGAAGAAGCAGGATACCGCCCAACCAAAAAAGCCTGAGAAGGCTCAGGACGAGCCATTCTCTGTGGAATGGCTCCGCGCAAGCATGCCTAAGCTCCTCGACGCCGCGATCAATGATCCGACAAAAGAGAACGTCGAGGCGTACTTGTACGCGCAGCGGGTCGCCATGGACAAATCTCAGCGCTATGCGGAGATGACACAGCGAGTGGTCGCCGCCGATCCCTTCCTAGACGAGAACAACCGCGTACCGATTGCCGCTTACACCAAGGCGTTCTTCCTGCGGCAGCTTGGTCAAGGTACCTCCGAAGCGCTCAAGCACATTGCAAAGGTTGGCGGCCTTTGGGTCTTCTTTGACTCGAAATGTGAGTACTGCCGGCCCCAGGCCAATAGTGTCCAGGAGATCGGCAAGAAGTACGGATTCATCACCAAGTTCATCTCGATGGATGGCAGGCCATTGCCGAATGTTCCAACGTTCGTGAACGACAACGGCCACGCCAAGCTCCTAAACCTCCGCCTGACGCCCACGACAGTTCTGGTGGTTCCGCCCAACAACTACTTCGTGGTCTCGCAGGGAATGATGGCTCAGGACCAGCTTGAACAGCGAATCATCATCGCCGCTGAATCGAACAACCTGTTGCCACCCGACCTGGCCGCGAAGATCCGGACTTACGACCGCGGTGTTCTGTCCAACGAGGACATGAAGAAGGGCGCTGGCGATGACCCGAAAGCCTGGGTGAAGTATCTGAAAGACCGCCTTGACGGGCGCTACTAATGCGGAGCACCACCATGAAACTGAATCTCAAGCGGATCGTCGTCACGCTATCGTTGATGACTTGGCTTCTCGGGCTCCCCGGTGCCGCGCATGCGGGGCTGCAAGACGCTCTTGACGGCATGTTTATGTCGAACAGCACCACACCCTCATCGTTCACCAACCAGTCCCGAGGCGGCCTGGTCGGCGGCGGCGCATCGGTGCGCATGCCCATCCGGAACATCAACCTCATCGCGTTCGATCCTCCGCGCATCTCTGCCGGGTGTGGCGGCATCGACCTCTTTGGTGGTTCGTTCTCCTTCATCAACGCTGATCAGCTCGTTGCGCTGTTCCGCCAGATCGCCGCGAACGCCGTCGGCGTCGCATTCAAGGCCGCGATCGATGCGATCAACCCGGCCCTGGGCAAGCTGATGCAGGACTTCCAGAACAAGATCGCGGCCCTGAACTCGATGATGAAAAATACGTGCTCGCTGGCCACCACGATTATGGACAAGTCCGGCGCCAGTGATGCGATCCGTAGTTTTGTCGGTCAGAAGATTGCCCCCGAAGTGGAGACTGCCTCTGGCGCGATCACTGACTTCTTTGCGGGAATCAACAGCTTTCTGCCGGAACCGAACTCCGGCACGCGAGCAGCTGCGGCCAGCGGCAAAGCTCCTGAACTGGGGAACATGACATGGAAGGCGTTGAAATCGAGCAAGGCCGGAGAAATGCTCGGGAATCCTTCGACAGCCGAAACTAATCCGGACGGTGCGAATGAGATCGTCATGAGTCTCGTGGGTGCGGTGGTCGTTGGACCAGAAAACGACTCAGACCAGACGAACCCGGACGGCAGCGTGCAAGTCGACAACGGTCGCTACTGGTCGCCGACTCTGCGTCTCCCCGACCTGCGCGACGGCAATATGGGCGGTGAGAAGCCTGTCTACGTCCTTCGCTGCCAAGATGGCTATGACGAAGGCAGCTGCCGGAGGATTTCCCGGGCTTCGATCAACTTCAGCGGCGTCCGTGGCTACGTCTATACGATGCTTCTTGGAGATGCTACGGGTGCGACCACCACGGCAGATTCGATCGTCGGAAAGCTGATCTTCTGCTCTGGCAATGCCTGCAACTTCACCAGCCAGCAGAAGACGTTCATCGGCCTCGTGAGTGCACCGGTGCTTGGGATGATGAAGAAGGTTCAAGCAATGCCGGGCGCCGCGGATCACATCGCAAGGCAGATGGCTCCCGTCATCATCAACGAGATCACCATCAAGTTTGCCGAGTCCGCGCTTGTTGCTGCTCAGGCGGCCTTCGGTGGGACCAAGTACACGGCCGATGAGCGCGTATTGAAGGCGCAGAGCGACCTGCTGCACGAGGTGATTGACATGCGTCGTGCCGCAACCGAACAACTGCCTGCCATCAATGAGGCAATTGCCTACACGAAAGCCATCAACCAGGACAATCCGGCCGTCTTCGTGAAGCCGGAAATCCGATAAGGGACTGCTATGCTCGACTTCAATATTTACGTCGTCGGCGACCCGAGCTCGTTCTATGCCGCACTGAACGCGGTGGCCATGATCTTCAACCAGCAGGGCTTCCTGAACAGCACGTTTCTGGTTGGCGGGCTTGTGGCACTGATCTCCGGCATCCTGTACATGATCGGCAAGCAGAGCGATGGGCCAGTCCCCGGCGCCATGGGGCCGGTCAGCGCGTTGTTTGGCTTCTTTGCCGTGGTCTGGACCACCACCATACCTACCTCCGTGCTGGTCAATGACATCTACACAGGAAACGTGGCGAGGGTCGACAATGTGCCGATGATCCTCTCGCTGCCCGCAAGCGCCTTCACAACGGCAAGTCACAAGCTCTTCCAACTGTCCAATACCGCCTTTCAAAGCGTGAACGGTAGCTATATGGCGGTCACATCGGATGGATTTGTGACGCCGCTCAAGCTCCTGTACTCATTGCGCAGGGGCTTTGACAATGCTGACGTGTTCTTGTCTGCCAGCATTCGGACATTCATCCTGGACTGCACGCCGAACGCGACCTCGTTCTCAATGGACGCGATGAAATCAAGCGCCAACTCGCTGAACTACATCCTGACCCATGCGCGCGACAACGGCATCACTACTTACTGGAACACTGCGAATCCGCAAGGCCAGTCCCTCTCCTGCAACGAGTCTGCAGCACTTATCTCGCAGGACGCCAACGTCCGGTTCCTCAATGGGACCAACCGCGGCCTCAAGGAGCTGATCAACAAGAACATGAAGGAGAAGAGCCCCACGGGCAACGCGTGGGGCCAAAGCGATGTCGAGGACGTGTTGCAGAACGTGCTACCTGGCGGGTGGAAGACGGCAACGGACACACTAGGCATGGCCCAGAGTTCGCGCGACTTCATGATCAACGCTCTGACGTACAACACGATCGCGAACACTTTCAACTGCATGTCGAGCAACACTGATCAGGGAAGTTTCAATCAGTGCAATGTTCAGTTGACCCAGGCGTTCGAGCAGAGCCGAACTGACTCTGCAGCCGCCGGCTCGTTCTTCTCCAAGACCATGATGCCGGCGATGGTGTTCATGCAGCTGATGTTCTTCAGCTTCGCGCCATTGGTCATCATCTACGGCGTAATGAAGGGCGGCGGCGCACTTGGCATGTACATCAAGTACCTCCTGTTCGGAATCTGGACGTCGAGCTGGCTGCCGTTCTCGGCAGTGATCCAGATGTATATCCAGAACGACGTTGCCGAGAAGCTGTCCCAGATTGATTCCGGGATGCTGACTCTTTCAAACTTCCCGGCTATCTACTACGACATCCTGGCCACTCGACTGTCGGTGGCGTCTGACATGCTTGCGGCGACGCCACTGGTTTCGCTCGCCATGCTGACGGGCACAGCTATGTCAATGGCTTCACTGGCTGGACGGTGGTCAGGTCGCGACCATGTTGACGAGAAGCAGACAAGTCCTGACATCGTGCGTAATGGGCCCATCACAGACGTCGGCGCAGCCACTCAATCTAGTGCAGCGATCACCGGGAATCCGCTGTCTGGAATGACACGCGCAGATGCTGCTCTTCGCGCTCACAGCGCAGGCCAGATGCTGGACAACAACGTTTCCAGTGCTCGTGCGGACGTGCAATCGACTAAGGCCGAAGCGGCAGCATCGTTCGAGAAGATGATGAGCTATATGAAGGCTCATTCGAGCGGCTTTAAGTCCAGCGAATCCGATATCACAGCGATGAGTAAGGACTATGGAAGTCGTGCCTCCAAGGTGCAGGAGGCCGCCGAGAGCGCGATGGATTCGCATAAGTTCTCGGCAGAGGAGAAATCAGCATTCCAAGCTGCGATCACCGCAAGCGCCGGATTCAAGAGCCCATTTGGCGGCGTAGAGGCATCGGCACAAGCCGCAGCGACTGCCACGAAAGGTCGAGTCAGCGCCCAGGATTTCTCAAAGACGATGACGCAAAGGGTGAATACTGACCAGTCCTGGACCGACAGCATTACCAATCGTGCCCAGAATTCCATGGATCGGTACTCTGGCGAGGACACGAAGACCGCGCAGGGCCTCTCAGCGTCCCTTCGTCAGTCTACTGCTCGCGTCCAGTCCGCAGAGCAGCGCTACCAGGAAGCAGTAAGCATGAAGACATCGATGGATACGAGCTTCTCGGTCCGTGACCAGGAGCTTGGTCCGATGACTATGGCGAATCCCGCCGTCCAAAACGAGCTTCAAAAGATGAACGACAGCGCGATGCCGAACGTCCCCGGCTACCAGGCGAAGCTTGCCCAGCATCAGAATCGCGTCCAGAGGGCCGGCAACATCAGCGGAGCAGGATATGTCGCGATATTCAACGCTCTAGTGGACACGAATCAGTTCCAGGCGGCATCCAAGATCATGTCGATGCTTAGCGGTATAAACGGGCCAACCAATTTCTCCCCTAACGCCAACCAGGGAGTAGCCCCGGCTGCGGCGGCTGTTGCTTCCGATCCGGCTGCGGGTAACTTGTCACTCAAGGACCCTCATGTGCTGCAACAGGGCGGTGCCGGTGCAGGCCATGCCCCGGACGCGTCTGGCCGCGCCACCGCGGCATCCGGCCCGAGCACGACGGCCATTCACGGTGGCACCCCTCCTCGGAACCCCGGCAATGGAGCCGCTGCCGGCAGCGGGCCAGCTGCACCTGCGTCAGGCCCGGGAGACCTCCAAGCGCGGTTGGATCGCCTCACGAACAACTCGCTCCCGAACTTTGAAGCGGACAAGCAGAAGATTGCAGACGGCACCGCCGGAGTCGGCCAAGGAATTGCCGACCAGAAGGAAGCAGTGCAATCGGCCTCGGCTGTGATCTCGCCCGAGCAGGTGCGAGACACGTTCCATCGTGAAGTGGGTACCGTGAAGAGCGGTTTCGCGGGAGCAGGTATGGCGTGGGGTGACTTTGAGAAGGCCCACCCCTATATGGCCGCCGGCATCGAAGCCGGTGTCACCATGCTACCCGTGATGCGCGCCGCCGGCGGACTCAAGAAGCTTTACGACGTCTCTGCAGCCGCAAAGAAGGGGTGGCAAGGCGTTCAAGCAGCGAAGGCCGGTGTCTCGACTGCCGCGAAGGAGATGGCAAGATTGGAGAGCGCTTTCAAGTCTCCGAACGGCGCATTGCTCGGTGGCAAGAAGGCCCTTGATGCTCGACAAGTTGCGAACCTTGGCTTCAAGAGCACTGACGACTTCCTGGAGGCCTATGGGAAGGCCGGCGCCAATGTCATCAAAGCTGAGAAGGATCTTCTGCGTTCGGCCGAGACATACTCCCAGAAGTTTGGCGCATCGGTTGGTAAGGATGGGCTTCCGGGCGACGCTACTTTCGGGTTCGTCGCGCAGAACGCTACACGGCAGGCCGTGGCCACCGGGAAAGCGGCAGGCGGTGCTGGTCTCCTCGAGCTCTCAAAGTACGAGGCGAACATCCACCGGCAAGAGGTCATGCATAACCAGGAGATGGAGGACCTGCGCCGAGGCGTGCGTGGTCGATAGACCCCTGTACGTCACTGAAGGATTGGAAACAGCCCCGGAATCCGGGGCTTTTCTTTGAGCAACCGATAGTCAGATGGATCTGGGATTGGCGGGTATGGACGACGAGATAAGGGGCCTAATGAAGATCAAGCGGATTGGCCTCTCCGATCGCGGCGTGCTCGCGATCCAGGCCGCCTTGATTGCGCGGCAGAAACGCATTGCAGAGGGAAGTGAATGGCCCGCCGAGACATTTGCCGATCAACTGACAGGGTTCTTGGTCGCGGAGCGCCTGGTGCCGGTTCATGTAGCGCCGGATGATCTCAGGAGAGAGATCGCAAACCGTACTGGCGGGGGTGGTGCCTATTGAGACTGTTCAGGCCCAGCAATCAAATCATGGGAAGTTGAAGCATCAGGATCTGGGCTGGCGAGCAGCTACCATCGGCGCCGCTCGCCAAGGCCAGTGTTCAGCCGGTCATGGCCTTCGAGACCATGCCATTTGCAAGCTTGAAGAAGAGCTCCTGGTCGCCGTTCGTGCTGTCGGGCGTGATGACATAGCGACCACCGATCGCAATAGACGGCGTCGCATCGATCCGGTACCGGATGAGCTTGTTGAATGCGGCCTGGACTGTAGCGGGGTTCACGTTCTTCCATGCAGCATCAAACCCCTGCAAATGGGAGGACGAGGCAATGAAGCTCCAAGTCTTGCCGTCACTCACCGGCATACCGCGGTCCTGAATAGCGGAGTAGGCGTAGCTCAAGAACGCAGGAAGGTACGTGGCATTCAAAGCCTTGGCCGCATAGAAGGCCCTCGCAGCGATGACGGTGTCACGATGTGCCTCGACAACCGGCACAAACTCCGCACTCCAGCCCTTAGGTAGCGACAGTGCCCACTTCGCAATCTGCTCGTGGTACGCGGCGCAAACAGGGCAAGTCAGAGAGATGAAGATCAGGACCTTCTTACTGTCCTCCGCTTCCCGCGGGACTTCCCTATAGGGCAGCTGCGGTGCCGACGTCCCCTGTGACGACTCCTGTGCCAGCGTCGTCAGCGGCAGGCCGAACAACGCGACGGCCATTGAAGAAAAGGAGCGACGGTTCATTGAAATCTTCCTCTGTAAGGTGCTTGTGTTCAATATATAGGTCAAAGAGTGAGCAACTGGTCCGCTCTTGGCGCCATCGCGTCTCCATCTCTTTCGCCAGATCTGCCGACACCTTGCCGGTGGTGATGAAGTACCGGACCAATTCCGGAGCGCCCTGGGTGTAACCAACTGCCCGGATCACCTCCCGTGCGGTACAGATCCCTTCTTCGACGAGGATCTGTCCGAGCCGCCGAACCTTGCCACCCTTACGGAGCTCGATCTGCCGTACGGCCGCTGCATACGCCTCCTCAGGCGTGATATATCCGAGCTCCACGAGAACTTGACCGACGCGCTTCGTCTCAGGCGCCAACGCTTCGGCCCGATCAAGCTGCATGGCCTTCTCGATGGAGGTCAAACCGGCTGCGGCCATGCGCGTCACGGCTTGCGCCATGGTTTCGAACTGCGATTGGCGCATGGCTGCATTGAAAACCGCCATCTCCCCGCTCATCGCGAGCATTGCCGCTCGCACCGCAGCATCGGCCCGAATCAACTCCATAACCGGCATCCGGCCCTCATAGTCGGTCTCCTGTACGCCTGCGGGGAATTTGAGACCGGCGTGATGGATACCGGCAACCTCCATCCAGTCCACTTCGGCTTCGGTCGGAGCTCGGGTCCCTCTCTCCGGATCTGGCAGCAGAATTTCCACGAGCCGTTGGGAGAGGACACCGCGGAGAGCATCGGCCAGCGTCTGAACGTCCACACCCATATCGAGTAGACGTGTGATCGCCATCGCCGAGTTATTCGCGTGAACGGTAGCAACCACCAGGTGCCCGGTGTTTGCTGCCTGGATGGCAATCATCGCGGTCTCGACGTCGCGAATCTCACCAACCAGAATGACGTGCGGGGCTTGGCGGAGTGCTGCACGCAACCCCTCGGCAAACGAGATGTGCTGATTGATGTTGACCTGTGTGAGCCCAGGGAGGACCTTCTCGACGGGCTGCTCGAGCGTCAGGATGTTCCGCTTCCCATTGTTGAGATGCTGAAGTCCGGCATACAGAGTTGTGCTCTTCCCCGACCCCGTGGGGCCACAGACGAGAAAAAGCCCATTCGGCTCTTGCAGGATGTCCTGTAAGCAAGACCGTGCCATCGGCGTCATCTCAATCTCGTCGAGACTCGCAACGGAGGCAGTATTGTCCATCAGGCGACAAACGATCTTTTGTCCGGTCAGTGTCGGCAGGATCGACACCCGAACATCAACCGCCCGGTCAGGAAACTTGAGTCTTAGACGCCCATCCAGTGGCTTATGACGATCCGAGGCGGCAATGTTGGCACGCGCCCGGAGCTTCTCGTCGAGTTGCTTAGCGAGGTTGTGATCAATGTGGTCGACCCAGTGCAGCGAACCAGAGATGCCATACTGAATTGTGGTGCCCTCTGCTTCGTACAACATGTGAACGTCGGCAGCACGTCTTACTGCGGCCCTGGAGAACATGTCGTTCAGGTATTCCGCCGCCGCACGATCATGCGTCCCGGTATTGAAGAATAGGTCTGGTTCTCTCATTGTGATTACTTCCCGCAGTCGAGTGTCGGGCCGTAGAACAGCCGGCCAAGGAATCTCTGGGTTGTGTTGTCCGCCGTGATACTCCAACTGATCAAACGCAGCCGGCTATCCTGGCTCAGAAAGTTCTGCCCGCCCCAGCGCACCGCATCGAATGCGATCCGCACCGGCCCGGCCGAGCGGTAGACGCGCTCGCACGGTTCCGGCGCGATCGCTGAGTACACCACCCAGCCCACGACCATCGCAGCAAAGGCGCCGCCAAACATCTGCTTCATCGATTTACTCCGTGCAAGTTCTTCCACACCTTATTGATGTAGCGTATCTGGGCATCGTCGTCCTTGGAGTACTTGCCCGTGTTGTACGCGCCAACTGCCTTCCAGGTCCTGCCGTACTTGTACATCCCGTCAGCGAGCACCCAGGCGCCTACGTTCACGTTCACGCATGGCTCAAGCAGCCTTTCCCGATCGATCCCGAACTTCTTCAGTTCTGGCAGCCAGATCGAGCTGACCATCATGAGGCCCATGAACTCCCAACCCTCCTTGCTTGTTCGAACCAGATTGGGGTCGAACGAGGCGTTCTCCGTCTTTGCAATAGCGCGCAGCAATGACTCATCGACGGAGTACCGCTTAGCCGCCTCCTTGAAGCAATACCCCCAGCTTTGCAGGCTCACGGAGGCCAGGATGGCGAAGGCCAGTAGCTTTTTCATGGCTCGAATCATACAATACACGTATCAATACGCCAATAGTATCCCAATGCGAAATCTCGTGCTTTGCGCGCTAACTGCCGCTATGTGGGGCGCATTCGCCACCGCGGCACATGCTTCGGACATTCCCACCGGTAAGCCGGGGCAGGAGGAAGCCACTCCGCGCGTGGCAGGGGGCGCCAAGCCGTCATCCCTTCCGAGTGACACTGCCTCCATTGACATCACCGCGAAGCTCGACGATCTCCTCGCTACGGCGAAAGAGACGAGTGAAGTGATGCGTCTCTATGCCAGCTGGCAAGCTGGTAATCGCGAGGCGGTGCCTGAGATATTTGCATTAGCCAAAAATGGCAACGCCCGCGCACAGAACCTCGCGGGGTTCATGCTCGACAATGGGCAGGGTGTGAAGCAGGATTCCAAGGCCGCAGCAGCATACTTCCAACGGTCCGCGGAGAGCGTTCCGCTGGCCAAGTACAACCTCGGGGTGCTGACGTACTACGGAAGGGGTGTAAGAAAAGACGAGGCAAGGGCAATGGAGCTCTTCAAGGGCTCCGCAATTAAGGCCGGCGTCGAACAGGCGAGTGTTCAGCTCGCCATCTACTACCTGAAGAACAAGAACGAGGACGAAGCGTATAAGTGGGCGAATGAAGGGGCGAACCGCGGCAACGTCAAGGCCTTCTACCTGCTCGGTAGGATTCTGTACCAGCGGGGCCAGTACCAGTCCGCCGCCTCGTGGATACAGAAGGCCGCTAATGCATCCGAACCGAATGCGCCAGCAATCCTGTCGCTCATGTACCGCGACGGGAAGGGAGTAGGGCAGAGCAAGATGATGTCCGCGGCCTGGTGGATGATCTATGGCGCCCTGAATCGGCGCCAGACTGGAGGCAGCCTTGTTTCCTCCTCCTCATTCGACCTGGATGAAACGGAACAACGGCAGGCGCTAGGCTTTGCAAACAACTGGTTGGCTACGCATGGCGCAGACAAGCGTATCAGCTATCAAAAGACACTTTTGCAGACAAACTAGAGCCTTCCGCCCAAGAAAAAAGGCCCTGCGATCTGAACGATCCAGGGCCTTGAGTTTTAGCGCGAGCCTCACGGCTGGCAGTGCATCAGCCACAACTACCGATGTGACCACACGCTTGGCATTTGCTGCACCCATCGACGCGATGGAGTTCGTGAGCGCCACATTCCGGGCACTTCTTTCCGAGTCCTGCCCCGATCGATTGACCCAGGCTCACCACGGTCCCGCTGTCAGAAGTGACTTCGTCGAAAGCAAGCGCTGCGTCGGTTTTCGACAGGCGTCTGGCGAGTTCCGCTGCCGGTACCTGACTACCGTCCTCGGCAAGGAAGCCGCGTTTTTTCAGAATGGACTGCAGGGCGTATCCGATCGCTGCGACCTCCGAATCGTGGTGCAGCGGCACCTTCGATCCATCAGCCCGCGTCAAATGCCCATAGCGCACCGCACCCTTGTCCCAGATGACTTCCCGGAGGTTTGCGACTGCCTTCGCTACCGAACCACCGGATCGTGCCACCATCGAGAGCATCCGCATGTTGGCAGAGATCCATTGTTGGCCGTCATTCCGCTGGCCCGCCGGCATGAAGAATTCCACCGGTCGTTCGATCTCCGCCTCCTCACCATCAACGATGCCTTTGACGCGCATGAAGTTCACCGTGAGATATACGGTGTTCGCCCCCTCATAGGTAAAATACTCAACCTTTGAAGTGACACCCTCCAGTTCGCCGGTAGGCCGGCTGTCGAAGGGCATGCGCAACGGATCGTCCGCGATGGGCGTGGGCGTCGGGCTTGGACTCGGCGATGCAGGAGCCTCCACCGACAGCACGGCACCGAGCACGGAGTTAGGCCGATAGGTCGCCAGTCCTTTCAAACCCGCCTTCCACGCATCCAGGTACAGATTCTGGAAATCCGCGTAAGGGTAGTCTTCAGGTACGTTGACCGTCTTGCTGATGCTGGTGTCGATGTACGGCTGAACCGCTTCCAGCATTCGCATATGGTCGATCGCAGGCATTTCCAGCGCCGTCACGAAGCATTCTGGCAGGTTCACAACATCCCCACCAAGATGCCGATAGAGGCGGTACGCATGATCAGCTACTTCAAACGTCTGATAGCTGTTGTCCGGCATACGCTTCTTGCGGTTGTACGTCCAGGAGAATGCAGGTTCGATGCCATTCGAGGCGTTATCAGCAAACGCGAGGGTGATAGTCCCCGTGGGTGCAATCGACAGCAAGTGCGAGTTGCGAATGCCGTGCTCCTGGATCAGATCTCGAACATCCTGGGGCAGGCGCTTTGCGAAGCCGCTCTCGAGGTACTTCTCTTTGTCGAGGAGCGGGAACGAACCCTTTTCGACAGCGAGCGCTACCGAAGCTGCGTAAGCGGCGTCGCGCATCGACTCCGAGATTGACGCAGCCAGCTCGCGTCCCGCATCGGAATCGTATCGAACTCCCAGCATCACGAGTGCACTTCCCAGGCCCAAGAACCCAAGGCCGATGCGTCGCTTCGACATGGCTTCGTCCCGCTGTTTCGGAAGCGGCCAGAACGTGGCGTCAAGTACGAGATCCAGCATTCGGATTCCCGTGGCCACGAGAGCCCTGAAGCCTTCGAAGTCGAAGTGTGCTTCGGGCCCGAAGGCGTTCCGCACGAACTTCGTAAGGTTGACCGAGCCCAGGCAGCAGCAACCGTAAGACGGCAAGGGCTGCTCCGCGCAAGGATTCGTTGCCTCAATCTGCTCGCAGTAGTAGAGGTTGTTGTCAGAGTTCATCCGGTCAAGGAAGAGAACCCCAGGCTCGGCGTGGTCATAGGTCGACTTCATGACCTGGTCCCACAGCTCCCGCGCGCTCACTTTTCGATACACCCACGTCCCGTCATCCCGACGGTACGATTCCGCCGTCAGCACTTCCGGATGGGGCTCTGCATTGTGCCAAAGTTCGATTTCCTCGCCGACTTCGACGGCACGCATAAATGCGTCAGTGACCCCGATCGAAATGTTGAAGTTGGTCAGTTCGCCCTTGTCCTTCGCGTGGATGAATTGCTCGATATCTGGGTGGTCGCAACGCAGCACACCCATCTGAGCTCCGCGGCGAGCACCGGCAGACTCGACCGTCGCACACGACGAATCGAAGACCTTCATAAAGGAGACCGGGCCGGAAGCTCGGGAGAACGTGCCTCGCACCAACGCACCGTTCGGACGGATGTCGCCAAATGCATAGCCGACACCGCCACCGCGCCGCATGGTTTCAGCGGCCTCGGCCACCGCGGTGTAAATCCCGGGCTTACCATCTTTGGCCTCGGATACCGAGTCGCCAACCGGTTGCACAAAGCAGTTGATTAGTGTCGCCTGGATATCGGTGCCGGCTGCAGAGTTGATGCGACCCGCCGGAACGAAACCCGATTCAAGCGCGTCGAGGAACTGGACTTCGAACTCGGCTCGGTTCTCTGGTCGCTCCATACTGGCTAGCGCCTTTGCGACACGGCGCCGGACATCCGCGACAGTCTTCTCGCCACCCTTGGCGTACTTTTCCAAGAGGATCTCACCCGAAATTTCCTGGGCCGGCAGGATGCCGAACATCTTTTCATTTGCGTTCATGATGATTGCTCCAAAGTGGATTGACTAAAAATTCGGTGGCGGATCGTCCGCCCCGTCCTTGCAATAAGGGGATGGAACTCAGCCACAAGTAAAAAAGCCCTCCCGCGATGACGGGAGGGCTGCGTTTCACAAGCACTGGCGAATCAAGCTGCTGGCGGCATTCAAAGGAAGTACCCCGATGGGAAAGATCCTTCCTTGCCATGTGGGGCCTCTCGCGAGGCCATGACCGGCTCCTCACTCGGTCTAGCCTCGACATCGCGCCCTTCATCCGCGGCGCCCGTTGGGGCCGATTCTTCCGACGTGCTTGCCTCTGGGATGGGGTCAACCCGTAACGCATGCTTCTCGCAGCCAGGCCTCTGAGGATTGATAAAGACCGACTCAACGCAGCTGACGCCGGATTGCGCGGCTGCGTGGCCGGGCTGGCACCAGAGCATTCCTTCCATACCTCTGACGTTTGCACGAACCGCCGCCTTACAGTTGCCGCACCGGCGGCCTTCGATGGTGTCCATAGGGATTACTTGTTGTCTCGACTGTGGGATATGAGCAGCACCCGAACACATGCTCATAGGTAGTGCATCATCGCCAGACTGACGCCGGCCAGATACAACGGCCAGGATCGAAGGGACTGCACGAGATCGGTCGAAGAGGGCCAGCACGAGAGCAGTTGCGCTGACAGACCGGCCCAGATGAGTAAATCCCACTGCTCGAAGCTCCACGCTTCAGCAACACGCGCCTTCGCAATCAGCCAAACGACAGGCAGTCCCAGCAGCGGCGCGAGACATGTAGGGGCGGCATTGAACCACCGCAAATTCTCGAACGTGACTGATCCCAGCGCGATCCGACCATCCGGCTGCCGCGTCGGGAAGAGGCTCATGGAGACCGGCTTTGCCCCTGTCATGGCCCCCACCAGGAGGTGAAGCAGCTCATGGATCAGCGTTCCCGGCAGCACACAAAACGAGAACACGGCCAAGCGGCCCGATCCGGCCTTCATCACCAAAGCTCCCACTGTCGCTGGCACCAGATAGGCGAGGGCGGTCAAATCCTCATGTGTCATTAACGCAACCTATTCGTCACATTTGCGACGCGTAATCCACATTTTTGCGCGCTAACGGTTTTCACGGTGAAAACAGTCATTCCTTGCCGACTGTCTGCACGGCCCCTTGCAAATGCAATGACGACGCATCAGAATACATAACATTTACGCTTACCTTCAGTGTATCGCAAATGAACGAAAAGATTGCATGTCATACGCTGGCTGGTCGTGCAGCTATCTCAGCCGGTGTCGCAGCTCTCCTCTCACTGGTTTGTACGCACGCTCTGGCTGCGGCCCCGAAGGATGTTCTGTTTGCAGCGATCAGGAGCGGGCAAGCCTCTGAAATCCTAAATGGTCCCGTTGCTGAAAACTGGCAAGCGAAGAGCCATTCAACAGCCCCCGTATTGATGTCGGCGAAAGTAGTGAAACGCTACAAGGGCGAGTGCGCCCGCTTGAGCGTGACCATGCGGCAGGAGCACGTCCCGCTCAAAGACGGTGGCGCAGCTCCACTCGAGTTCTCATATGAACTGAATCTCTGCACCGATGGCTCGCCCCCCGCAGAGACTGTCGATTGGTCTGCGGTTCCGCAAGAAACACCAGAGAGATTGCGGGGCCAACTCCGATGAGCCTCGCGGCGACTCAGGAATCTACGCGGGCACAGCCCCGCCAGTTCTTCAGGCTTGGGAACCTACTATGAACAACGCTTGGAATACTCCTTGGGGAAGACGCGTGCTATCCGTCATTCTGGGGCTTATTGGTTTCTTATTCGTAGCTGCCCCGCTCGAGGCTGCGGAATGTCGACGGGTGGGCGAAGTCTGCGTTGAAGGCGGCGGCGTTCGCAACATCGGCGGTACCGATGTGTACCGCGACTGCTGGCGCTATCGGGATACGTTCGAGTGCAAGAAGCCGGAGTCGATTGACTATTGCGCTCCCTTCTACAACCTAGCTGGATGCTGGCAAACGTCAACCAAGTGCATCGCCGCTGCTTGGGACGGTACATGTCTGACTGAGCAGCGAACCTATCGGTGCGACGACCCGTCGATGCCGCCTCCGCCGAACACGGTTGTTCTGGACAAGACATACACGATTACTAAAGACGCGCTGGACACAAAACAGTGCGACCCGTATTCCACGAACCCACTCTGTACTCTCGCATCGCACAAGTGCGTGGAGCCGGCGGAAACCCGAGTCATCAATGGGCTGCCGGTCTACAAGTCGTGCTGGAGATGGCAAGACGACTACGCCTGTATTGACCCCACTCCCAAGAACGACTGCCAGGAGTACATCGACAAGGGATGCAAGAAGCTTGACGAAGTGTGCATCGAAAGCACTGATCCTGTCGGATGCGTGATGAAGCAAATCACATACAAGTGTGTGACCAAGGAAGGCCAGACAACGACAGGCGAGGATTGCAGTGGACGTACCTCGTGCTATGACGGGACCTGCTGGGACACCGGATACCCTGGGGATGACGACTTCGCACGCGTGGTAGCCGGAAAGGAGGCCGCCCGAGAAGCCGGTGTCTATGGTGCGGAGTCGAACAACTTCTTCAAGGGAGTGGCCGAATCGTGCCGGAAGGGCTTCGGTGGATTGAAGAACTGCTGCAAGACCGACCCCGGGGCCAAGTCCAACAACACGATCATGATGCAGGCCGCGGGAGGTGCCGTTAAGTTCGGCGCAAAGTACGCGTTCGACTACATGTACAAGAGTAGCGAATGGATACAGGCCGGCATGAGTGCACTCGGCTACGACGGTATCGAGATGGCATCGAACTTTGGTGCTTCCTTTGGAATGTATGGGGTCTCCTACACGGTCGGGGGAGCGGCCCTCGCCGCCGGTGAGACGACCACAGGCATGTTTGGTCAGACTATCTATGGTCTTGGAAATGGCTTCGCCTTCGACCCGTACTCGTTTGCCGCTGCAATTGCTATCCAGATAGTCATGGAGCTCATGTCGTGCGAGCAGGACGAGATGCAATTGGGCATGCACCGTGGTGCGCACCTCTGCCACTTCGTAGGCTCGTACTGCTCGAATAAGGTGATGGGGGTGTGCCTTGAGACCAAGGAGGCGTATTGCTGCTACAACTCCAAACTGGCAAAGATCATCAATGAGCAAGGCAAACCCCAGATCGGCAAGGGGTGGGGGACTCCAGAGAGTCCGAACTGCGAAGGGTTCACCACCGCCGAGTTCCAGCAGATCGACTTCTCTGCAATCGACATGAGTGAGTTTGTCGGAGACATCATGGCCGCAACTGAGCTGCCGAACATCGACGATATCCAGAAAAGAATGAGCGAGAAGATGAAGGACATCACGACCAACCCGACCATCCCCGTGACCAATCACTAAGCACCCTTTCAGGCCCGGAGCAATCCGGGCATTTTTCTGGAGCAGGCTTATTTTCGTACGTACGGCCGCCTGCCAGCCGCCACCCGCGCCTTAGATGCTCGCGTGCCGCATATCGGTACGTCAGGACATCCTTCAAAGCCTGGCATTCCATCAACATCAGAGGAGTGCAGTATGAAGACCGGAGAATGGGTGGGTGCGGGACACTGGGCCAACCGTTTTTCACATCCGCGCGATTGGGGGAAACCGCTACTGGGCCGCATCCTCGACCCAGCCGATCGCCGTGTTTGGAGCAACTCGTTCGAGTTCCCCGTTGCTTCTCCCGACGGCGCAGCGGTTATGTCGTTGGTATTGAAGCAACAGGCTGCGGGACTGCTCGACGACAAGGTTCCGATCGAGTGGCATTTCGACAACAACCTGCGGATCATCCGTTGGGAGCTTTTGGTCAATTTGCGCACGGCCAAAGATGAGCACATCTACTACAACGCCATCAAATCGCAACGACTTGACGAAATTAACCATCGCCGTACGAAGCGACGCCCACTTAGCGAATTCCTGCCGAACGGGAGCATTCATCTCGCGCACGCATGAGAACACGCACAGCAACTGCCATGCCCCGTGACGAAGTCACGGGGCATTTTCTTTGTGGAACCGCTAAACTTCAGCCATGCTAGTATGTGTACGTGTTGAGTCTCTATATTGCAGATTATCCATAAGGCCATGACCACCGAGAAACTTGGACGGTTGTCGCGTCTTGGCTTCCGATCGCTCCCTGAGTGTTTGCTTTCGGCACCGCGCGAGTACCGCGACTACCTTGAGCCTCTTTACGTCTTGCCGATCCCTGATACGGGACACAACCACTACCTCGTGCTAACACTCACAGAGGTGTGCTTGCTTGATGCCGCACAGCAACAAACGACGCGGTGGAAAGACGCCACTAGGCTGGCAGTTCGGGGGGTAGATGGTCGTGGCGACGGCGTATCCATTGTTATCATCGGGGCGGTCTGGCCGTGGAAAGCATTTCAGCCTGGCGACGAGCTACACCTGTACGGTGAGTTGAAAACGGGCTGGCGAGGCAGCCGCGAGTTGTTGAATCCGCACATTGTTCCGGAGGGCGATCGCGGAAAGATCATCCCCATGTACATGGGCAAGCCGGGGCAGGTGAAGGGGGAAGCTCTTGCAAAAGCGGTGCATGAAGCACTTCCGCGCCTGAATGAGGCCTCCTGTTTGCTGCTGGAGCAGGCTGGCATGCGTGAAACGGATTTCCGGGCTGCTGCCGGCTACCACGATCCGGCAGACCTGCTCAGAGATCTGCACGCGCCGGCGTCAGTGCGGGAAGGTATTGCCGCCGTCCAGGCCGCGCACCGATTGGCCTTGCGCGCTGTTCTGAATAAGGCGATCCGCAATCAATCCCAGAAACCTGTTTCAGGTTCGTCGATCGCCCTCGACCGGGGCAAGGTTGCAGATCTGATTGGCAAGCTTCCGTACGAGCTGACACCCGGGCAGCACAAGGGTATCGATGACATCGTCTCGGATCTGCGCTCGCCATTTCCGATGCGCCGATTACTCTCCGGCGATGTCGGCACCGGCAAATCGGTCACCTACATGGTGCCCGCAGTGGCTGCATATCAGGAGGGTGCCCAAGTAGCCATCATTGCCCCGAGCCAGATCCTCGTTCACCAGCTAGCCAGCGAGCTGCGGGAATTCTTCCCCGGCATCCCCGTCTGCTCGCTCGTGTCTGGCTCGAAACTGGAGGAGGGCATCATCGTTGGAACCACCGCGGTCATCACCGCGGCAAAGGGCGCCTCCCTCATCTTTGACCTGGTAGTTGCTGATGAGCAGCAGCGGTTCTCGGTCGGCCAGAAGAACAGCCTGTTGGCCGACCACACGAATCTGCTAGAGGCAACTGCGACTGCGATACCTCGTACCATGGCGCTGATCCAGTTCGGCGGCACCGCGGTATCGATCCTCCGCGAGTCGCCTGTCAAGAAGAAGATAGTGACCCGGATTGTCCATCGCAAGGATGGGGCTAGACTGTTCGATTTCGTCCACCATCAAATTCGCCAAGGCGGACAGGCCGCGATCATCTACCCGATGGCAGAAGACAGGGGTGATGGCGAAAGGAACTCAGTGGAGGCAGCGTATGTCCGATTCCGCGCAAAGTGGGGCGATCGGGTCGGTATGGTCCACGGCGGCTTAACTGACAGCGACAAGACAGAAGTTATTGCTAAAATGAAGGCCGGCGCCATCGATGTACTTGTTAGTTCAACGGTCATCGAGGTCGGGGTCACGCTACCATCGCTTCGTGTTGTGGTTGTAGTGAATCCTGATCGGTTTGGGTTGTCACCGCTTCACCAACTACGTGGCCGCCTGGCGCGCAAAGGCGGCGAAGGGTACTTCTTCCTGTATCTCCCGGAGGAACCAGACGCCGCTGCCATGGACCGATTGCGGCAACTGGTCGAGTGCAATGACGGATTTGCTCTTGCGGAACGCGATGCCGATCTCCGTGGCTTCGGTGATGTTGACAGCGATGGGGGCGCGCAGACTGGGAGCTCCCGGCTTCTTTTCTGGGGCGTGACCTTGGACCGAAAGGAAATTGAAAGCGGCGCAAGGAATCTAGGCTTGGTTACTGAGTAGCGTATGTGAGAGGGATTGATTGGCTAAGGCAACACCGCTACCGGTCAAGGTGGCGATCTATCATCGGATCATCTCTGGTGACATTTCTCGCGTGGTAGCAAAGGACTTCCGGATCAGCCAGCCGACGGCCCTGAAGTACGCGAACGATGTCATTGAGAAACTTAGGGGGCTCAGCGAGATAGAGTCGACCCCCAGCCTTCGCACATTCCTCGCACGGTCGCTCAAAACCCAGTCCTTTCAGTATGCGGATGCGCCTGATGTCAAGGCCCTGCTGGAACCCATCCTGCAGCCGTACCTCGCCGACGCCGAGAACATCGACTATGCAGAGCGCGAGGGCGCGGATCACGCTTTGTCGACCCGCGTCAGTCCCACCACTTTCGAGCGATTCCAGGTAATTGTCGGACAAATGGCAGTTGAGAGGCCCGACATCACACCGTCTGCGCACTTGCGGGAGATCATTGAGGCTTACTGCGAACAGGGGATCGTTCCTGCTCCGACGGTCTCGATTTCCGACCCGAAACAGGCGCGAGATACCATCGTGAACGCCGTTACGGACCTGCTTCGCGACCTTGGGTACACGGGCTTGTAAGCCGGCTCCTCATTGATACGGCCACCAGAGCCGTACCGTGCCCCGTTCCCCGTCCCAGTTCCATCTCTGTCGCGCATTCCCCCAGCAGAGCGCGTGCCTTCTGTCTCCCTGTCCGTCATCTCCCTGAGCAAGGAACGCCCGCACCTAGCGGACATTCAACTCAACTCAGGAGATCGACATGGATCAAACTCAGCCGCGCGTATCTATGCGCCATCTGCATTTGTACGCGCATTTGCTGCTGGCAGAGGCCAAGCAAAACGGAAAATCGGTCCGACTCGAGTGGGCGAACATCCCCACCGCGTCGATTGGCCCTGATCCGGCAAATCCGGGAGGTCTGGTACTGCGGCTGTCGCAAATGGCAGCGGTCGGTACCGAAGAGGATGCGACCCTACTGCGGGCACTGATCTCTCATGAGATCGTCTGCCACGGCCACCACACGGACTTCACCGTAGTTCCGCCCAGCAATCTCGCGGGTCAACTGGCCAACATCCTTGAAGACCCCCGCGGCGAGCTACTTGGCGCCAAGAAGTTTCCCGGGTCAAAGAAGGTGATACGCGAGGGGATTGAGATTCTGGTCGATCGCAAGGTCTTCCAGGGGCCTCAAGACAGTAGCGATACACCCGCCGCGGTCCTGGCCGGTTGGCTCGTAACTGAATTGCGCTCGGAGCTCCTAGACCAGGACTGCCTTCGTCAATTCGCCACCGACTTCCGGGCCCGTGCCATCAAGCATTTCGGCACGAAGCTGACCGGCCAGGTCAAAGCCGTTGCGTTGCAAGGCGCGACAGCACGCGATACTCAAGGTGCGATTCAAGCTAGCATCCGCATCCTCGAGCTGCTGAAGCTTGCAGCGGATAACAAGCCTGACTCTCAAGGTGGGGAACAACAATCCGGCTCGCCGCAAGACAACCAAGATGCCGGCGATCCCTCCGGGCAGACATCTGGCCAACAAGACTCAGAGGACGGTTCCGAGCCGGGAGGCTATGAACCTTCTCACAATGAGCTGGCCGAGGCCGTCAATGCCGTTCTGACAGCAAGCCCCGGTGACCTGGGCAGCTATGGCAAGGGGCTCGAAGAAGTACTCAGCGAGGCCAACGAAGCGATCCAGGAAGCCCAAAGCGCCGGAGGTAGCAGTCATACGTCAGAGTTGAACGAGCACAGCGCCCCTGCCAATGGTGGCTCATTGGAGAACCGCTCGCGTTTACGTTCTGCTGCGAGGACTACAGCTTCGGCATTGTCCCTGCGGTTGCAGGACCTTCTTGAGGCCTTCGCCGCCGCCACGCGTCGGAGTTGCTCGAGCGGTAAGCTTCGTTCAAATCGGGTGTGGCGAGTGCCGCTGGGTGATACCCAAGTGTTCCGTCACAAGACCCGACACGACGAGCTGGACACTTGTGTCTATCTTCTCGGCGATGAATCCGGCTCAATGGATGAACCCTTTGACTCGGAGCGAGCTCCGCATCTCCACGCTGCGGCGCACAAGCCATCGGCTCAAGATCAGATCCAGGCCCACAAGGTCGATCGCAAGGACGCTGCTGGCCGGGTCATTGTTGCAGCAGGGGAGGTGCTTGACGGCGCTGACATTCCCTTCGGCTTGGCGACCTATAGCGAATCGGTTCGCGAGTGGAAAGGCTTCGAGGGTGACTGGTCGTCTACGCTTCAGCGGTTCCGCCCTGAAGCCACCGGTAGCACCAACACGCATCTCGCAGTCGTATGGGCGCTCAGGAAGTTCATTGGGCGTAGCGAAGCGCGAAAGGTGCTGACCGTGGTCACCGATGGTGATCCAGGCGATCGAGACATCCTTGAGGCCGCGCTTCGCGAAGCTGCGCAGTTCGGTGTTGAGGTGCGATTCGTCCTGATCGGCGCGGAGCACGTGGCTAAATTCCACGGTCTCTCCGCTACCTACGGTGTGGCGAACAACGTCCGTGAGCTTGCAACTGCTGTCTTCAGTTCTCTCGAAGCTGCAATTTGCTAATCCCACAGCCCCAGTGACTTCTGTCCTGGGGCTTTTTCTTTGGCCGACGGCTGCCGACACAGTAAGGCGCGATCGACGCGAGCGTTTGTCTGACTTCCAGTCCTCTGTGACTCATATCTGAGCGCCAGGCCTTTGCAAGAGGCCGTCAAACCCACCTCTCAGGAGAAACATGATGGAAGCAGCAGCAATTGAAAGAAAGTCGATCGACGCAGTCTTCGGTGTTGATGGCGGCGCTTTCCGCGCTCACGGCTCGCAATCGACGACCACCATCCGTGTCTTCGCAGCCAACGACGACACACCAGACGTCATTGAAGGTTTTGCATTCCAGCCCGATACCCTCCGCCGAATCCTCGTCTGGATGGCGTCGGGAGCCCTGCCGAACAACTTCACCAAGGCGACGATGAAGCGCAACCTGTTGATCTACGGACCGACAGGATGTGGCAAAACGGCACTGATCTCGCAGGTTTGTGCTCGGACGGGACGATCCATGTTCCGCTACCAGTGCAGTGAAGACTCCGAGGCAACCCAGCTCTTCGGCACGTACAAGCTCTGCAAAGTGCCGCAGAATGCGGAACGGCAGGAAGTGGAAGCCGAAGCGTCTGCAGCACCTCAACAGGCGTCGGCTCTCTCGGCGACCCCTGAAATGGTGTTCGTGGATGGTCCGGTTCTCCGCTGGGCGCGCACGCCGAACTCGATTCTTCTGCTTGACGAGTTCGACCAGCTTCCGCCATCGGTTGCAATGAGCATGAACGGAGTCCTGGACGGTGACGACATTCTTGTTCCGGAGACGGGGGAGCGAGTCAAGATCGCAGCCGGTTGTCTGATTGTGGCCACTGGCAACACCAACGGACGAGGTTCGGCTGGCGGCAACGGCGGCTCCGCGTCACTCTACAAAGGTGTGAAGCGACAGAACATCGCCAGCCTTGACCGATTCTTCGTTGTCAATGCCACGTACCTGTCCGTCGAGGAAGAGATTGCACTTCTTCAGGACCAGGTCGGCATGCCGGAGACGGCGGCAACGGCAATGGCGAAGTTGGCCAGCAGCTTGCGTAGCCGGTTTGTTGGGCTCAATGAGGATGCTGGTGCCAATGGGGAACCGCTCGAGTTCACCATCACCACTCGCAACCTCTTGAACTGGGGTCTGACGCACCGCCTGCTTATGGCAACGGGCCTGGACAGCACCAACGCATTCAAGGAAGGGCTTAGCATGACGCTGCTCGACTTCGGTACGGGCGCAGAACGCAAAGCAGTCCTCGACGCATGGGAGAACATCATCGGCGAGTAGCTCCAGATCAACCCCACGACACCCTCGGCTTTGCTGGGGGTGTTTTTCTTTTGTGGACACTTCGATCGAGCGGAAAAGAAAAACCCCCTCAGGTGAGCATAGTCACATGAGGGGGGTGGTTGGGCGCTTCTCTTTGGGGAGGACAAGTTATTGATATTGGCCTCCGTTACTGGACCACACGAGATTGTCCCTCGCGCGATTTTCGCTTTACAGTAATTCCGACATAGCATGTCAACAGGGCGAGGCCTGTGATCAGGCCTGCCAGTAGTATCTGCGCAGCACTCATTTCCTATTCCCCAAGAGTACGCTGACTACGTTACTACTCGTCGTCCTTCAACAGCCACAACGCTACAGCGTTGAAGCCGACGAAGAGGACGCTTCCGAGCACCGCAAACACAACGTCGGAAGAGGTAAGGGCTGCCCCCTTGACCATCTTTTCTGCGGCACCAAAGCCAAACAGACCGAACGTTGCGAAAGACAGGTTCTTCAGCAAGTCAGCGAGAAAGCCCAGTACAGCACGGTTTTTCGCCATGATGGAGCCTTCCTTGTTGATACAAATGTCTTCCCGCGAGACGGTTACGCATAAACACCTAGCGACGGGTTGTGTAGCTTTCGGCCGCACACACCTAGGTTTCTCTTTGCGGGTGAGAGATGGTGAACAGCCGTCGATAATCTTTCGGTAGCCAGTACGCAAGCTGCAGCGCAGCCGCGCCGGCGCCGCCGCGGTATTCCGACGCAGGATCGGAGCGGCAAAAGAACAGCCCCTCGCTGGCGAACCAGGAGGGGCTTGAGGGGGATGTTTGATCAGGCGTACTTCGCAGCTTTGGCAGCAAACGCAGCTCGCCCCGTTTCGGAGTGCCAAGTACCGCGTTCGAGGAGTTCCGCGGCTCCAGCTGCAGTGCTGCTCTGAAGCCACCCGCAATGCTTGCAAGCGAAGTCGGGCTTGCCCGGTTCAGAAACGGCGACCTGGGTGAACTCGCGCTCCGCGAAGTCTTCGTCCGCGCACGCCATCGTTATGGTGGCCCCGCGCGTGTCGACTCGCGTTGTTTCGGCCGCCAGTTGATGGACCAGAGATCGAACAAGTTCCGCTTCGCTGGCCATACTGATCCCCGCAATGCCCAAGCGCTGCTCGTCAGCACTCGTTGTACTGAACATGTACCGGATCTCGCTCCCGTGCTTGAAGCAGGACACGAAGAACTGCCCTTGCCTTTCATCCGTTACAACAAACGCGAACGGCTGGCGATCAATGCCTAACAACAGGATGCCGTTCGGCCTCCGCTGATAGAAACCAGCCTGGCCCCCGACGGGCTCGGCCTGCAACGCACCGTATTGGCGTCCATTCAAGTCAAGGGCAGGGGAGGGGCCACCAATGCCGGCCTTCTGCTGCGTAGCTGTGCGAGCGCATTCGTCCATGGTTTCTCCTTTGAAATGTGAAGAGTTACTGATGTCCGGGAATGCGTAACACGGCTCTAGAACGCGATTCGTCTGGCCAGAAACGTCCTCCTACCCCCCCACCACCTGCAACGACCATCGACAACAAACCCTCGCTAGTTGCGACCGTCAGTTACTTCCCCCTGTCCGGCATATCGAAGAGCCAGGCCTGTGCAAGGGGCCTGTTTCGTCTAACTTCAGGAGATACACATGAACCAAGCAACGACGGTGGCTAGCAGCCAGATGGCGATTCTGAAAGATGTCGTCCTGTTTGACTTCATCATCGGAGGCAGCACCGGAGAGAAAACGGTCGAGGCGGATGATTTCATCCGTGAGGTCGGCAAGATGCTCCCGCGAGGTTCTTTTTCGTGGGTTTCGAAATACCGTTCGGAAGCGAAGCGAGAGATCCTGAAAGTTGGCGTCGCTCGCCGCATTCACAACCGTGTGCGTGGCTACTTCGTACCGCTGAGCGAAGCCGCCGGGCTCTCCAGCAAGATGACGGACATCAAGGCGCGATTCATGAAGGAGAAGGCCGAGTTCCTGGCCAACCTCCCAAGGATCGTTGATGAGTGGGCGAATGCCCCGGTCAATGCCAGTTCGACCAACAATGGCAAGTCGCGAGCGGATCTCATTCGCCTGCACGCGCCAAAGACGGACGACATGGACCGCATGCTCTCCTTTGACATTTCCGCCACAGGCATCCAGTCCACCAGCTTCTTTGGCGAGGACGACGCGCTCCACGCAGAAGTCAAAGGCTTAGTTGGCCAGGCGGCGCTCGAGATTGCGGAAGACGTGCGAAAGTCCTGGAAAGGGCCGGCCGCGGGGCGCACGAGCAGCCGCGTCCTGGGATTGATTCGCCGTGTTCGCAACAAGGCGGAAGCGATGGGCGTCCTGTCGATGAAGTTCAGTCGACTGGCCGAAGTATGCGACAAGGTCCTGGGCGCAGTTCCGGAGGGGCAGAACATTGAAGGCGTTCAGTTCCTGATGGTGTCATCGCTGCTGTCCCGGTGCATGAAGGCGGAAAACATTCTCTCCGAAGACTCGGTAAGGTTTGATCCGCTCGATGTGGAATCAGCGGCGCCGGCGGTCACGCCTGGTGTCCAGCCTCCGGTCGCCAACGTGCCAATGCAGTCTCAATCCGACCTCGCCATCGGCGACACGGCCCCAGCCTTCGACGAATCGCCTAAACCTTCGAGCCCACTCCCTACTGCAATCCTGCCGAGCGCCGCTGAACCCGTGGCCTCGACCCAGGATGACACGCTGGAATTGGTCCTGTAACGAAAACGCCCCAGATTCGATCTGGGGCGTCTTTTTTTGGCGGGGATGGCCGGCGGCTTAGCTGACTAGATCAGGGACTTCAATCTGAGCCTTCGCCGTCAGTACACGTCCATAGTCGCGCTCATACAGCGCTGCATATCCGATCTGGACACGCAGAGGGAGTACATCCCATTCTTCGCGGGTAGGGGCGTAGGCCATCCACTGTGGGTCGTTAGCCATTTTTACGATGGCCAGCCACAGTTGCTCGTGCAGGTCTTTCTTGGAATAGAAGTCTTCGATCGAGAGATAGTCGGCCTGATTGAGTACCTGTACGGTCGGGATGCCGAGCCACTCCGCAATCGTGTCGAACCGATCCTTACCAAGCGATTTGATAGAGCGGTTACCGCTCATGATCGAGTTCCAGTACACCGGGGTGACTCCGAGGATGTCGGAGATCGTCCGCTGCGGAAGCCCGCGGTCAATCAGAGTCTTCCTGATCAGGTTGATCAGGCGAATACCATCAACATGGCGCTTGCCCGAGGCCTCAGCCTCGTGCTCAGACGCAGTGCTTTCAGCGCCGTGCTGTTCGTGCGTAGTCATTTTGGCGGTCACTTCGGTCGTCTTTCGCGATTTTGCGGAAACTCGCCGCGTCGGTGCTGCCGCATGCGATCCACCACCGTGTGCAGGCGCGGACTTTGTCATAGCTTCGTTCTCCGACGTGGCTAACAGGTCAGTAATCGGGAGAGGCAATCGACGCGCAGGGCTCGTCTTGCCTTATTGTCTTAGCAATCTGATTCTACACACATAACAACAAGATTCAAGTCTCTTATGCCATCGAGACAACAAGACAATCTTTTAGTATGTTTTTGCGTCTCGTTGTTTTCAGTGTACGTGTTATGTATAATTCCATCGCGCAGACGTAGACGTACCCGATCAACCCATACAAGGAGGTCATCCATGCTGCCCATGGACGCCAAAAAGAACGCCGACTCCTATTCGTATCCCAATGGGATGCTGAACTCGGGATACGTCGGCGGCGTGCTTCGCAACCCAGATCCTGCCAACGGCATCTGCTATATCCAGCAGACCCGTAACGAGAATCACATGTTGCCGATCGCGTTCGACCCGAAGAAAACGCCGCTTCCTCGCAACATTCAGGAAGGGGACCTGATCTTCGCGATCTGCCACGCTTCGGGTGAGCGCAAGGAAGACCAGCGCATCGTCCACATGAAGAGCATCTCGTTCGAACAGCCGAACACCATGCACCTGGACAAGCGCTTCGCCGATGACCTGCTGCGCAAATGGGGTTCGCTCGTCCACGCAGCGGCGAAGGACTCCGGCACCCCGGATTCGATTCGCAAGCTGGAAGAGCAGTTTGGCCGCTCGAGTGATACTCAGGCTCGGCTCGACAGCATCGACTGGCGTGTTCTTGGGCTGAACAAGAACGCTACCAACACTGTCCGTCTCGCAGGCTTCATTCAGGCCAAAAGTCTGGAGCAGAATCGAGTCGGCCCCGATGGCAAGCCCCTTAACGATCGCCTGGTCGTCCTCCTTCGCCAGACAAAGGACCCGGACAAGTCGATCGCGATCCGCTGGTACAGCAAGAACCTGCGACCCTTGGCCGAGAAGCTGCATCGCGGCATTCCTATCTCCGTGAGTGGTGAGTTCCGACTGGACGTGAAGGCTATTGCGCCGCCCGACCCGGACAGCGGCATTGCACCGGTTTCGTCGATTCCATTCATCCAGGCGAAGGATTTCCCTTCCCCTGTCGCACCGGGGTCCGATCTCATTCGGGTCATTCCCAGCTGGGCCGCTGAACTCTTCGAACGCCCCACGCAACGTGAAGTCGAAGCCAGCGCCCCGTCATCGGACGCCGAGCGCCAAGCACTCTTCGCCGCAATTCAACCATCTGCAACCTGACAGGGGGATGTGAGCCGCACGGGCGCCGCGCAACGCGGCGTCCTCTCCGATCACTCGATTTGAGATGAACCGCGCTCATTGCTTCGCCTGGCGGCCCACCCCCGTTCCCGTCAATAGCAGGACCTTCCGAGACCTAATCTGGGTCGTCTGGCCCACCCAACTCACTAGCGGGCCTCAGGTGCCGCTCACAGGACAGACCAGCCGATGGGCAAACACCTCATCATTGCCGAGAAGCCTTCAGTTGCAAAAGACATCGCCCTCTCCCTGGGAGGGTTCGGGCGCGTTGAGAACTGGCTGGAGAGCCCCGATGCCGTCATAACGGCCGCGCAAGGCCACCTCGTCGAGGTGTTCTCAAGCGAGATGGCAACATCAGGAAAGAGCCTCGAGACGTTGCCAGTGATCCCATCGAAGTTCGAGCTCCGCGTCATCGAGCTAGCGAACAAGCCGCAAGCCTTTCAGCAGATCAAGCGTTTGATGGCTCGCAACGATATTGACCGCATCGTCAATGCTTGTGATTCCGGGAGAGAAGGAGAGCTGATCTTCCGCCTCATTTACGACCTGGCCGAATGCAAGAAGCCCGTCATGCGCATGTGGTTCAACTCGATGACGAGCGAGGCAATTCGAGACGCCTACCGAGGGATGCTACCAGGCTCTCGGTTCGATGCCCTGGCCGACGCCGCCTACTGCCGGACTGAGGGCGATTACCTGGTCGGGATCAACGGCTCGCGAGGTGTTACCCGCCTGTACGAGCGTCAGACGTCGAAAGCCGAGATCCGTTCGGTCGGTCGGGTCCAGACACCGACGGGAGCTCTTGTCTACGATCGCGAAGTGGCGATCCGAACCTTCAAAGCGAAGGACTACTGGGAAGTCCACGGAGAGTTCGGTGTCGCTGCCGGCAGCTACATCGGAAAATGGATCGCACCGGAGCGTGAAACCCCGGGTGACGCGCCTGAAGGTAGTTCAGATGGCCAGGCCGAGCTCGACCACCAGTATCGGATCTTTGATAAGGGCAGGGCAGAAGCAATCCTCACTCGCTGCACTGGCGTTGCCCCGTCCGACGTAAAGCAAGAATCGAAGCCGGCGACCAAAGGCTCCCCGAAACTCTATGACCTGACCCTGCTTCAGCGCGAGGCAAACAAGAAACTCGGGTTGACTTCGAAGCAGACCGACACAATCGCGCAGGCCCTATACGAGAAACACAAGGTCACGACCTATCCCCGAACAGATTCCTGCTTCTTGCCAGAGGACTACATAGCTAAGGCCAAATCTGTCATTGAGGCCCTGGTAGAGACGCCATACCGTGACCATGCTACTCGCATCCTCTCGAACGGTTGGATCAAGCCTGACAAGCGAATCTTCGACAACTCGAAGATCAGCGATCACTTCGCGATCATCCCGACCGGCAAGATGCCTGAAGGCCTCTCACCCGACGAAGAGAAGGTCTATGACCTGGTGGTGAAGCGATTCTTGAGCGTCTTCCACCCAGCGGCTCAGTACGAAGTAACGACGCGACTTACGATAATCGCTGGCGAGCACTTCAAATCCAGTGGTCGCGTTCTGGTCGATCCAGGTTGGCTTGCCGTCTACGGCACCCAGACCCAAGATGATGACAAGAAGATCCCGGCATTGACAAAGTATGTCCCAGGTGAGTCTGTGTCAACCGAGGGCATGGAGCTGAAGACTCTCAAGACGAAGCCTCCTGTGCGCTATACGGAAGACACACTTCTCGGTGCGATGGAAGGCGCGGGAAAACTCGTCGACGACGAGGAACTCCGGGAGGCCATGAAGGAGCGCGGGCTAGGAGCGCCATCAACGCGCTCCGCGATCATTGAAGGGCTTCTTGCGACCAAGGATGGCCGCGATCGGCCAATGGAGCCCTATCTCCGACGAGACGGGAAGACCCTTGTACCGAGCCAGAAGCTAATGAGCTTGATTGCATTCCTGCGAGAGAATGGTCTCGACCGCCTCACTTCGCCCGCTTTGACTGGCGAATGGGAACACAAGCTTCGCCTGATGGAACGAGGCGAGTACCTGCGGCCCGCCTTCAACTCGGAGATCTCCGAATTCACACGCCATATCATCAAAGCCATCCGAGAGCAGGCCGCTCAGGTTGTAGTGAAAAAGCTCGATGGAAAGTGTCCGAACTGTGGTGGCGAAATCTCGGTTGGCGCCAGATCGTTCGACTGTGAGTCCGGCTGCGGATTCCGGTTCTGGCGTGAGGTCGCGGGTCGCCCCCTGAAGCCTCAGGAGGTTGAAGCTCTTCTTGCCAAAGGGACGGTCGAAAACCTCTCGGGGTTCGTCAGCTCCAGCAAGAAGCGCTTCACGGCGGGGCTAACGCTCACGGAGGACTTCAAACTGAAGTTCGTGTTCGATGAGACCGCGCAGTCAAAGGACGCGTCCGGAGCGCTGGTGCATTGTCCCACTTGCGAAAAACTGATGCGCAGGTTCAAAGGTGCAAACGGCTTCTTCTGGTCATGCACAGATCGTGAGAACTGTAAGACTACCTTAGACGACAAGGCGGGAAATCCTGTGGCAAAGGCCGCTGCCCGGCCGTGTCCGAAGTGCGGTCACGACATGAACCGTATTCCCTGGCAGAAGCGCCATTTCTGGGCTTGCTCAGACCGGGAGCAATGCAAGCACACCATGGATGACAAGGATGGCGTCCCGGTGGAGAAGGCACAGTCGTTTCCATGTCCTGACTGCTCGAAGCCCATGTATCGCCGCCAGCGCCGCGACCAGAAAGGCTATTTCTGGGGATGCAGTGGTTACCAGAAAGACGGCAGCGGCTGCAGCTGCATGCTCGAAGACAGAGACGGGAAACCGGTGCCAAAGGCCACCGCTCCCAATATCCAAGACGATAGGACCTTCCTGTGAACTCAAAGAACCGGATCTTTCGTGCAGCTGTGCTTGTCTTCGGCTTCTGGTGGATCGTGTTCACCCTCTTGGAGTTTGGCGGCGCCCCGTTAGAAGTCATCCGGAACTGGGGGTACGTTTCGTACTCTTTCGGGTACTGGATCGCCGGCTCAATAGGCGGCCTGGCTCTCGGGATCTGGCTCATCTGGTTTGAGCGGGTCCAGGCGGTGAACCGCCTATTCAAAGGCATGGGAGGAAACGCTATCAATGGCATCCAGTCGACGCTTGGACTGGTTCCAATGCTGGCCCCCCCGTCAGCACGCATCGATAGCGAATCCAAGCGGCTCCCAATGCAAAGCAAGGCGGTGATGGATTGGCTGGAGCTCGCCAAGACCAATCATCCTCAGCATGCAGCATTCTTCCTTGCAGTGTGGGACATCTACTCTGCAAACAAGGAGCATCCTGCAACGCATAGGAAGGGTGGCCATGCGAACCGGAAACTCTGGCAGCACTGTCTAGCCGTTACCGAGACTGCCTTCGCAGAAAGCTCGACATGGAAATACGATGGCGTGTACGTGAAAAAACGCGGCAAGGCAAAGATACTGCTTCTCAGCAAGCGCAATCCCGAGTACGAGTTCGACGCAGCGGACCCACTTGTCCCCATCATTGCGCTTGCACATGATTTCGGGAAGCTCGAGGCGTACAAGATTGGGGACGATGGCCAGATCGTTACCTTGGAGGAAGGGTCGAGCACCGATCACGACGACGATCGCGTGTTTCACGATTCCCTGGGCGCCCGGATGCTCGCGCGACTTCCCGAGTACTGGCAGCTTCCCCCACGAGACCGCCGGGCCATCAACTTCGTGATTGGCCATTACCACCACCCCAGCGCCTTCCCCGTTGATGCGAACGGTTTCGCCCTTGACGATCGCATGTCCGCGCTGATGGAGTTCCTGATCTACGTCGACAAGAAGACGGGTATGCAGGAAAGTGGCCGCGACCTGCTCGAAGAGGACGAGGAGATTACTGAGGAACAATCGGAGTCGATTTACAAGGCTTTTGTCGAGGTCATCACCCAGTTTGGCCGCGTGAATGGCACCGGCAATAAGAGCACCGACGCCAGTTTGAAGATCGCCCAAAAGCACGACGGCTTGATCGTCGTGAAAGAGCTTGAGTTGCGTCGACTCATCTTGGCGAAGTTGGGCATGTCGCTGGACGACGGTGACTCGCGCTACCGGGTAACCATGAGCCTGCTGTACACCCTTGGCGAGAAGGGGCTTCTGTACGACAAGCACAATGGAATTGACTTCTCGCGCTACCACCCCATGCATTCGGTATCGTTCCGCAGCAGCAAGAACGGTCAGCATATCGCTACGTGGGAACCCGTCATCATCTTCCGACCGCTGACGAAGACGCAGGAGTTCGCCGAACTTGGGGGCCTACCAAACTTTGGCTCGCGGATGGTGATCAACAAGCCCATCTACACGCACAACCCTGGTATTCGCGATGCTGAGGCATTGCGCGAGTTGGTTCGGCGTGCGTTTGGCGAAGATGTGGCCCGCAGCATCTACATCTCGGGCCGCCAGGAAACTAAAACGGAAGCAAGGGCTCGAGAACAGAAGGTCGAAACGGCGGATGGCAAACCTGAAGGCCTCGAACCGATGGCGCCAACAAGCCTTGCGGCGGTTCCGGCAGAATCCTCTGCAGCCCTCAAGCCGTCGATGGCGGAGCAAGAGCCAGCACCGGCCATGCTGTCTCGCGTCATCACGGAGAATCAGTCGCCGGCAGCTCCAATGGAGCCGCCTACGAACGATGTCGCGACAGAGCATGTGGATGCGGACGATGACCCATCGCTCGAGGATATTGCCGCGCTCGAAAGCGAGATCGCATCCCCGGAGACCGGTGGAAGCGCGGACGAAGCTGATCCGTTCAGTGGGTTGCTACCTTCCTCACCAGACGCCGGAAGCAATGAAGGCGCTTCCGTATTTGATGGCGACGACTTTGCCGATTTTCCGGCGGCGCCAGAGCCGGTCGCGAGCATCGACATTTCGGCGCCTGGTCACCGCATGCCTGAAGGCGAAGAGCGGCCTCTCATCGCTGACAGACCCGGTGTCGCGATCCCCGACAAGGATCGGCAGAATGCCATGAAACGCCGCACCGCCGAAGAAACCAAAGAAGCACTTGCCGCTTTCGATAACTTGGCACCGCCGACGTTCGCCGCACGAACGTCAAAGCGTGCGTCCAGCCGCGAAATCTCGGATAACGCGCTGTCCAACGTTCTTGCGCTCATAAGCGACAACAAACTGCCGGTGTGCGGCCGGATGAACGGGCACGCGTACGTCCTAGTTTCCGACATCGCAAACGTCGCGCCAACCCTCGACGTCGAGCAGCTTGTCAAAGCGCGCGGACTGCCCACTGCCGAGCCGGCCGCTGGCAAGAAAATGGTTGGAATTCCGGAGTAGCGAATGGATCTCGAGAAGCCCACCAACGCTCGCGAGCAGATGCCTTCGGTTACCGAGTTCATCGATTCCCTGCGGAAGACATTCGGCAAGGAAGAGATCGACGCGTCCATCAAAACGGGGCTTCGTAACGGATCGTTCTTTGCCATCGAAAATGGCTACGTCGTCGGCACGCCTCCTCCGCATGCCTTGCTCGAGTACGAACGACGCCAGAAGGCCGCGGAGCAGCAGGTTCATTCGGACGAGAGCTCCCACAACCCCACGAACAGCGGAGCGTTGCTGCGCCCCCAAGAATCCATTTAGATTTATACGTCGTGTGCGTACGTGTTATGCTTCGTAAGAATGACGCAAAGTAATCACGGCGTCTGGCTGGATGCGGCCCCCCCTCCCATACGGGGGGTGTTGGAGTCGTGACGGGAGTCCGTTATCACATCTGCCAAATTCAGCACAAATGGGAAAAGTCGATTCATATAACAACAGGAGAAGTCGTCGTTATGCGCATTCAGCGAACTTTGTCAAACAAGAAGGGGGCTCTGGCACTGGCCATGTTGGTCGCTGCCCTCGCAGGTTGTGGTGGCGGTGGTGATGGAGCGGAAACGCCCCAGGCCACCCCGCAGTCTCCCAGCTCACCGGTGACCGGCACACCGGAAGGCCCAACCACGCCCGTCACGCCGGCCAAGCCCACCAGCCTGGTGGCGCCGTCCTGCCTGAACTGTGGCGCGGTTGATTCGAATACGTACTCCGGCACCGGCGTCGGGGTGTGGCAGGCAACGAACGCCTCGTTGGCTGCCGCCGATGTGCCCGTGAGCATTGATGGCCTTACCGGTCAGGATGTGACGCTTGTCTTCACGAACGAGAGCGGCGTCGCGCAGCCCATGCCTGCCATTTCGCTGACTGCCTCCCGCTTCCCGTCGGTCGCAGCAAGCCAGCTGCGTTGGCAAGACCCCGCCACCGATGCGAAGCAGCGCATCGGCGAGTTCAACCGAAATGGCTGGGCCGCCCTTGCCGGTAGCCAAGGCACCGCACCGCGATACTCGATGTCCAGTGGGCCGAGCAAGTCCGTTGTGAATGACACGCGCGACTGGTTCAACGAGGACAATTCCGTCCGATCGACCACCCTGGTTCGCCAGGCAACGACGACCGACGGTGTCACGGTGAACTTCTGGGTGGAGAACTCCGAGAATGCCCCGACGAAAGTCAGTTCAGCAATCATCGACCAGCTTGTCGACCGCTTCGCTTCGCCCGGCAAGGTCTACGACATGCTGAAGGATGTCGGCGGCCCGCTGTGGGGCTCTCACAGCTATATCAATCTCATCCCAGGCACGGGCCAGCCGATCGATATCGTCATTCTGAACTTCGATCGCAACAACGCCCCGTACGGGATGACAGGCTACTTCTATTCGCGAAATGCCATTGCGAAGAGTGCGTCGAATCCGTACAGCAATGAGTCGTTGTCGCTGTATCTGGACTCGGAAACCCTGTACCTCGACGGCGCCACTGGTCTTACGGAAGTGGTCATGACGATGGCGCACGAAGGGATGCACGCCCAAAATTTCTATCGCCGTGGCGTTCTGGGCGGCGTGGAGAGTATGTTCGCGACTTGGCTGGAAGAAGCCACGGCGATGATGATGGAGGATTTCGCCAGCGCTACGCTCGATCCCGGCCACAATCCCATTCGAGACGTTCGCTTCTATGACTACGTCAAGTACAAGGGCGGAAGCTACAACTGCAGCTTGCTCGACTGGACGCCGTTCAGCGCATCGTGCGATAGCTACTCCGTATCGGGATCGTTCGGCGGCTTCCTGAATCGCCAACTGGGCTTGCGCATGTTCAAGTCCCTGCTGGGGAACATGAGCTCGACGAACTCGGTCGACGTGCTAGATACCGTCATCAAGACGAATTTCCCCGGCACCAGTTTCGTGGGGCAGTTCCGCCGATTCTCGGCAACGGCGGGAGCGCTTATTCCAGCAGCGACGAGCCCCAAGGGCTTTGGTTTCCCGGCTCGCTCCGACAACGGGTACAACATTCCGGCCATCGATCCGACGGCCTACGCGCCGTACCGGACGCTGACTCAGACGGTGCCCACCACGCTCCAGGCATATGCGAGCCTGCCCGTCGTGCGGCAAGCTGCGAAGGGTCGATACACCGAGACGGTTAAAGTACCGGCCGGCACGACTCTTTCCGTTGTGATCCACTAATAGCCGGAAGCCTTAGCAGCTAGCGACTGGCGTTCAGAAGTCGAAAGGCCCCACGACCTCGCGGTTCGTGGGGCCTTTGTGCTTCAGGGGGGAAGTCTCGGCGCTTCAACGCGTTCCCCTCGTACCGCGCAAGGAACCACGCTATGCCGCTGCGTTCACCACAACGTTCTGCTGGCTCCTGCCACTTCTAATCCGGCGCAGGATGCGCTCCAGTCCCCGACATACTTTGCCCCAAAGGTATGACCCGACAATCAGTCCCACAATGGAGGCAGTAAGCTCCCTTGGCGTGCCTTCCGCCTTGGGATCGTCGATCAACCACTGGTGGAACTCCCAACCTACTCCCAAGCGCAGCCAAAGGAAAATCCCGAGCACGAAAACAAACGCACTTGGTCTGCGCCGCGCAAACCCGATAACGTTGCAGTTTGAAATGCCGACAGCAACGATCACCAGTCCGGCCGACGCCGCCGTGATGTAGTCAAGCCAACTGTAAGGCCGAATCGATAGGCCGCAGAAGGCCAAAACTGCGAGAGTCGCTGCAAGGGAAATGCGGAGTTTGCGACCGAGTCGATACGTGCCGGTGCCAGCGTTTTGATCCGAGCAAAGCAGTACCAAAGCAGCAATCGACACCAACGCCGCGCACCAGATGCCGAACAGAAGGTGGTCAAGGGTATTCGGAAAAAGCGAATGCCATTGCGTCTCCCAGTTTTGCAGTGCTGAGACGTACTGACGCACCTCCGTGGAGAACCTCTCTGCCTGAGGTTTCCCAGGAGCCGCCCACCTGTGTGCGGCCACAGCGTACGAGTAGGCTGAGACAGCAACTGCATAGGCGAAGTACGTCGAGAAGAGAATCGCGACGTTGGCGATTCTCATCGCGGGAAGCTTGAACCTGATCATCTGTGCAACTGGTTGTTGGCAAGCTTTGGTTATCCGCGAACGATCCTCGCGGGTCAAGCGACATAGCGCTCACATTCCCTGCAAGGTCGCTTCGGTGGACGCGCTAGCGTCGTCGATGGGCTTGTTGATGACCTGGCTGATTTCGTATCAATCGGCGACGGCGCTGCCGGCGCAAGGCTATACGCCGCGCTTCCGCCTGCGATGCATGGACACGACAACACCGGAACATCCTGTAACGCGGATACTCAAAAAAGGCCTTGAAAACGCTCGTCATCATGGCAATATCACGGGCAGTGTCGCGCCCGGGCAGATCGCCAGTGCGTTGGCACGCTAAACCTCTAAGACTACGAACCGAAAATGGCTACCAAAGCTAAGACGACTGCCAAGGCCGCTGCGAAGCCGGCCGCCAAGCCCGCGGCCAAGAAGGCTGCTGTGAAGACCCCTGCGAAGGCAGCACCGAAGGCCGCCGCTGCGGCACCGGTGGTCAAGCCGCTGAAGGAGACGTTCAACAAGTCGAGTTTGCTTGCCCACCTGATCGCCCAGACTGAACTGGACAAGAAGACCGTGCAGACTGTGCTGGCTCATCTCGAGAACACCATCGTGAGCGCAATCCACAAAAAGGGCGCTGGCGAGTTCACGTTGCCGGGCCTGTTCAAGGTGGCCGCTATCCAGGTTCCTGCCACGAAAAAGCGTTTCGGGAAGAATCCCTTCACTGGTGTAGACCAATGGTTCGCCGCCAAGCCGGCATCGGTCAAGGTGAAGGTGCGTCCGCTGAAGAAGCTTAAGGACGCGGCAGCCTAATCACAAGCAGCACGTTCAGAAGAGGGCGACCGATGATCGCCCTTTTTCGCTTTTGTGGAGGCCGTGTTTCCACCAGCCTTTCCAGATTGGCTTTAGGAGCCAGGGGCTCCGAACATCTTGCGCACCATCAGTCCGACGCCGTCGGCAGCTTCCAACCGGATCATCTGCTGCCCGCCTTCCCCCCAGGATCTCACACGCCGTTCGGTAGTATCGACGACATCAACAACCCGCCCCCTGAGCACTTCCCGTAGCACGCTGGCGCGACAGTAGATTGTCGCTCCCCACCAACTGCCGTCCGGCTGGACCACAACCTGCGGCGGGCCCGCGTAGACAACGTCAGGTTCGGATTGATCATCCCATCCCAGTAGGGCACGGCGATCGCGCAGCTCCAGTACGACGCGACGGGCTGATGGTCGTGGCTGGGTGAAAAGGAGATTGAGCGAAAAGCCGTCCCAGAATCGGCTCGCGAGAATGGACTCCGTCAGCGGCATGTCGAGCAGTCGGCAAGTGTGGCGCAGGCTGGCACGCTGGATGCCCCGCCAGTCCATCTCTGGGGCGTGCTGATCCAGCGGTTGATTGCCGCCGGCCGCGTTCGGGCCCACTCCGCCGCCGGGCGACGATGCGGTAGCAGGAGTCACGGCCGGTAGCCCGCTCGGAAACACCCCGTGTACCAGGGTGGACCGGAACCGCTTCTTTCCTGCGGGTCCGGGCAGCTCACTGGAAACGAGCGTTCCCTCCGTGGGCGCAACGTTTCCCCCACCTGGCAGGGTGAGAACCTGATGGCGGTTGGACCAGACTTGCCGTTCCCAGTCCTTTTGTACATCCAAATCAGTCGTCGTCGCTCGCGAGCCCTTTGACTCGGCGAGGCACACGGCCGCCGGCGTGGTCGCGGTTGCGGCGCGGAAGAACACGAAGTCGGGATGCGCTGACGTTGTCTGCCCCCCGCAGTCCTCCCAGTGCGCCATCCATGGGTAGCCGGCGTGGTCCATCTGGAGCAGGGCTAGCCCCGCACCCAGGGTCCCCGACAGGAATGGCTTCACGTAATCCTTGAGGCGGGAGTACGCTGGCGTCACCGAATAGCCGTGGCCATCCCAGGCACACACGGACAATGCTGCCTCCGCGGTAGCTCGCACGGTCTCCTGTCCGGACCCGCCCAGCGTGAGCCCGAGCTTGCTGGCTCTCTGCATAGTCAGATAGAGCCACCAGATGTTGACGTGTGCCCCGGAGGCCGGCGGCGTCTTCTTCTGCCAGGTCAGGTTTGGCGTCGACGAGAGCAGGCGAAACTCTTTGTGGATGGGGACAGTGGGCATAAAAAGGCGATCGGCCGTGCAGCGGAACGGCCATTGTCCCCGAAGTCCCAGCGGGCTAGCCACCCAGCCCGTGCAGGGCCCGGTAACGCCTCTGGCAGATCTGGCCCAGCTTGCTCCGCCGCGAACGTCGACTTTTTACGGTCGCAGAAGCTAGGAAAACGCCCCCGATCTGCGTCGCGCGTCGCCGTGACAATGAAGGCTCCTAAAGCAGCGGAGCAAATATGCCCCTCCCACCTGAAGTCCAGATGTTCGTGAACATTGCCCGAGAACGCGATCGCGCGGATCTTCTCTTCCCGTCGGTCGACGTGCCCGGCCCGCTAGGTTCGCTGATCCGTCAGCCAAATCCTGCGGCAGTGCGCGCACGGGAGATGAAAAACCTGACTGACGAGGAGTATGCGGTGCGGCTCGGGCTCCTGCCCTGACTGGTTGCGTCGGGCGAACTCTCAGGGTACCGCCGCGCTGTTCCGTGCCCTCTATTTATATATAGGGGGGTGAAACCGCCCAGGGGCGCACACCTGACGGCGTGCGCGCGGGGTTTACTACGTCCGCTCGCATTTTGACTTTTGGGTCCGGGCGCGGCACGATCAATGCACTCGGTCGGGCCTATCCGGCCGACGCAACATACAAGGCTACACAATATGGTTAATCCGATTTACCCACACACATCGCTGGACGCGATGCAACTCATCACCTTCAAGTACGCCAACGGCTTCAGCATGATGGCCGAGCTGCTGCCCAAGCCTCGGGTCGCCGGTGCCACGATCACGCAGGTCGATGTCGAGATCACCAGCGCCCGTTGGTCCAACGTCGTTCAGCACTCGCTGCCGACGCTGGTGCAGGCCGGCACCCAGGCGCTCCTCGACGCCCAGACGGATGCCGCGCAGAGCACGACCCACATCGCCGAGATCCGCATCACGGGCGAGGAATTCCTCACCAAGCACGACATGCTGCAGATCTCGGGCAACCTGCCGGTGACAGTCGTCTGACGCGGGCCACGCTCTACTGGGAAGAAGCCGGCGCCAGCCGGCTTTTTCTTTGCCGGCGCCGCATGCCGGGGGCACTGCGCTCATACCGGCCCCAACCTGGCGGCTACGCGGGAACCGCTAGCAGCCCCATGCGCTGGCCGTTCTTCTTGTTACGTGCCCATAAGTTGGCCGTCGCCAAAAAAATGCCACATAAAGCACTTTCGCTTGATTGTGGTGCTTTCCGCCTGTGCATGATAACCGTACTTAGCAAAGCAAAAAAATGCGCGCTCTGCTGTACTCGAATGAAGCCTGCGGCCGCCGCCGGAGAAACCGACTTGACTGGAAGGTCCTCTAGACTGAAGGGTGGCGAAGCCGCACGTATGGCCGTGACTCGCTGGGCACGTGGAGGATCGTCGTAGGAAACTTGGACGCGATGGGGGCCTCGCAACCCGCGCTTCAGGTGCGGTGGAAAGGGAACAGGAGTAGCGATATGCCCTCTCCAATTGCAAGCTTTTCGGCTTATCAGCTATCGAGCAGCTCCTTTGGATCAAGTCCCAGATGGTACGCGTCGGGCTGACCTACGAGCACCTACTGGCGGCGCGCTGTTTCGCGGCGCCAGATGTGGCCGGGCCCAGCGCTCCGAGGGGAATCCTGTTCCGGGACGCCACTGGCCATGTCTGGAATGGCTGTGGCACCATGCCGGATCGGATGCAGCGTGCTATCGATGCGGGCCAGTCGATCGAACATTTCCGAGTCGAGCAACGGAAGTAGTGCGGGTCGCAGCAGTTCGCCAGACCGAGCACTGGGAATCTCGCTATCCCCGTCCCTTTCACACGTACTTAGGCAATTGCAGGGGGCGGGGCAGATATCCATCAGATGATGGCTGCGACGTCAACTAGTTCATCGACCAGCATATCGCCTTCGGTCTCCACGGCAAAGGTCGCATCAAGGATCTCTGCGCTATCGTTCGCGTCGAACATATTTGCCACAGCTTCCTCACCCTTGGGTGGAGTTCAGGCCGCCGACATTTTTGAGTACATTCCCTGAATCCATAGCCTCCACAACTAGATCGCGCCTTCCAGTCGCCATAGCATTCTTCAGCATTTGTAGCGCCCGGAATTGCTGGTTCCACCTTGCCCCAACAAAGTAGTAGGACATTCCAGCGCCATCGCCGAATACGGCAATAAGCGGTCCGTTCTGGCCGCCTTCAGTAAAGATTTTAAGCATCGGCATGTCATGGCCACGCCAGTGGCGTCTAAGGGATCGACCTACTGACCATGAACTGTCGGCGTCGGAGGAGTCATTATCAACATATGAAGCCATGCTCGCGTTCGACGCTCACCACGCTAGGTGCCTCGTCAACTAGCACGTCAGGTGCGATGAAAAGGGAACCGGAGAAGCGATACGCCTCTCCTGTTAGCAAGTCTTTTGGTTTATCAGTTATCGAGCAGCGCCGGGTTCGTCATGCTTGTCAAACGCGGGATTGGCACCGTCTTTGGAGTGCATCGAGGCAGCGTGATCGGCCTTTTGCTGCTTGACCGTCTGCTCGCTGGGTGGGTACTCGCCGTTCTTCTTGGTGTAAGTGCCGTCGTGCTTGGACTTGGCCAACTCCTTCTTGACCTCCGCTCGGCTGCGACCTTGTGTGGAATCGCTGGTGCCTTGCGCAAAGGCTGGCAAGGCGATGGTGGTCGATAGAACGATGGCAAATGCGATACCTTTCATTTGACTGACTCCTGCTCCGGCTGATGCCGAATATCTGCCATTAAGGGATTGAACCGACTATCCGACCTGCGACAGTCGTCGGTTCGTTTATAGCGATCCAAGGCTGCTGCCTCGTTGAATGTTGATTACAAGTTGGTAATGTTGATAGCGAGCCGTCTGTCATTCGAATGCGCTAAAGTTCAAACGTGACAGGTTGAATGGCGATGCAATCAATGTGTCACGTAGCCGCCATATTTGTGATCCATCCTCTCTGCTCCAATCAGGGAGGAAGTCACAATGAGAAGAATTTCGGCAGTTGTGCCGGCTGTAGTGTCAATCGCGCTCGCTGCATGTGGCGGCGATGGCTCCAATAACGGCGAATCACCGGTCACGCCGACGTCGCCTCCGCAGACGGCGGTACCGACAAAGAACGTGGTCTTCTTTCTCGGCGATGGTATGGGGCTGACGACACTGACCGCGGCGCGCATCTACAAGGTGGGTGAGGAAGGCGACCTGACCATCGACACGATGCCGGAAAGCGGGTTTATCCGCACGTATTCGAACGATGCCCAGGTCACGGACAGCGCGCCGTCGATGGCAGCGTACATGACCGGCGTGAAGATGAATAACGAGGTCATCTCGATGACCGCGGAAACCCGCGCCACCGATGCCAGCGGCAAGGCCTACGTCTCGGGCGCCGATACCACGTGCCCGTCCAGCGGCAACGGCGCCACCGTGCCGACGCTGCTCGAACAGATGAAGGCTGCCGGCTACGGCACCGGCGTGGTGACCACCACGCGCATCACGCACGCCACGCCGGCTGCCACGTACGCGCACATTTGCCACCGCGACGGCGAAAACGCAATCGCCGCGCAACTGGTGCCGTCGGGTGCTGGCTTCAACGGCGCATTGTCCGATGGCGTCGACGTGATCTTTGGCGGCGGCCGCCAGCACTTCCTGGCCACCACCGCAGGCGGCAAGCGCACCGATGGCCGCGATCTGGTCACCGAGCTGAAGACCGCCGGCTACACCTATGCCGCCAGCAAGGCCGATTTCGACAAGATCGCCGCCAGCAATGCCAAGGTGCTGGGCCTGTTCAACGCCAGCCACATGGAATACGACCTGGACCGCGATCCGGCCAAGGAGCCGAGCCTGGCCGAGATGACCGGCAAGGCCATCGACGTGCTGGCCGCCAAGAAGAAGGGCTTCTTCCTGATGGTGGAAGGCGGCCGTATCGACCACGCGCTGCACGAAACCACGGCCCGCAAGGCGCTGCAGGACACCGCCGCGTTCGACGACGCGCTCAAGGCCGCCATCGACAAGCTCAACGTGATCGACCCGGGCCTGAAGAACACGCTGATCGTCGTCACCGCCGACCACGACCACACGCTGGTGCTGAACGGCTACGCCAAGCGTACCGGCAAGACCAGCGACGCCAACCCCGGCGTGCTGGGCCTGGTGAAGGACTACGTCACCGGCTCCCTGAAGCTCGATAGCGGCGGCAACCCGTTCTCGATCATCGGTTTCGGCAACGGCGAAAACCGCCCGGCCACGCGCACCGCGCTGACCGACGCCATGGTCTACGAGAAGACCTACCACCAGGAAGCGGTGATCCCGATGCCGGTCGGCGGCGAAACGCACGGCGGCACGGACGTGTTCATCGGTGCGATGGGCAATGGCGCCACCAACTTCTCGGGTGTGATGGACAACACCGAGGTCTTCGGCCTGATCAAGAAGTCGATCGGACTCTGAGCCCCCACACACCAGAACGGAACAACGACCATGAATATCACTACCCGTATCGGCCTGCTGGCCGCCGCAGCCGCCAGCGCATGCCTGTCCCTGCCGGCGCACGCCGCCGGCGAGGCCAAGAACGTCATCTTCTTCCTGGGCGATGGCATGGGCCCGGCCACCGTCACCGCGTCGCGCATCTACAAGTACGGCGAATCGGGCCGTCTGACGATGGAATCGCTGCGTCGCACCGCGCGCATCAAGACGTTCTCGAACGACGCACAAACCACCGACAGCGCCCCGTCGATGGCCGCCTACATGACCGGCGTGAAGATGAACAACGAGGTCATCTCGATGTCGGCCAACACGGTGGCCACCGCCCCGAGCGCCGACGCCAACGGCAACCGCACCATCAGCAACTGCACGCCGACCAACGGCACGGCCGTGCCGACGCTGCTGGAACTGGCCAAGGCCAAGGGCAAGGCCACTGGCGCGATCACCACGACGGAGCTGACCCACGCCACGCCCGCCGCCACGTACTCCCATATCTGCCACCGCGACGCGCAGTACCACATCGCGGCCCAGGCGGTGCCGGGCGGCGTGGGCTTCAACACGGCGCTGGGCGACGGCGTGGATGTACTGATGGGCGGCGGCCGCAACCACTGGACGCCATACGATGCCACCACCAACACGCGTGGCCGCTTCGATGGCCGCAACCTGCTGACCGAAATGGCCGGCCAGGGCTACACGGTGGCGGCAACGCGCGACGAGATGGTTCGCGCCACCGGCACCAAGCTGATCGGCCTGTTCAGCTCGACGAGTCATCTCGAGTACGAGATCGATCGTGTCGCAGGCCGGGGCCAGGGCGCCACGCAGCCGAGCCTGGCCGACATGACGGCCAAGGCCATCGAGATGTTGTCGAAGAACAGCAACGGCTACTTCCTGATGGTGGAAGGCGGGCGTATCGACCACGCGCTGCACGGCACCAACGCCAAGCGCGCACTGGAAGACACCATCGCCTTCGATGACGCCATCAAGCGCGCGTTGTCGCTGGTGGACCTGTCGAACACGATCATCGTGGTCACGGCCGACCACGACCACACGATGACGATCAACGGCTATTCGCATCGTGGCAACCCGATCCTGGCAACCGCCACGGATTACAAGACCAAGCAGACCGCCAAGGCCGCCGACGGCCTGCCGTACACGACGCTGGTGTTCGGCAACGGCGGCACGCCGCGCAAGGCCACGCGCGACGATCCCACGCTGGTCGACACCACCGCCAATGACTACCTGCAGGAAGTGGGCGTGAACCTGGGTAGCCCGGGCGCGGAAACGCACGGCGGCGGCGACGTCATGCTGTTCTCGACCGGCCCCGGCAGCGCACCGCTGAAGGGCACGCTCGACAACACCAAGGTGTTCGGCGTGGTGAAGTCGGCGGCGGGCCTGTAAGCCAGGGTTCCTCGCTACGGATGCGCGCGCATCGGATACCCCGGTGCGCGCGCATCGTCGTTTCAATGTCTCTACGGTATTCGTTATCCCATGAAGCTTTTCATCCAGTCTGTCCTGGTGGCGTCGCTCGCTGCAGGCGCCTCGTCCCTGGCCGCCGCGGCCGAACCTGCGTCGCTGGCGCTGCGCGTCCAGCATGAGCTGTCGGTCCTCGGCAACGACGGCGTCAAGCGCGACGTCGCCTTCAGCGAGCAGGTCTACCGCAGCGGCGACGCCGTGTGGATCGAGCGCGAAATTCCCGCGGCGGTCCAGCACAACCACCATGCCGGCGAGCAGGCGGAAAAGGGACACAAGCACCTCGATACCGCCACCGCAGCCCGCTGGATCGCCCGTCAGCCCAACGGCAAACTGCTGGTGCGCCTGGTCAGCGACGAAAAGCGCCGCACGTTCGAAGTGGGGCAGGGTGACTACGGCAACGTCGGCTTCGACGGATCGTGGCCGGCCGCACGGCATCTGCTCGATCCGGCCCTGCTCAAGACCATGAAGGCCGAGGGCCCGGTGCGCGATGGCGTGCAGACCTACAGCGCACGGCGCGGCGCCGACCAGCTGACAGTGCAATGGGATGTCGCGAACCAGTATCCGCGGCTGGTGCAGTCGCGCAGCGTGGACGGCACCCAGAGCAAGACCACGCGGGTCAGCCGCGTTGCGCTGCCCGCCGCGGCACCATGGGAGCGGGCGCGCAAGTACTCGCATGGTGAGTACTCGGATTTGCTGGATTGATCCTCTGGGATGGGGCTTCAGAGAAGCAACCCATTGCGACGGGAGTCCAGGGCTTTGACATCCCGCTCTACGTCCGTATCCACAAGAGCGTCGTGGTTGCATAAGCGTAGAGCTTCGATCCCTTGTGAGAGGCATATTCCAAGGGCTCTCTTTTTTTCTGGAGTGGGCGATCTCTCATTCGGAGCCTGCGGCACACACAAGTGCAGTCGTCAGATTGCGCCGAAGGATCGACGGCGTGGGTTCACGCTTAGTCCCTGGCAACGCGAATTACGCGAAACGTCATCCTCGGATTCGATCGTGGTTGAACGCGTCGTCCGGCGTTCAGTCGCGTTGTGCGGGGCTATATCGAGGGAGTGACGCAGCACCGTCCCCTTCTCGGCGATTCACTGGAATCGCCATAGAGCCGGCGGTGTTGCGAAGGAACCGCGCGTTGTGCATGAGCTTGAAGAAAACATTTGCGGGTTAGCTGAAGCATTTGGTATGCTCCGCCCCGTCTTCATTCAAGGTTTTTCCCATGGACTGTTGTTCTAGTCGGCGTTACGTCGAAACCTGAACGGCTAGTCAGTCAAGGCGACTCTTCGCCACTGCCTAGCCGACATGGCGGGCAGTGGTATTCGCGCGGGTTCCCCGCGCGGCCATCTCCCATCTATTTTTGCGACCTTTGTCATCAGGGAAACTGAGGGCGACTTACGCTCGCGCGTTTCTCACGATGCAGGTCGTGTGTGCCTACATGCGCCGTAGAAGCGCGTGGGGGAGGTCGCATGTCGCTCATTTTTCTGCAGCATTTTTTTGCATCCCTGCATTTTCTTAGAACCCTCCTTGTCTCGCACGGCGCGTTCGCGCCGATCCTGCTGCTGACCCTCGTAGCCGTAGTCCCTTCGACTCGATTGCGGGCACAAGTGTTGGAAAACGCGTCTGGCGCTGCGGTGCCAGACGAGAACACTCCTCTTGAGAATTCGGAACGCTTCGCCTTCCACGGCCAGACTACCTATGTGTGGCAGCGTAAGCCGGCGTTCGATGCGGCCTATTCTGGCGAAAATAGTCTAAGTCAGCAGCGAGACAAGAGCTATTCGTGGAGCGTTACGCTGGATCTCGGCGTTCGCCCGTGGCGAGGCGCAGAGTTTCACTTCAATCCCGAGGCCGTTCAAGGCGTACCGTTCTCCGGTCTGCGTGGCCTCGGAGGGCTTTCCAACGGCGAAGGCGCCAAGTTTTCGAGTACGAGTCCGACCGTGTATCGCGCGCGTGCGTTTTTGCGCCAAGCATGGGGCCTGGGCGGAGGCGAAGAAGTTGTCGAGGCCAACTTCAATCAGTTTGCCGCCCAGCTCGACAAGCGGCGCTTGGTATTGACTGCCGGGAACGTGCCGGTTCTCGATATCTTCAACGCCGTCGAGTACGGTCAAGATCCCCGCACACAGTTTCTGAACTGGTCATTCCTGACGCACGGCTCGTTCGATTATCCGGCCGACGCACGCGGCTACAACTGGGGCGTCGCACTCGAATACATCTACGACGACTGGGCGGTACGAGTCGGTCGCTTCCTGTTGCCCGTCGAGTCGAACGGCCTGGCGCTGGACGCTCGTTTCATGGAGCACTACGGCGACATGATCGAACTAGAAAAGGGCTATCAGTTCGTTGGCCAGCCAGGCAAGGCCCGCCTCTTGTTGTGGCGCAACAAGGCGAAGACGGGCGCGTTTCGCGATGCCATCGCAATTGGCAGCGCCAATGGTCGCACACCGGACGTCGCCGACGTGCGTCGCGAGCACGCCAAAGTCGGTGTTGGGCTCAGTTTTGAACAGCAGGTTGGGAAGGATCTTGGCTTGTTCGCCCGTGTCGACTGGGCTGACGACAAGACGGAAACCTATGCCTTTACCGAGATTGGACGCAGTTTCTCGGTCGGCGGCATCCTCTCCGGACAGCGCTGGGGGCGCCCACAGGACACTTTGGGTATCGGGGTGGCGGTAAACATGCTTGGCAGCGCTCACCGCGCCTACCTTGCCGCCGGTGGCCTCGGTGCGTTTCTCGGCGACGGGGCCTTGAACTACGGTCAGGAGCGCGTTCTGGAAGTGTTTTACAGCTTCCAGCCTACCAAGCGCTTGTGGATCAGCCCGGACTTCCAATACATCCAGCATCCCGGCTACAACCGCGATCGCGGGCCGGTGACGATCTACGGCGTACGCCTCCACGCCGAGTTTTGAGTCGTCGCCGGCGAGCCGCCACTCATTCAGAAACGCAATGTTGGCTCAACCGTGCGCCTTATGGCGCGAATGCGGAGCCTTGGCATTCAGATTTGCCGTCCGTGCGTCTGCCGCACCACTAACCGATGATGGAGATTCGGTCATGAACTTCAAACTCCTGAAGACGCTCTTCGGAGCCTTCCTGCGTACGCGTCGCGTCACGCACCAATTTCGTCGGCTGGCGATGTTCGAATCCCTCGGTGAGGCCGGACCGTCGAGAGCCGTACCGGAGAGCCTGACGCGCGATCTGCAGCGCGCTGCCCGTGAGGAAGTTGCCACCGTGTTGGTCCGCCTGCATTCGCATGAAGACGGCCTGACAAGCGCGGAGGCCGAGGAACGCCTCAAGCGCTTCGGTTCCAACGAGGTGGAGCACGAGAAGCCATTGCCTGCGTGGCGGCATTTGTGGCACTCGTACCGAAATCCCTTCAATCTGCTGCTTACGGTACTGGCCGCGATCTCCTATGCAACGGAAGATATGAAGGCGGCCATTGTGATCAGCACAATGGTGGTCCTTTCGACGCTGATCCGCTTCGTCCAGGAGCGTCGGTCGAACCGGGCCGCCGAGGCACTGAAAGCCATGGTCAGCACCACCGCTACGGTGGTGCGGCGGGACATGGCCGCGCAGATTGCCACGACCAGTGCGCAGTTCTTCAACGTGCATCTGCATACCAAGCCACCAGCCAAGATGGAGGTGCCGTTGAGCAAACTGGTGCCGGGCGAGATTGTCGCCCTGTCAGCAGGTGACATGATTCCAGCCGATTGCCGCATCCTGATGGCGAAGGATCTTTTTGTCAGCCAGGCAGCCATGACAGGAGAATCGCTGCCGATTGAGAAGTTTGCCGAACGGCGTGCGCGCGTGGAAAGCCCTTTGGATCTGAGCAACATTGCCTTCATGGGTACTAACGTAGTTTCCGGCGCAGCGACCGCGGTGGTGCTGGCCACCGGTAACCAAACCTACTTCGGGACGATTGCGTCGCGCTTGACGACCTCGGATCGCACGGCTACCGCCTTTCAGGCTGGCGTGAACCAGGTGAGCTGGCTGCTGATCCGCTTTGCGCTGGTGATGGTGCCGATTGTGTTGCTCGTCAATGGCTTCACAAAAGGCGACTGGATGGAGGCATTTCTCTTTGCGCTGTCAGTAGCCGTCGGCCTGACGCCAGAGATGCTGCCGATGATTGTCACCTCCACGTTGGCCAAGGGCGCCGTGTTGCTGTCTAAACGAAAAGTCATTGTGAAGCGGCTCGACGCTATCCAGAATTTCGGTGCGATGGATGTGCTGTGTACCGACAAGACTGGAACGCTAACGCAGGACAGGATTGTGCTGGAGCGCCATACCGACGTACTGGGCGCCGTGTCAACCGATGTGCTCAAGTATGCCTACTTGAATAGCTACTTCCAGACCGGGCTGAAGAATCTCCTGGACCGCGCCGTGCTGGAACATGTCGAACTGCAAAAGGAATTGCAGCCATTGTCTCACTACCGCAAGGTGGATGAAGTTCCGTTCGATTTTCAGCGCCGCCGCATGTCGGTCGTGGTGGGCGAACGAGACGATCATCACGAGTTGATCTGCAAGGGTGCTGTCGAGGAAATCCTGAGTGTCAGCTCGCACGTGCAGGTCAACGGGGCGATCTTGCCGCTTGACGCCGGGCTGCTGGCACAGGTGCGCAAGGTTACGCATGACCTCAACGAGGAAGGACTGCGCGTAGTGGCGGTAGCTACTAAGGAGACGCCGCCGGCGACCGAAGCCTATGGCGTAGCTGACGAGCGCGATCTGATCTTGGTCGGCTACATCGCCTTCTTGGACCCGCCCAAGGAGTCGACAGCTCCGGCGTTGCGAGCGCTCCGTCAACATGGCGTTACCGTCAAAGTACTGACCGGGGACAACGAACTTGTGACCGCCAAGATCTGTCGCGAAGTGGGCCTGGAGGTCAAGGGAGTGCTACTGGGGCCCGACATCGAACGAATGGGTAGCGCTGAGCTGTCGCGAGCAGTCGACACTCACAATGTATTCGCCCGCCTGTCGCCGTTGCACAAAGAGCGCCTGGTGCATACGTTGCGAGACAACGGTCATGTCGTTGGCTTTATGGGCGATGGCATCAATGATGCTCCGGCACTGAGGGCCGCTGACATCGGAATTTCGGTAGATAGTGCGGTGGACATCGCGAAGGAGGCGGCTGATCTGATTCTGCTGGAGAAAAGCCTACTGGTGCTGGAGGAGGGCGTCATCGAGGGGCGGCGAACCTTCTG